>NZ_JAPDUI010000004.1 GCF_025980345.1 Arenimonas sp. GDDSR-1 | reverse complement strand
GTAGGTCTTCCAGTTGCAGTCGATGTCGTAACTCAGATGCTGGTGGAAGCGCAGATCGGCAAGGGCATGGCCGCTGACGGCCAGACGCTCGGCGATGCCGGCCACGTAGTCCTCGAACGGCGGCGGGTTTTCCGAAGCGGCGAACACCAGGCCTTCGAACTCACGCACCTGCAGCGCCGGCAAACGCACCGAGCTGACGTCGAAATCCGCCACATCCTTCATTTCGGTGGCGGTACGCAGGCTACCGTCCAGGTTGTAGGTCCAGCCGTGGTAACGGCAGCGCAATTGCTTGGCGCCTTTGCCCGAGCACTGCGACAACGGCCCGGCACGGTGCCGGCAGACGTTGTGGTAGCCGCGCAGCCCTTCAGCGGTACGGATCACGATGACCGGAAGCTGGCCGAGTACCGAGACCACATAATCGCCTTCATCGGCGATCTGCGAGCTGTGGCACACGTACTGCCAGTGCCGGTTGAACACGGCGGTCTGGTCCACCGCGGCCGTGCCTTCGCCGGTGTAAAAACGTGCGGGCAGGGCGGTGGCGGTGGCCAGCGCCTGCGGCTGCAGATCGGAAGGAGCACTCAACATGTCAGGCCCTTATTCCGGAGCCTGCCAGCCGCACTGCTGGCCCTTGTTCTGTTCCTTCAACCAGCTCTGCAATGGTGCGAAATATTCCAGTACGGCCGAGCCGTCCATTTCTTCCTTGCCGGTCAGTTCCTTCATGGTCTTCTGCCAGGGCTGGCTGGAGCCCTTGCTCAGCATGGCCCAGTAGCGCTTGCCGGCTTCCGGGTTGTTGGCGAAGTTGCACTGGTACAGCGGGCCTTTGTAGCCGGAGGCATCGCACAGGGCTTTGTAGAACTGGAACTGCAGGATGTGCGACAGGAAATAGCGGGTGTAGGGCGTGTTGCCCGGCACATGGTATTTCGCGCCGGCATCGAAGAAGTCTTCGCCGCGGGCGGTGGCCGGCGCCACGCCCTGGTATTTTGCTTTCAGGTCCCACCAGGCTTTGTTGTACTGCTCCGGTTTGATCGAACCGTCGAACACGCCCCAGCGCCAGCGGTCGATCATCAGACCGAAGGGCATGAACGCGACCTTAGCCAAGGCCATGCGCATCTGCCCGTTGATCACCGCTTCCTGGCTGACGGCGGGCTTGTCGACCAGTCCGATCGAATTCAGGTAATCGGGCGTCATCGACAGCACGATGGTGTCGCCGATGGCTTCGTGGAAGCCGTCGTGGGCGCCGCCCTGAAACAGGATCGGCAGTTTGTTGTAGGCCAGGTAGTAATAGACATGGCCGTATTCATGATAGAGCGTGGTCAGGTCTTCTTCGGTCGGGGTGATGCACATCTTGATGCGCACATCGCCTTTCAGATCCATGTCCCAGGCGCTGGCGTGGCAGACCACGTCGCGGTCGCGCGGCTTGATGAACTGGGCGTTGTTCCAGAACGATTCCGGCAGTTTCGGCATGCCCAGACCGGTGTAGAAGCTCTCCGACAGACGGCCCATGTCCTTGGCGTGCTGCAGATCGGCCTCATGCGAAACGTCTGCGAATTTCAGCGGACTGAGTGAGGCGGCACCCCCGGCGGCGGCCAGTTTTTCATTCAACACTTTGTCATGTTGCTTTTGCAGCACACTGTTGATGTCGAGGCTGCCGGCGCCCTTGTAGGGCTCGAGGATCGGCCAGAGATTGCCCCAGTCCTGCTGCCACAGATTGCCGGTCAGATGCGCGGGGATCATGCCCTTGATCTGGCCCTTGTCGCCGTACTTGGCGACCAGTTTGTTCTTGGTGTAGCACTGCAGTTCCTTGTACAGCGGTTCGACCTGGCCCCACAGGCGGTCGCTTTCCTTCTGGAAATCGGCCGGGCTCATGTCGTAGCCCGAGCGCCACAGTTCGCCGGTGTTGCCGAAGCCCAGATCCTTGGCGCCCTGGTTGGACAGTTCGGCGAAGCGCTGGTAGTCCTTGCGCATCGGCATGGCGATGGTGTGCCAGCCGTTCCAGGCATTCAGCTGCTGGTCGTAGGTGCTGGCGGGATCGGCCAGGATCTTGGACACGGCGCCGATATCGAGGCAGTCCTCCGGTTTCTTGCTGTCCGGGCAGTATTTGCCGGAACCGTACATGCCTTCCAGTTTGGTGGCCAGCGCGGTCAGCTCGGCCAGCGCCTTCGGGTCGTTCGGCGGCGGCAGGGTCACGCCGATCTTCAGCAGCTGGATCGCGCGTGCGGTTTCCGGCGTCATCTTGGCATCGGCCGGGAAGGTCTTGGCCTTGGCAATGTACTTGCTCATCATGGCTAGATAGCGTTCGTTGGCTTTGGCCGAAACGCGCTCGGAATCGCCGTTGATGTAGGTCGAGGCCAGCCATTGCGACGAGGTGATTTCCGGATACGCTTCGGTCAGCTCGCGGTTGACGCGGGCGATGAATTCATCGGCGGTCTCATTGGCATAAGCGGCTTCCGTCGAAGCGCCATCCCCGGTTTTCGGGCTGCAGGCAACAAGGCCGAGCAGGCTGGCGGAGATGGCAAAGGTCAAGGCGAGGCGTTGGATGTTCACGGAAGCTCCGAATGCGGGTTGGAATGCATTCGATGATATCAGGCTTCGCTAATCGACTGAAGCCTCGGCCGGGTCGGGCAGGGGAAGAACTCCGCGTTCGTAGAGGAAGCTACGGGCATCTTCAGCATCCTGTTCGAACCAGGCGCGGGCCGAACCGAGCCGGAAGCTGTAGCCCCAGGCGTCCATGTCGGCGCAGGCCCGTGCGAAACCGAAGCCGGTAATCCGGTCGGCCAGCAGTAGCTGCAGGTAGCAGGTGGCGTCTTCTTCCGGCACCGAATCGCTGGCGTCGGTATGCACGGCCGCCCGTTTTTCCGGGGGCAGCACGATCAGATGGCAGGCTTCATGCAACAGGGAATGTACCGGAGTGTCGGCGCGGGCATAAACACGGGTGCCGATCAGGCCGGCTTCGCATTCGCCCCAGTAGCTGCCGGGAATGGCTTCCCCGTCCGGAACCGCGTGCAGCTCCAAATCAAACAGGCCCAGCAACTGCCGGGCCTGTTCGAAGGAAATGTCGCGCAGGCGCACGACCGGCGCGTCCGCCTCGAAACCCATGGCTCAGCCTTTGTCGGGCAGGGCGATCTGGATGTCGAGGACTTCCTGGATGCCGTCCTTGTCTTTTTCGAAGTTGACCTTGACCGCTTCGTCATTGACCTGCACGTATTTCTTGATCACTTCCAGCAGTTCGCTGCGCAGGCGCGGCATGTAATCCGGGGCGCTGGCATCCCGGCGGGATTGGGACACCAGGATCTGCAGGCGGTTCTTGGCGGTCGAGGCCGAGGTCGGTTTGCTGTCGAGTTTTTCCAGCTGTTCGATGATGTTGCGCAGAAGTCCCATGGCTCAACCTCCGAACATTTTCGAGAAGAAGCCCTTCTTCTCGACGGTGGTGAAGCGCATCGGGCGGTCTTCGCCGAGGATGCGGGCGACGGCATCGGTGTAGGCCTGGCCGGCATCGGAGTTTTCATCGAGGATGACCGGGTTGCCCGAGTTGGACGACTGCAGCACTTCCGGCGATTCCGGAATGACGCCGACGACCTTGAGGCCAAGGATTTCCTCGACATCGCCGATGGAAAGCATCTCGCCCTTCTCGACGCGGGCCGGGTTGTAGCGGGTCAGCAGCAGGTGTTCGGTGATGTGTTCGCCGGCTTCGGCCTTCTGGGTCTTGGAGGCCAGCAGTCCGAGGATGCGGTCGGAGTCGCGTACCGAGGACACTTCCGGATTGACCACGACCACCGCACGGTCGGCGTAGTACATGGCCAGATAGGCGCCTTTTTCAATGCCGGCCGGCGAGTCGCACAGGATGTAGTCGAAACCTTCGGCAGCCAGATCCTTGAGCACCTTCTCGACGCCTTCGCGGGTCAGGGCGTCCTTGTCGCGGGTCTGCGAAGCGGCCAGGACGAACAGGTTGTCGAAGCGCTTGTCCTTGATCAGCGCCTGTTTCAGGTTGGCCTCACCGTGCACCACGTTGACGAAGTCGTAAACCACGCGGCGCTCGCAGCCCATGATCAGGTCGAGATTGCGCAGGCCGACGTCGAAATCGATGACCACGGTTTTCTTGCCGGCCTTGGCCAGGCCGCAGGCGATGCTTGCGCTGGAGGTGGTCTTGCCGACGCCGCCCTTGCCGGATGTGACTACGATGATCTCTGCCAAAATGCGCTCCTTGTCTGTCAATGTCGGTGAATCATATTAAGCCAGTTCTTCGATGCGCAGCTGGTCTTTGTCGAGCCAGATCTGCACCGCCTTGCCCAGCAGTTTTTTCGGAATTTCGTCCAGAACCTTGTACGTGCCGGCGATGGCGACCAGCTCGGCGTTGAATTCGCGGCAGAATATCCGGGCCTGGGCGTTGCCGGAAGCGCCGGCCAGGGCGCGGCCGCGCAACGGACCGTAAATATGGATGGAACCGTCGGCGATGGCCTCGGCGCCTGCGCCTACCATGGCACAGACGGTCAGATCACGCCCGGCGGCGTAAACCTGCTGGCCCGAACGCAATGGCTGGGTCTGCAGCAGCCCGGGTTCCTGATTGGCAGGCGCCGCAACAGCTGCGGTACGGGGCTCGGGTGCCGGCGTTGGCGGAGCAGGTTCGGCGGCGGCGTCCCGTTCAAATGAGGCTCTGAACTTGGCCAGAATCGGCAAGCCGACCTGTTCAGCCAGTTTTTCCACGGCCGGCGTACCGTAGGCGATGGCCACCGGCATGACGCCGGCATCGCGTAACGCATCGATCAGGGCATCGGTCGCTTCGGCATCGGGACAGGCGGGCAGCGCGCTGAAATCGAGGATCACGGCCGCATGCCGGAACAGTTTCGGCGCACGTTCGACGCGTTCCTGCATTTCGGCTTTCAGTGCCGCGAGGTCCAGCGTGCGGATGCGCAGATTGGCGATGCCGACTTGGCCGAATTTCAATTCGCCGCATTGTTCGTAGCTCACCGAAGCACCGCCCATCTCAGGTCCCCGTGGCCAGATGGCCGCCGGTCTGCGGTTTCTGGCGGGATTTCAGCCAATTGACCTGGGGCAGCTGGGCGCCATAACTGGACTGCACAAACGGAAAACTGCACAGGTCCTTGTAAAGCATGGCGGCACGCAGCGGCGAGTCCGGCAATTGATGCTGGCCGACCTCATGGAACCCGAAACTGCCGTGAAAAAGCAGGGCGGGGTGGGTACTGTCTTCGATGAACACCTCGGCAACCAGCGCCGGTGCACGCACTTCGGCGAAACTCTGCACGTCGGCATAGAACAGACGGCCGATGCCGGCGCTGCGCTGGCCTTTGGCGATGACGATGCGGTCGACGTAAACGAAGGCCTCGTAATGATCCTTGAACCAGCGGAAATTGCTGCTTTCGTAGTCGGCATCGCGGGTCATGGCAATCAGGAAGCCGACCAGACAGTCATCGGACTCGGCAACGCGGAAATAATCGGCATGCTGCCAGAAATACTGAATCTGCCCTTGGTTCATCGGCAGAATTCCGCTTCCTGCGGCATTGTTCATGGCCAGAATGGCATCCAGTTCGTGCGCTTGCACGTCGCGGATCGAAATCGACATCGAGACTACTCCAGAATCCAACCAGCCCGTCTTCGGCTTGATGCGGAATTATCGCATGGAGAGCTGGAACAGCGTTAGAGTTTTTGCACGAAAAACGGCAGGCATGACTTCTGGCGGCTTGCAAGTGATTGATTAGGGGGTATCATTCCCCGATGAATGCACGCATCAACCATCAGCAATTGCTGCGCTTTGCCGGATTGTTTACCTGGGGCATGGTCGGCATTCCTTTGCTGTATGCCTGGCGGCAGGGTTTCGATCAAAGCGGGTTGAGCCAGGTTTCAGTGAGCGGCTGGATTTTCAGTTATCTGGCGTTCGGCGTGCTGTATCTGCTGGTGACCGGCCAGCTCAACATCTACCGTCGCGGTTGGCGGGACAGCGTTAGCCTGCTGCTGCTCACCCTGTTCGCCATCGCCGTAAGTTATTATTCCGAAACGGGATTGGGCAGCATGCTGCTCACCGTCATTGCCGGCATTCTGCCCTGGCTGTTGCCGGTCCGGCTTGGTTCGCTGTGGCTGGTGGTCAGCCATCTGCTGGTCATCCCGGTGTTCATCTTCAGCTCGGATGGCCTGACCTGGTGGGAAGCCTTCCTGCAAAGCCTGCTGTACGCCGGATTTTCGACCTTCGTGTTCGTGACCGGCTACGTCGCCAAGCAGCAGGCCGCGGCCCGGGAGGAGCAGCGCCGGCTGATCGCCGAACTCCGCGCCGCACGGACTCTGCTGGCGGAAAACTCCCGGGTCGGCGAACGTCTGCGGATCTCCCGCGAGCTTCACGACCTGTTGGGCCACCATCTGACCGCGCTGAGCCTGAATCTGGAAGTGGCCGGCCACTTGAGCGAAGGCAAGGCCCAGGAGCATGTGAAGCAGAGCCATGCCCTGGCCAAGTTGTTGCTTTCCGATGTGCGCGAAGCGGTTTCGGAAATGCGTGAAGGTTGTGCCATCGACATCTTGGCGGCGATTTCGCCCTTGGTTCAGCCGATGCCCAATCTGGACATCCAATTGCATGCCGATCCCGGGTTGACCCTCGAGGATTCCAGTGTCGCCCAGGTGATTCTACGCTGTGTGCAGGAATTGATCACCAACACCATCAAACATGCCGGCGCTTCAAAGCTCGAAATTTCCTTGCAAAAGCTGGATAATTTATTGATTTTAAAGTCGGAAGACAATGGCGTCGGTGTTTCCCTGGCCCGTCTCGGCAATGGCCTGCAAGGCATGAAGGAGCGGGTCATGGCGCTTGACGGCAAACTGTTGATTCAATCGTCGCCCGGTCATGGTTTCAGTGTCAGCATTACCCTGCCTCTAGGAGATTAACGCATGATTCGAGTCGTTTTGGTGGATGACCAGACCCTGGTCCGTCAAGGGGTGAAATCCCTGCTGTCGTTGGCCGAGGATATCGTGGTTGTGGCTGAAGCCAATGATGGCCAGCAGGCCATTGATCTCATTCCGGAAATCGCCCCGGATGTGGTGTTGATGGACATGCGCATGCCGGTCAAATCCGGGCTGGAAGCCGTTCAGGAGCTCTCGGCGGCCGGCCGCTTGCCGCCCACCATCATTCTGACCACCTTCGATGACGATGAGCTGGTGTTGGCTGGAATCAAGGCCGGAGCCAAGGGCTATCTGCTCAAGGATGTCAGTCTGGAACAGCTGGTCGAGGCGATTCAGGTGGTCTCGAAAGGCGGATCGCTGGTGCAGCCGGCGATGTCGCAACGGCTGCTTTCGGGGCTGGAGGGCATGAGTAACCATTTTGTCAGCCTCGAGCGCCCGGACCCCTTGACCGAGCGTGAAACCGAGATTCTGCGGCTGATGGCTGGTGGCTTTTCCAACAAGGAAATCGCCAATTCCCTGCATGTAGCCGAAGGCACCATCAAGAATCACGTGTCCAACATCCTGTCCAAGCTGGGGGTCCGTGACCGCACCCGGGCGGTGCTGAAGGCGTTCGAACTGAAAATCGTCTAAACGGCGCACAGCCGTGGCCCAAGGAGCCGGTCCGGGCCAACCCAATCCGGATATTAAATGGTATCCTTTAGGACTGATTGCCTGAAAGGGCAGTTTGCCCCTGGAGAGAGTCTTTAAATGAACCGAATTTACGAATTCCTGATTTCGCTGGTCGTCGTTGTGGCGCTTTTTGCAGTCGTCGGCCTTTTCCTGCCCTCGAAGCGCACCGTTGAAAACAAAATCGAAAGCAACCGTCCGATCAGCACCGTTTACGATGTCCTCAACGGCTTCAACCGTTTTGACGAATGGAACGTCCTGCGCTCGGACAGCATGTTGAAATCGCAGGTCAGCGACCCCGCCACCGGCGTGGGCGCCACCATGAGCTACAGCTCGTTGAACCGTTCCACCGGCAGCGGCACCTGGAAGCTGATCGAAAGCGTTCCGCAGGAAAAAATTAAGTTCGCCATCGAAGATACCTCGCAGGGCAGCGACAAGTTCCTGACCATCCTGCTCGACCGCACCGGACCGCTCAACAAGAATGTCGAAATCCGCCAGATCTATGAAGTCGACTACGGCTGGAATCTGCTCGGCCGCTATGCCGGTCTGTACGTCGAGCGCAATGTCGGCGACAAGATCAAAGCCGGGTCCAAGCGTCTGACCACCTTCCTGGCCACCGTTCCGAAGCTGTCCTATGCCGACCGCGTCAATCCGATCACCTTTACCGAGGTTCCGGCCACGAACGCCCTGGTCGCCACCGTCATTTCCAAGCGTGACAACAACGAAATCGCCACCGGCATCGTGAACAAAATGGCCTGGATCAACAAGATCATCGCCGCCAACGGCCTGCAGGCCGCAGGCCCGATGCGCATCGTGACCAACGAGTTCACCTCCGACAGCTACAGCTTCGATGTCGTGCAGCCGGTGACCAAAAACGGCGAAAGCACCGGTGCCTGGAATGTCAGGACCGAAGCGGAAGTCACCCTCGAAGAAATTCCGGGCGGCCGTGCCGCAACCACCGATTACACCGGTTATGCCACCGGTCTGGAAAGCGAACGTCAGTCGGTACGCGCCTGGGCCATGGTCAACGGTGCTTCAACCCGTGACCGCGCCTATGAAGAGTACCTGGTGCCGCCGCAGCTGATGATGACCGAGACCGCCAAATTCAAGGTCTATTGGCCCATCAAGTAAGCAGAACTGAAAAAGCGGGCATGGCCCGCTTTTTCTTTGCCTGCCGGTTGTCAGCATCCTCGGCTTTTCTATACACTTGAACAAACCGGACGGGTGGGGCGGGATGATCCAGGCAGAAGGCATCAGCAAGCGTTTCGGCGCGATTACCGCGGTCGAGGATCTCGGCTTCCGGGTTGAAACCGGTGAAATCGCGGCATTGCTCGGCCCGAACGGCGCCGGCAAGACCACCTGCATGCGGATGCTGTCCGGATTCCTGCTGCCTGACTCCGGCACGGTCAGCATTGCCGGTTTTGATCCGGTCCGGAATCCGCGCTCGGTCCGGCAACACCTCGGATACCTGCCCGAGCATGCGCCGATTTACCGGGAATCCACGGTGCTTTCCTATCTTCGTTTCATCGCATCGGCACGGAGTCTCGGAAGACTGGCCATGTCGGCCGTGGATGACATCTGCGAGCGCCTCTGGCTGAATCCGATCGCACACCAGACCGTTTCGACGCTGTCCAAAGGGGCGATGCGGCGGGTCGCTCTGGCGGCGGCGGTCCTGCACCGGCCTCCGGCCCTGCTTCTGGATGAACCGACGGACGGTCTGGATCCGATCCAGAAACAGCAGGTCCGCCGGCTGATCCAGGAGCTGGCCAAGAACAGCGCCATATTGATGAGTACGCACCAGATCGATGACGTGTTGGCCCTGTGTCCGCGCACCCTGATCATGGCTGCCGGCCGTAAACTGCTTGATGAAAGCACCGACGATCTGCTGTTGCAGTCGAAATACCATAACGCGGTGTCATTCGTGGCCCGTGAAAGCATTGCCGCAAGGGCCGCGCTCGAGGGGCTTTCGGGCATCAGCGGATTCGAGCAGAATGCGGCCGACGGCCGTCTGTATGTGTTCGTGCAGGGCAGCAAACCGCAGAACCAGATCATCGCCGAACGACTGGTTCAGAAAAGCGTGCCCTACCATGATCTGCGTCTCGAAGTCGGGCGCCTCGATGAAGTCTTCGCAAAAACCGTCGGCGAGGCCAGAACATGAACGCCTTCGCGGCCGTGTTCAAACGCGAATTGCTGGCCTACTTCCGGACGCCGCTGGCACTGGTGTATGCGGTCATTTTCCTGATGCTTTCGAACAGTTTCGTGTTCTACCTCGGCGACCTCTACGAAACCGGCCAGGCCAGCATGCAGGCCTATTTCCGGCTCCTGCCCTGGGTCTGTCTGCTGCTGGTACCGGCCTTGTCCATGCGCAGCTGGTCCGAAGAGTTCCGATCAGGCACCATCGAATTGCTGGATGCCTTGCCCCTGGCGCCCTGGCAGCTGGTACTGGCCAAATTCGCGGCACTCTGGTGCGTGGCGGTCAGTGCCTTGCTGCTGTCGTTTCCGCTCTGGCTGACTCTGGCCTGGCTGGGCGATCCGGATCACGGCGTGATCATGCTCGGATATTTCGGCAGCAGCCTGATGCTGGCATCGATGCTGGCCGTCGGACTGTGTGTTTCTTCGTTCAGTGAAAACCAGCTGGTGGTTTACATCCTGACCGCGGTGATCCTGCTGCTTTACCTGCTGGCGGGATATCCCCTGGCTTTGAATCCGATACGCGAGGTGTTTCCGCAGCATGCGGTCGACCTGATCAGTTCGATGAGCTTCCTGACCCATCTGAATGCCGTCATCCGCGGCGTGCTCGATCTGCGCGATGCGCTGTTTTTCGCCATGACCGCGGCGTTCTGGCTGACGGTCAATCTGCTGGTGCTCAGGGCACGCAGGGGCGGCGCATGAGGATGCCGGCACCGGCCCGCTTGGCTTTTGCAGGAATGGTCCTGTTCGGGATTTATTTCATGCTTTGCCAGCTGGTGCTGGTGATGATGCCGCCGGTGCGTCTCGATCTCACCGAAAAGCGCCTGTTCACGCTCTCGGAGGGCAGCGTTCACATCCTTCGCGACATCCGCACGCCGGTCGCATTGACCCTGTACTACTCCGAAAAGGAAGCACGCCCCTATCCGCAGTTCCGCCAGTACGCCACCCGGGTCATCGAAAAGGTCGAAGAGTACGCGGCACAATCGGGCGGTCGGATCACCTTCCGCGTCCTCGATCCGGAGCCTTACTCGGCCACGGAGGATGCCGCCATCGCCAATGGCATCGCCGCCATTCCGCTGGAAGACGGCTCAGGCCCCCTGTATTTCGGACTGACGGCGCTTTCCGAGGGGCGCAGCAAGGCCATCGGCTTCGTCAAGCCCGAGGCCGAGGAACATCTGGAATACGAGCTGTCGAAACTCATACGCTCGGTGCAGCGCATCGACAGGCCGAAGGTCGCCTTGGTCACGGAGCTTCCGGTTACCGGCAATGCCAACCCCGCCTTCGGGCCGGTCACTCCGGCCTGGGTCGCGTTCCGCCAGCTCTCGGAACGCTATGAGATGGTGACGCTGTCGCCGCGTGCGCTGAAAATTCCCGATGATGTCGATGTGCTCTGGGTCATGCATCCGCGCGGCTGGCCGGCCGACAGCCTGAGCCAGATCCAGAACTACATCAATGCCGGCCGCCATGCCGTCATCCTGCTGGATCCGAACGCAGAGTCGGTCCCGGTGTTCGGAACCGGCGGCGAACTCTCCCTCGGATCGGATGCCGCCGCGCTACTGCAGCCATGGGGAATCGTTTTCAATCCGGGCCAGGTGGTGCTCGACAGCAAGTATGCCTGGCTCATGCAGCTCAACGAGAACCAGTTTCCCAAGCGCAATCCCGGTCTGATCAGTCTGCCGGGTGCCGCCATGAACCAGAGCGATGTCGTTACCGCGGATCTCGACCGCATCGTCCTGTCGAGTGCCGGTGCGCTGGATATCCGCGACAGCAGCCTGCTGCGCATCGAGCCCCTGCTGCAGAGTTCCGATGCGTCCAGACCCATCGATGCCGTGGCCTACCGCAGTGCCGCCGATGATCCCGAGAAACTGCTGAATCAGTTTGTATCCAGCCAGGAACCCTTCGTGCTGGCAGCGCGGTTCACCGGGGCACCGCCGCGCGGGGAAAAGGGAGCCGGGATCAACTTCATCGTCATCGGCGATACCGACTTCCTCAGCGACCGCCTCTGGGTGCTGGAAAGCAATCTGTTCGGCGAACCGGTATTCAGTGCCCAGGCCAGCAACGGCGATTTCTTCTTCAACATCATCGACCAGCTGTCCGGCTCGGATGACCTGATTTCCATCCGCAGCCGCGGCATGGTTTCACGGCCCTTCGAAAAAGTCGATCAGCTCCGCCGCACGGCCGAACAGCGTTACCGCGACAGCCAGGTCGGTCTGCTGGCCGAACTGGACCGGGTTCAGGCTGAAATCAATGCCCTGCAGGACGGCGGCAAAACCGATGCCGTTCTTGAAAGTCCACGCCGTAACGCCCTGGCGGCACGGAAAATCACGCTGCGCAAGCAGCTTCGCCGGATCCAGCGCGAATTGAATGAAGATGTCGAGAGTCTGGGGCAACGCATCAAGCTGTTGAATATATTCGCTCTGCCGTTTCTGCTGTTGATTGTGGCTGGCGTCATCGCGGTCCGCCGCCGCATGTTCAAAGACTATGCCCGGGTCGGCGGTCATGGCGCGGCATAAGCGCGGATTCGATGCTGCGGTAGCGCGTCGCGCTCTGGTCAAGGCCGATCCGGCGTTCGCGCCCTGGATCCGTAAAATCGGGCCGATTGATTATTCCTCCGGATGGAGCCGGCCCTTTGATGTGGCCGATGCCCTGGCACGCGCCATCCTGTACCAGCAACTCAGCGGAAAAGCCGCCGCCACCATTGTTGGCCGGGTCGAAGCGGCCATGGCCGAGCCGCGGTTCCATCACCGGACTCTGGCGCGCCTGAGTGATGCCCAACTGCGCAGCTGCGGGGTCTCCGGCAACAAGACGATGGCGCTGCGGGACCTGGCCCGGCGCGAGAAAGCCGGGGAAATTCCGGATTCGCGCCGGTTGCAGTATCTCGATGACGACGCCATCGTTTCGGCCTTGGTTCCGACGCGCGGCATCGGTCGCTGGACCGTGGAGATGATGCTGATGTTCCGGCTCGGCCGGCCGGATGTGCTGCCCATCGACGATCTGGGCGTGCGGCAGGGCGCCATGCTGCTGGATGGGTTGCCGGAAATGCCGCACCCCAAAGCCCTCGCGCTGCGCGGCCGGGTCTGGGCGCCTTACCGGACACTGGCCAGTTTCTATCTCTGGCGCATCGCCGACTTCCGCAAGGAAGCGGTCAAGCGTTCTCAGTCCTGATCACTGCCGATCCAGAACCAATGCCAGGGCTCATAACTGATGCCGTGCGCATTGCCGCGCGCATAACTCATCCGGAAGCCGAAGGCGGCTGCATTGCGGTTCAGCCAGTCGAATGCCGGCGTGTTCTCGAAACTTTCCAGCGCGGGGGCTTCTCCGGGCGTGCCGATATCGATGGCGCGGCCGCTGTGGTGCTCACTGAAGCCCGGGGCCGCGTTCACCGCAAGAATGTCATGCAACGGGATGCCGCGTGCGCTTTTGCGGCGGAAAATCCCCATTTGGTAATGCGCGCTCCGGTAACCGGATATGGCCTGCAACCGGACATCATCGGACACCGCGGCAGACTGCATCCGGGCCCAGGCCTTGGCGGCATCGTACGCCAGCCATAGAGGGCGGCGGAAGCAATCCCGGCCTGCATATTCCAACTGGACCGGCTCGGGTACCGCCGATAGGCCGACTTGCCGGCTGTAGGCCTCGGCATCGATTCCCAATTCGGCATGAAGCGGTTCCAGGTCGGTAAGCGACAGGTGGGAGGCCGCGCCATCTGCGGCGGCCAGCAGTTCATTGACCGCCTCGAAACGCTGCTGCGCGGCTGGGCTGCGCTTCAGGAAACGCAATCCGGATCCCTGCAGGGTTGCGATGTAGATTCCGCTACTGCGCTCGCGGATCAGCCAATCCGCCTGCGCCAGTTGCCGGGCGTGGCTGTTGGCGCGGGCCCGGTAAAGGCAGGCCGGCACCGCATCCAGACGACTGCCATTGATCAAGCGGTATTCGGCGGGAATCAGCATTACAGGGCCTGCAAGGTGTCGAGGAATTCCCTCGGTCGCTCCAAGCTTAATAAAACCGGCCCGCTTTGGGTAGGCAGATAGACCACTTTGCTGCGGTCGGTGATGTAAACGTGCGCCTTACGGCCGTCGTAGAGCTTGAACAGACCGGAACTCAGTCCGGGCATGGCGGCGCCCCACAGCTTCCATTTCGGACGCAGCTCCTGACGGGATTCCAGATTGACCAGCGCGGCATTGGCGCGGTCGATGCTGTTCAGGGCCCAGTGCTTGTCGATGAAGCTGACTTTGATCGACAGCCCATCCTTGCCTAATTTCGCTTGGGGATTCCTGACGCCCATGGCGGCGGCGATCAGCACCGCCGGCCCGATGCCGAACAACAGGCCCAGGAGCCAAAGCGGCATTCCGGTGAATTCATCCGGATTGCCCCACCAGATGACGCCGACGACCAGGATTGGAAGCAACGTCAAGACCGCAAAGAACCATTTGGCGGCGGCGCCGACGGGTGAAAATTCGAAAGACCGGGGTTTATCGTTCATCGCTGCTGTCCTCGTCGTTTTTTGCCGCCGGTAGGCGGTCGGCTCTGCGCAGCGCCTCGCGCAGCACATACTCGATCTGCGCGTTCAGGGAACGCAGATCGTCATCGGCCCAGTGCTGGACGGCTTCCAGCAACCGGGCGTTGATGCGCAGCGGAAACGCTTTCTTCGCAGTCATCGCAAGGGATCAGTAAATCGAACCGGTGTTGACGATCGGCTGCGTCCCGCGCTCGCCGCACAGCACCACCAGCAGATTGCTGACCATTGCCGCGCGGCGTTCCGGATCGAGATCGACGACATTGCGTTTCGAGAGCTCGCTCAGGGCCATCTCGACCATGCTGACCGCGCCTTCGACGATGCGGGTGCGGGCGGCGATGATGGCGCTGGCCTGTTGGCGCTGCAGCATGGCCTGGGCGATTTCCGGGGCATAGGCCAGATGACTGATGCGCGCTTCGATGACGCGTACGCCGGCCTCGGCCAGACGCTCCTGGATTTCCTCGGTCAGATGTTTGGCGATTTCACCGGCATGGCTGCGCAGCGAAATCTTGCCGTCTTCGTGCTGGTCATAGGGGTAGGAGGTGGCCATGGCGCGCAGTGCGGCTTCGGACTGGATGTGCACGAAGCTTTCGTAATCATCGACATTGAATACGGCTTCCGCCGAATCGACGACATTCCAGACCACCACGGCCGCGATTTCAATCGGACTGCCTTCCAGATCATTGACCTTCAGCTTGCCGGATTCGAAGTTGCGCGTGCGCAGCGAAATCTTCTTCTTGCTGTAGAAGGGGTTGTTCCAGCGCAGACCCTGTTCCTTCACGGTACCCACATACTTGCCGAACAGGCTGAGCACGGCGGCCTGGTTCGGTTCGACCATGTAAAGCCCGATCAGCAGGAATGAGAACACAATCAGGCCCGCCAGGGATCCGAAAGCGATGAGGGGGTCGTGCCCCTGGGCTCCGATGAAAAAACCGTAGGCGCAGAGCGTACATGCGGCCAGGCTGAAGATGAGAACGCCAATGCCGTTGAATGATTTGAGATTGTTTTCTTTCATGGTGACCCCCTTGGTTGATATTTAAATGATATCAAAATAAATCAGTGTGTCAACAGAATATTTATTGTTATAAATCATTTAGATACAAAAAAAGCGGCGGAGCCGCTTTTTGAAAACCATATCGATCTGCCTTCAAGGCTGCAGTCGGTCGAAGCGGATGACCGGCGTCGGCGCCTGCTCGCTGCCGACAAACAGCTGCTTGCCGTCCCGGGAATATCCGATGCCCTCGGCCTGGGGCAGCCAGGGCAGGGTAATGATGGTTTGCGGACTCAGGCTTTGGCCTTTGCCTTTGGGCATTTTGAAGAAATAAATCTGTTGATAGTTCAGCACGGCGATGGTGGTTTTATCGGGACTGAGATCGGCCGCTGTGATCTGCGCGCGGTAGCGGCCGTAATCGCCCTTACTGTTCATGGTCTGCGCATCCGGCTGGGCAATGCCTTCCAGAGTCGCCACCTTGACCGGTTTGCTGCCGTCTTTGGCGTCGAAGGGCAGGGCGAATAGCTCGGCGGGTACGCGTTTTTTCGAGATCAGGTAAAAGCGTTTGGATTCTGAAGAAGCAAACAGCGATTCGGCATCCCGTGCGCCGTCGGGCCAGTGAAAGCGGATGCTCTTGACCGGCGTGATGCTGCCGCTTTGGTTCGCATCCGCCGGCTCTTCGAAGATATGGATATAGAGTTCATCGCGGATGCCGCCGTTGTCGCCGGTATCGGCGATGGCGAGGTAGTTCTTGCCGTTCAGGGAATAGTTGGTGATGTCTTCCCAGTCGATATTGCGCACGCCTTCGGTGCTGAAGGTGCCCAGGGTCTGTGCCGCACCATCGATGGCGATGATTTCGGCCGGATTGTCCCCGTCGTTGATGGCCCAGTACACGCCATCGGCATGGTTGGAGCGGGTCAGCCCCGACAGCTCGGCCAGTTTGCCGGCGTCGGGAATGCCCGCGAAAACCGGTTCCGACCAGCGCACGGGCGTGGCTTCGGAAGTCGCCTGACAGGCCGAAAGGAACAAATAACCGACGGTGAACAGAGCCAGGAATGCACGGCGCGGCTTGAATAAAACGATGCTTTTCATCATGGGTATAATGACATAAACCGCTACCAGCAGACAATTGCCATGCATGATCATCCCCGCGTTTTCGGTACCCCTGAGGCAGGAAATGCCCTCCGTGTCCTGTTGCTGGGTTCGGGAGAGCTGGGTAAGGAGGTAGCCATCGAGCTGCAGCGTTTCGGAGTGCAGGTGATTGCCGCAGACCGCTACGACAATGCGCCGGCCATGCAGGTCGCGCACGAATGCCACACGCTGAACATGCTCGACCCTGCGGCGCTGCGTGATCTGATTGCACGGGTCAAGCCGCATCTGGTGGTGCCCGAAATCGAGGCCATCCACACCCAGACCCTGGTCGATCTGGAAGAAAACCAGGGTCTGCACGTGATTCCGACGGCGCGTGCGGCGCGCTTGACCATGGACCGCGAGGGCATCCGGCGCCTGGCCGCGGAGACTCTCGGGCTGCCGACTTCGCCGTACCGGTTTGTCGATGATGAAGCCGGATACCGCGAAGCCTTGCCGGCCGTCGGTATCCCCTGCGTCATCAAACCCGTGATGTCATCATCCGGTAAAGGCCAAAGCACCATCCGTAACGAATCCGAAATCGACGCCGCATGGCACAAGGCCCAGACCGGCGGAAGGGCCGGCACGGGCCGGTGCATCGTCGAGGGCTTCATCGATTTCGATTACGAAATCACCTTGCTCACCGTCCGACACCGGGACGGGATTTCGTTCTGTCCGCCGGTCGGCCATCTGCAGATTGACGGCGACTACCGCGAAAGCTGGATGCCGCAGCCGATGAGCGAAACGGCCTGGGCCAAGGCACAGGACATCGCACGCGCCATCACCGACAACCTGGGCGGCTACGGTCTGTTCGGTGTCGAGCTGTTCGTCAAGGGCGATGCGGTCTGGTTCAGTGAAGTCTCGCCGCGTCCGCATGACACCGGACTGGTGACTTTGATTTCGCAGGAGCTTTCCGAATTCGCCCTGCATGCCCGCGCCATCCTGGGCCTTCCGATTCCCGAAATCCGCGATTATGGTCCTTCGGCTTCGGTTGCGATTCTGGCCAAGGGCACCGGCGTTCCCGAGTTCGGCGGCGTCGCCGAAGCGCTGGCCGAAACCGGAACGGCGCTTCGTCTGTTCGGCAAGCCGTATGTGGAAGGCTCAAGGCGCGTGGCGGTGGCACTGGCACGCGATGCAACACTGGACGCCGCGCGTGAAAAGGCACGGCGTGTCGCCGCCTCGCTCAAGGTTGATTTGGTTTAAACGGCGCCAGATCAACCCAGACCATGCGGTGATCGGTGGCATCCAGCCAGTCGTGGCCCGGCTCACCGGCTTTCGGCCAAAACACCCCGTTGCCGATGACGTTCCAACCGACCGAGGGAAGCACGTAATCCAGACGAAGATTGCCGACCTTGGGTCCAAAATCACCGGTGTCATGGCGCGGAGAGCCGCGGTGTTTGCCATTGGCGCCTCCGGTGGCCTCGGCCGCCTGCGCCGCACCTTCGGAACGCGGCGTCAGCATTCTGAGCACGTGTGGGTTTTCCAGCAGTTCGACGATGGTACCCGGAATGCCATCGCCGTCGGCGGGGTCGGCGTTCAAATCGCCGGCAATGACGAAACGCCCGCCATTCTTCAGGCCGCCGTGCCGGCCGAGGTCATCGACGATCCAGTCGTTGCCGCGATTCCAGACATACTCGCCCCAGAACCGGATTTCATCGGCATTGCGTCTGCCGTTCCGGTCTTCCGGGCCGTCGAATACCGGTGGTGTCGGATGCGACACCAGAAAGTGCAGGATGCCCAACGGCGTTGCGACCGGAACATCCCAGTGCGATTTCGAGGACAGGCGGAAGGCATTCCAGGCCGCTTCCGAATACCATGGCGAACCATCGGGACGCACCGGAATCCGCGCCTGCGGCATGTCCTTCCAGAGGAATTTCTGGAATGTCCGGACGGCCTGTTGATCGATGGGGAATTTCGACAGCACCAGCATGCCGTATTGACCGGGATGGTTGCCGAAACCGAAAGCATCATTGCCGCCTTCGATTTTTCCATCGCCGTTCAGATCGAAACCGCTCGGAACCCCGGTGTTGACCGGAGCGAAATAGCGGTAGTTGTAGGTGATGGGCTTCTGGCCGAATTGCCCCTTGCCCAGATACATTTTCTGGAACAGATCGGCCGCGCGACCTTCGGCATCGTAATCGAATTCATTGAGCAGCAGCAGATCGGGGCGTTGGTGTTGGATTACGGCCGCGATTTTCCGGGCCGGCGCATCGCCCTGTTGCAGACGCCCGATCAGTCCGCCGGCCTGATCGGAATACAGGGAGGTATTGAAGGTCGCAACGCGGATCCGGTCCGCCGCTGCTTCCGCATTCACCGTCGTCAGGCTGGCGAGCAGAGTCATGAAGGCAAATAAACGCATGGCGCGTCCGTTTCTGGGTTTCCGCCATTGTGCCACAGGCTGTGGGTATAATCGCGGCATGAACCCCTCGAGAATGCCATGAGCATCACCGAATTTTTCGGCTTTCTGGCCGCCACACTGACCACCGTCTCCTTCATTCCGCAGGTCATCCAGGTCTGGCGCAGCAAACAGACCCAGGACATCTCCTTGGGCATGTATGCGATATTCACCGTGGGAATCCTGGCCTGGCTGATCTACGGCATTCTGCTCGGTTCGGTTCCGATCATCATCGCCAACAGCATCACCATCGTTCTGGCCGGTTCGGTTCTGGCCATGAAACTCAAATACGGCTGAAAGCCGATCCCTAGGAAAATGGAAATGGACAGCAACGACACTTATATTCCTAAATCCTCAGTCAGCCGTTCGGTCGCTTCCCGCCGCCTTTTGATCGGTTTGCTGCAGGGTCTCGCGCTTTATCTGGTTTATCAGGCGGCGGAAAACAAACTGTGGACCGCCGGCAATTCCGGGCTGTTCGCGGCCCTGCTTCTCGTGCTGACGCTGGTGCCCGTGCTTCTGATTTCGGCGCTCGGCCATATTCCGGCGCGGACACTCTGGCGGTGGCTGTTGCCGGCGGCCGCCGTTCTGGCGCTGCTTGGTTTTTACGACATCTGGCGCGGTGTCGGCGCACCGTATTGGGATACCCAGAAATTCGCCGAGCAGGCCCGCTTTCCTTCCCCGCAGCTTTGGCTGCATGCCGTTGCCGGATTTTTCATCGCCCATGCCATGGTCGGCGCCGCGGTGCTGGATGGGCGCCGCATCGCGGCTTACCGCAGTTATTTCGAAAGCGCATCCAAGCTGCTGATCCAGGTCGCCTTCGCGGCGGTGTTCACTGGCATCATCTGGCTGGTCATGCTGCTCGGTGCGGCCCTGTTCGACATGATCAAGCTGGCCTTTCTCAAGGACGTGCTTGATGAAGCCTGGTTTGCGATACCGTTGACCACCTTCGCCTTTGCCTACGCGCTGCACATCACGGATGTGCGGCCGGCCATCGTGCATGGCGTGCGCAGTCTGGTTCTGGTGCTGCTGTCCTGGATTCTTCCCGTCGCCGTGCTGCTCATCGGCGGATTCCTGCTGGCACTGCCGTTCACCGGACTCGAGCCCCTGTGGGCGACCAAAGCCGCGACGGCGCTGCTCTTGGCGGCTTCGGCGGTTCTGGCGGTCCTGATCAATGCCGCCTTCCAGGATGGCAGCGTCAGCGCGGAAGTCGCGCTGCCGATCCGCATCGGGGCAAAAATCGCGGCCCTGTTGATTCTTCCCCTGGCGCTGATTGCCGCCTATGCCCTCAGTCTGCGGGTCGGTCAATACGGCTGGACCGTCGACCGGCTGGTTGCCGCGTTTTGTCTGGTGGTGGCCTTCTGCTGCGGACTCGGCTATTTCTGGTCGGCGCTGCGCAGTCCGCAGTGGCTGTCGCGGATCGCCCCGGTCAACATCGTTACGGCCTTCATCCTGCTGTTCCTGTTGCTGGCCATTTTCTCGCCGGTGCTTGATCCGTCGCGCATTTCCGTGAATAGCCAGCTGGCGCAACTGAAAGCCGGAAAAGTGAGCGCCGCGAAGTTCGATTATGAATTTCTACGTTTCGAGGGCCAACGCTTCGGCAATGCGGCGTTGAAGACCATGGCTGCTGACACATCAGGAAAAGATGCCGCTGTCATCGCCGTCAAGGCGAAGGCGGCGCTTCAGCGCGATGCGCTCTGGAACATGGAGCCGCAAAAGCTGGATGCCGAATTACTTGCGGTGAACATCGCGGTGAGGACGCCGAACGCAGCCTTGCCCGCCAGTTTTCTGACGCAGAACTGGAAAGACACCATTAAGACCAATACCTGGCAATATCCGGAATGCCTGCACAATAGCGGCAGAAACTGTGACGCCCTCATTCTGGATATGGATGCCGATGGTACAGCCGAGGTCCTGTTGCACGAACAGGGCGGTTCGTTGCACGTTTTTAAACGCGTAAAAGACATCTGGAGCCTTGCCGGCGCGGTCGATTTACCGGGAAACTGCGCTCCAGTCAATGATGCGCTGAGTATGGGTAAAATTGCCTCGGCGCCGGCGAATATGGGGGACGTCGTCATCGCCGGAAGGCATTACCGTCCGGTCAGCAGGGCGCCGCTGACCTGTCCGCAGACCGTTGCCGGCAAGCCGTAACTCAGCCCAGCCGCAGTCCCATGCGCCGTCCGAGCACGGTCGGCGCCTGATGCGCGAAGGTATCCAGCTGCACTTTGCCTTCCGGGAACAGCAGAATTACCGTAGAGCCGTAGTTGAAGCGCGCCATTTCCGCGAAACGTTCCAGCCGGATGTTTTGACCGCGGAAATCGAGGCGTTTCGGGGCATCGGCGTATTCCGGGATGTTGACCCCGTTCCAGACCGTTTCCACGCCGGACACCAGCATGGCGCCGACCATCACCGAGCACATCGGCCCGAAATCGGTCTCGAAATGGCAGACCAGACGCTCGTTGCGGGCGAACAACCGCGGCACATCGGCCACCGTTCCCGGCGACACGCTGAAAAGACGTCCCGGAACATGCAACGTCTCGACCAGGGTACCGCTCCAGGGCATGTGCACCCGGTGGTAATCGCGTGGTGACAGGTAGATGTTCATGAACACGCCGTTTTCATAGGCTTTCGCCATTTCGGCATCACCCAGCAGCTCCACGGCGGTATAGTCCTGACCTTTGGCCTGGAAAATGCGTCCGTTTTGAATATTTCCGCATTGGCTGACTTTGCCATCGGCGGGCAGGATCAGGGTCTGTGGGTCGGCATCGGGCGAACGGGCGCCGGGTTTCAGGGCACGGGTGAAAAAGGCATTGAAGCTTTCGTAGCTGTCCGGATCGGAATCGGCGGCTTCTGCCAGATTCACATCGAAGTTGGCCAGAATCGTGTGGATGAAACGGTGTTTGATCCAGGGGGTTTTCGAGTAGGCCAGCCGGTGCGCCAAATGCGAAAGCAGCCGGTGCGGGAGCAGGTACTGCGCGAGCGAAGCGATTTTCATGGGCGGGCCTTGGCCAGTGCAATCAGGTCCGCGCCGATGGCCTCCGGCTTGAGCGGCGGCCGGATGATGCCGGCGAATTCAGCCTTCGGATTGAGCAGGACCAGAGTGGCGGAATGGTCCATGGTGTAGGAGTCGCCTTGCGGCACCTTCATGTACACCAGGCCGAGAGCGCGGGTGAATTCCCCCAACTGCGGTTCGGCGGCGGTAGCGGTCAGGGTGTCTTTATGGAAAAAGGCCGCATATTCAGCGATTTTCGCCGGAGTATCGCGCTCGGGATCGATGGACAGGAAGAGCAGCTTCGGTTTCTGCGGCAAGCCGGACGCATCCCAGAGTGCCTGGGCACGGGCCATGTCGGTCAGTGTCGTCGGGCAGACATCCGGACAATGGGTAAATCCGACAAACACCACCGTCCAGTGGCCTTTGAGCTGATCGGCGGTCATCGGCCCGGTCGCACTTTCGAGCTTGAAGGCGGGCAGGGCACGGGGACTGTCGATGACTTTGACCGCCGTCATCGCCGGAAGGGGTTTGGCCGGCAGCTGCGGTTTGAATAAGGCCGCCGAAAGTGCCAAGCCGAGGCCGGCTGCCAGTGCGGCAATCAGTATCAGGGTGATTTTACGGTTCATCAAGGCCTGCGCCGTGGAGTTCAACAGCCTGAATTATAGCCTCTGGGGCTATAATACGCACATTGAATTCCCGTGCGGAAAGACCATGACCACTGAATTGTCCAGCATCATCGATTTCATCCGTTACGGCGCCAGCCAGTTCGGCCGTGCCGGGCTGACCTTCGGCCACAGCTTCGACAATGCGCTTGATGAATCCACGCAGCTGGTGCTGCATGCCTTGCATCTGCCGCATGACATCGGGCCGGCCTACGGCCAGGCCCGTTTGACCGCCGAGGAAAAATCGGCCGTTCTGGCCCTGTTCAAACGCCGCATCGATGAACGCATTCCGGCCTGCTATCTGACCGGCGAGGCCTGGTTTGCCGGACTGAATTTCAAATCCGATGCCCGCGCGCTGGTCCCGCGTTCGCCGATAGCCGAATTGATTGAATCCGGTTTCGAGCCCTGGCTCGGTGGACGTGCGGTGGAATCGGCATTGGATCTTTGCACCGGATCGGGCTGCATCGCCATCGCCATGGCCCATTACAACCCGGAGTGGCGGGTCGACGGTGTAGATATCTCCGATGAGGCGCTCAGTCTGGCTGCCGAAAACAAAGCCCGCCTTTACGCCGACAACTGCCACCTGATCAAAAGCGACCTGTTCACGGCATTGTCCGGCAAGGTCTATGACCTGATCGTGACCAATCCGCCGTATGTGACCAATGACGAAACCGATGCGTTGCCGAAGGAGTACGCGCACGAGCCCGACCTGGGGCTGCGTGCCGGCGATGACGGCCTGGATTTTGCGCTGAAGATCCTGCGCGATGCGCCCGCTCATCTGTCCGAACACGGCCTGCTGATCTGCGAGGTCGGCGAAAGCGAGCGCCATCTGATGCGTCTTCTGCCGGAAGTGCCGTTCGCCTGGGTCGAGTTCAAAGTCGGCCAGATGGGCATCTTCGCGATTGACCGCAACGATATCCTCGCCCATCATGAACGCATCAGCCAGCTGGCTGCCCTGCGCTGAAGGAAAGCCGTGTCGGACAACCGTTTCGGAAAACTGTTTTCGGTCACCACCTTCGGCGAAAGCCATGGCCCTGCCATCGGTTGCGTCATTGACGGGTGCCCGCCGGGAATCGCCATCAGCGCTGAAGAGTTCCGTGCCGACTTGGACCGTCGCGCCACCGGTAAAACACGGCATACGTCCCAGCGCCATGAAGCGGATGATATCGAAATCCTGTCAGGTGTCTATCTCGGGCTGACCACCGGCACGCCGATCGCCCTGCTGATCCGCAATACCGACGCACGCTCGAAGGACTACAGCGGCATTGCCGAACAGTTCCGTCCGGGTCATGCCGATTACACCTACCACCACAAATACGGTATACGCGATCCGCGCGGCGGCGGACGATCTTCGGCCCGCGAAACCACCATGCGCGTCGCGGCCGGCGTCATCGCCAAGAAATGGCTGGCCGAAAATTACGGGATCCGCATCCACGCCGGCATCAACCAGATCGGCAGCCTACAGGCCGATATGCCGCAGGACGTGGACTGGTCGGTGGTGGAAGGCAATCCTTTTTTCTGGCCCATCGCTTCGCAGATCGGCGAGTTGGAAACCTTGCTTGACGCCACCCGCAAGTCCGGAGACTCGCTCGGTGCCCGGGTATTCGTCATCGCCTCCGGCGTACCCGTCGGTTGGGGCCAACCGGTATACGGCAAGCTCGATGCCGAAATCGCTGCCGCGATGATGTCGATCAATGCCGTCAAAGGCGTCGAAATCGGTGCGGGGTTCGCCGCGGTCAGCCAACCCGGTAGTATCCACCGGGATTTGATCAGTGCCGATGGCTTTCTGAGCAATCAAGCCGGAGGTATCCTCGGCGGCATCAGCACCGGTCAGGACATCACCTGCCAGATTGCGTTCAAACCGACATCCAGCCTGCGTCTGCCCGGCAACAGCCTCGATACCGAGGGCAATCCGGTCGAGGTGGTGACCACCGGGCGTCATGATCCCTGTGTCGGTCTGCGCGCACCGCCGATCTGCGAGGCCATGCTGGCCCTGTGCCTGATGGATATGGCCTTGCGGCACCGCGCCCAGTGCGGTGATGTCCCCGCCCAGACGCCCTTGGTCCCCAGCCGCCCCCTTTGAGTCCCGATACCCCGTAGAATGCACGCATGATGAAGACTTTTACTGTTGCAGTCGTTGGCGCCACCGGCGCCGTAGGCCAGACCATGCTGGCCATCCTGCAGGAACGCCGCTTTCCCATCGGCACCTTGCATGTGCTGGCTTCCGAACGTTCAGCCGGCGAACAAATCGAGTTCGACGGCCGCAAAATCACGGTCCAGGATCTGGCCGGCTTCGATCCATCCGGCGTCGATTTCGCGCTGTTCTCGGCCGGCGGCTCGATTTCAAAGGAGTATGCCCCCCGATTCGCCGCCGCAGGCGCCATTGTCATCGACAACAGCTCCGCATTCCGCATGGAGGCCGATGTGCCGCTGGTGGTGTCCGAGGTCAATCCGGAGGCGCTCGACAGCATTCCGCGCGGCATCGTGGCCAATCCGAACTGTTCGACCATGCAGATGCTGGTTGCGCTGGCGCCGATTCACCGTGCCGTGGGTATCAGCCGCATCAATGTCGCTACGTATCAGTCGGTTTCCGGCGCCGGCCGTTCCGCGTTGGAAGAACTCGGCCGGCAGACCGCCAACATCCTGAGCTTCAAGGATCCGGACCCGAAGCGCTTCCCGGTGCAGATTGCCTTCAATCTGATTCCGCATATCGATGACTTCCTCGACAACGGCTATACCAAAGAGGAAATGAAACTGGTCTGGGAAACCCGTAAAATCCTCGGCGATGAACGGATCCAGGTCAATCCGACCGCGGTCCGCGTGCCGGTGTTCTACGGACACTCGGAGGCCGTGCATGTCGAAACCCGGGCCAAGATCACCGCTGCCGAAGCCCGTGCGCTGTTGGAGAAATCACCGGGAGTGAGCGTTGTCGATGACCGCGTTCCCGGGGGCTACCCGACGCCGGTGACGCATGCCTCCGGCACCGACGCGGTCTATGTCGGCCGCATCCGCGAGGACATCTCCTGCGACAATGGTTTGAACCTGTGGGTGGTTTCCGACAACATCCGCAAAGGCGCTGCGCTCAATGCCGTGCAGATCGCCGAATTGCTGGCCGCCAAACGGTGACTGTACGGCGATGCGCATGATCCGGACGCCCTGCAAGCTGGTCCTGCTCGTGATGTCGGCTTGGCTGTGCAGCCTGCCGGCATTGGCGGTGACGCTCGGACAGGTGCAGATGCAGTCCGGTCTCGGGCAGCCGCTGTCCGCGCGCATACCGGTTTATGATGCCGATGACGCCGATGTGCAGTCGCTGAGCGTGCAGCTCGCTTCCGAGGAAGCCTTCCGCCGGCTCGGCATCGACCGCAGCCTCTATGCCGAGCTGCAGGTCCGTCTGCAGATCGATGATTCCGGCCGTCCCTATGTCGAGTTGCGCACCGAGCGCCCGTTTCAGGAGCCTGTCCTCAACATCCTGATTGATGCCAGCTGGCGCAACGGCGGCCGGCAAATCAAGGAAATGACGGCACTGGTTGATCCGCCGTTCATCTCCAAGGCGGCCGTGCAGACCATCGATGCGCCGACCGTGCCGCTGACTCCGGTGGTTGCTGCACCCGTTGCCGCGCCCATTTCGCGCACCCCATCCATTCCGACCGGTTCCGAAGCAGTGGAGCCCGTTGCGCCGAAGCCGCCGGCAACACCACCAGCGAAAGCCCCGGAGCCCGTTGCGCCGAAGCCGTTAGCCCCGAAGCCGATTGCAGCCCAACCGGCACCGGTCCAATCTGCTGCGTCTGCCGTACGCATTCCGGCGACGTCGGACAATCAGCGGGAAGTGCAGAGCGGCGAGAGTCTTTACACCATCGCTATCGCCCATAAGCAGACGCAAGCTTCCACGGTCAGCCTGAACCAGATGATGGTCGCCATCCAGCGCGCCAATCCGGAAGCCTTCATCCAGGGCAATGCCAACCGCCTGAAACGCGGCAGCATCCTGAGACTGCCGGACGAGGCACAGGTCCGCGCCTTATTGCCTGATGACAGTGCCGGTCTCTTGGCCGGACAGTGGGCCCGCAAGGTCCAGGCCCAACCGGCGCCCGTGTTGGGTGCAGCCAATCGTTTGAACCGGCAGACCACGGCACCGGCGGTCTCCACCGGTCCGGCAAAATCATCCCCGATCAATCAAGGGCGGCTCAAAATCGTGCCCACGGCAGGTACCATGAACAATGCAGGCAGTCAGTCCGGCGCCAGTAAATCCGGGCAGGGCACGGAGCTCCGTGCCGAAAACACCCTCACCCAGGAAGAGGTAGCGGCACGACAGGCCGAGATCGCCAATCTTCGCAACCAGCTGGATGAAGCCGCCAAACTGCAGACGGAAAGCAAGCGCCTGATTGAACTGCAGAACTCCCAGATCAAACAGCTGACCGAACGCATGCAGCAGTTGGAAAAAGGCGGACAGCCGGCCAATACCGCTTCGGTGGCCGCGCCGGCAGGCTCAAGCCCGCCCGATCCCTGGTATTACAGCCCGTATGCGGCGTTCGCCGCGCTGCTGTTGATTGCCGGGTTGCTCGGCATCCTGCTGAAACGCCGCCGCTGAAATTCAGGTCTGGTTGAGCAGGCGGATGCCCTGGATCACCATCAATGCAATCACAACCACCAGAAGCGCCATGCGCGCTTTGTTGAGCCGGTTCGCCGGCGCCGGTGCGGTTTTCCTTACCTGCCGGTAGCTTTCCGGAACATAGGACTCAGGTGTGGTATCCAACAGCCCGTTTTCCAGAAGTATTTCCCGCGCACGCCGGTAATCATCGGCGTGCAGCACCCAAAGCTGGGGTTGCGGCTCATCCAGCGATGCCTGCCGTTCGTTGTAGCTGAAGCCCCGGCGCGAGTAGGTTTTGTAGCTGCGACCGCCGATAATCTTGGTGGCGATGCCGGCTTGCGCGAACAGATCGCGGACATGTTCGACGTTTTCGAGACGGGCCGAGCTGAACATCATCCTCATGCCGGATTCTCCGGAGCGCCATCGGTGACACGGATCAGCCCTTCCTGCGCGACCGACGCCACCAGGACGCCTTCACGGGTATAGATGCTGCCGCGTGCCAAACCGCGGGCACCGCTGGCTGAAGGACTGTCGAGCGAGTACAGCAGCCAGTCATCGATGCGGAACGGCCGGTGGAACCACAGTGCATGGTCCAGCGAAGCCATCTGCACATTGTGCTGGTAGTAGCTGATGCCGCTCGGGAAAGTGCTGGTGCCGAGCAGATAGAAATCGGACGCATAGGCCAGCATGGCACGGTGCATGTTCGCGTCGTCGCCGATTTTATCCATCAGCCGGAACCAGACCTGCTGGTAGGGTGGACGCTTGCTGGGATTCAGTTCGTCGCGCGGATATACCGGACGCATCTCGAACGGCCCCATGCGCGACAGCCAGCGCTGCATTTTCGCCGAAAGTCCGGCCATAACCTCAGGGCTTGGCGGCGTCTGCGGCGGCACATCTTCGGGTTGCGGCACTTCCGGAATGTGGAATTGATGCTCGACCCCGGATTCCTGTTTCTGGAACGAGGCGGCAAAAACCAGAATCGGTTTGCCGTGCTGGATGGCGGTAACGCGGCGGACCGAGAAACTGTGGCCATCGCGCGAACGGTCGACATCGAACACGATCGGGGCTTCGATGTCGCCGGCACGGAGAAAATAGGCGTGTATCGAATGCACGGTGCGCGCATCATCCACCGTCTGTTGGGCGGCGCTGAGCGATTGTCCGAGCACCTGTCCGCCGAAGACGTACTTGGTGCCGATATCGCGGCTTTGTCCGCGGAACAGGTTTTCCTCCAGCCGTTCCAGGGTCAGCAGATCGATCAGTTCATTGACGACAGGTGCGCTCATGCAGTGGGTTCCGGTTGCAGACGGGTCAGGCCGGTTTCGGCAAGAATGCGCGACCAGGGAAAATGCGGTCCAGGATCGCGCTTGCGATGGACCCGGCGTTCGGGATCATCAGTGGCATCGACCATGGCCGTGTCGAGATCTTCGTGGCCGGCAATCAGCTGCAGGTTGGGCAGTGCGGCACGCAATTGCCGGAGCAGGGCCGATGTAGCCGCAATCTGCGCCTCGGTGTAAGGTTCGCTCATGTCCTGGTGGCCGCTGTGGTACCAGTCCGGATAGCGGCCGGTATTGACCAGTTCGATGCCGATCGCGCGCGGATTGAAGCCGCGCGTGTGATGCGCGACGAATTCCGGACCGACATAGCAATGCACGCTGCCATCGCGGTCGATGTAAAAGTGTCCGCTGTTGCCGGTACCGGCAGGATAATGCACGCGCTCACCGTATTCACGGGCCATGGCCAGATCCGGCAGTTCGGTGCAGTGCATGACCACAAGGTCGATTTGGCCGATTTCCCGCACATCCAGTTTTGCCTCATAGGGCAGCCGGTGCTCGTGGATTGGCCATGCAGGGCTTAAATCATTCATAATGGCGCCATAATACCATCGCCGGCCCGCCGCTTTCAGCATCCGGGCATTACCGGGACAACCTGCATGAGCGGACACGTCATCATTTCGCACGGCCTCAACAGCGGCCCCGATGCCACCAAAGCCACGGCATTGGCCCAGGCCTGCGACCTGCTGGGCTGGACCTGCGAGCGCCCGGATTTCCGCGATCTGGACGCCGCCATGCCGCCTTTGGGTGATGTCCAGTCCCGGATCGTACGCCTGCAGCAACTCGCCGCTGCCATTAACGGTCCGGTCGTGCTGGCCGGTTCCAGCATGGGGGCCTTCATCTCCGCCCAGGTTTCCCTGCGCATGCCGGTGCGGGGCCTGTTCCTGATGGCGCCGCCGATCAGCCTTGAAGGCTATGAAATGCGCCTGCAGACATCCGCGGTACCGCTTTCCATCGTGCATGGCTGGCATGATGAACTGATCCCTGCCGATGATGTCGCCCAGTGGGCCAAGCACCATCAGGCGCGCATCTGTCTGGTCAATGACGATCACCGTCTAGGTGCCCATGTGGATTTCTGCGCCCAGCAATTCGCCCTGTTTCTGGGCAGCCTGTCGTGAAGTTCTTTCTGTCATGCGCCAAAGGCCTGGAGTATCTCTTGGTCGACGAGGCCGCCGCCATGGCTGTCAAAGCGACCGCAACGATGGCGGGGGTCAATGCCGAAGGCAGCCTGCGCGATGCCATGAATCTGGTCATGCATTCCCGTCTGGCATCCCGGGTGCTCTGGCCGATTGCCCATTTCGATTGCTTGAACGAGCAGGACCTGTACCAGGGCATGCATGCCATTGATTGGGCCAAACACATCGGTCCGGGTAGGAGTTTCGCCATTGATGCCCGCATATCCAGCCCGACCCTGACCCACGAGCGTTACGCCGCACAGCGCGGCAAGGATGCCATCGTCGATCGTTTGCGGGCGCAGACCGGAACGCGTCCGGACGTCGATGTCGAAAATCCGGATATCCGCATCAATGTGCATGTGCGCAAGGACAAGGCCGACATCGCGATTGATCTGGGCGGCGGCTCTTTGCATAAACGAGGCTGGCGCCAGGAGCAGGGCGAGGCACCGATCAAGGAAAATCTGGCCGCGGCCATGCTGTACCGGGGCAAATGGCCGCAGGTCTACAAGGATGGCGGCGGCCTGCTGGATCCGATGTGCGGCAGCGGTACGCTGTTGATTGAAGCCGCCCTGATGGCCGCGGATGAAGCGCCCGGTCTGCAAAGGCATGGCGACAGATTACCGACGCAGTGGCTCGGATTCGATGCCGAGGGATGGCAGGTACTGTGCACGGAGGCGCGCCGTCGCGCCGATGCCGGACGCGCCGCCTTGAAACCTGTATTTACCGGCTACGACACGCAGGCGGATGTGCTGCGCAAGGCCGTGGCCAACTGTGATCGCGCGGGACTGGCCGAACTGATCCGTTTTGAACGTCAGGCGGTTTCGAATCTGAAAGCACCTGGCCAGACGACCGGGCTGGTGGTCTGTAACATGCCCTATAACCAGCGCCTGCAGGCCGACAAAGCCCTGTATCGCGAGGCCGGCGACGCGCTGAGTGTGCAGGTTCCGCAATGGCGGGCCGTCCTGTTGTGCGGTAACGACGAGCTGGCGTATGCCACCGGTCTGCGTGCCAAGAAAAAATACGAATTCCATAACGGCGCCTTGCCCTGCACGTTGCTGCTGTGTGAACCGATCTTCAGTCCGCGTCCCGAACGCGAAGGTCCCAGGCCGCTGGCGGACGGTGCGCTGATGGTGGCCAACCGGTTGCAGAAGAATCTGAAGAAATTCGGGAAATGGGCGAAGCAGGGCAATATTTCCTGTTACCGCATCTATGATGCGGACCTGCCCGAATACGCCGCAGCCATCGACCTCTACCCCGAAGAGGATGGCGACGGCCGGCTTTTCCTGCATGTCCAGGAATATGAAGCGCCGGCCGAAATTCCCGAAGAAAGCACCCGCCGACGGTTCGGTGAATTGCTTCAGGCCGTGGATGCGGTGTTCGCGTTGCCACGGGCCCAGGTTTCGGTAAAAACGCGTCGCCGCGGCAAGGGCGGCAGCAAATACGGCCGCATGGATGATACCCATGATTTCATCCAAGTCAGGGAAGGGCAGGTGAAGCTGTGGGTGAATCTGTTCGATTATCTGGATACCGGCCTGTTCCTCGATCACCGCCCTCTGCGCCTGCGCCTGGCGGACGAAGCACGCGGCAGGCGTTTCCTGAATCTGTTCTGTTACACCGCCACGGCCAGCGTGCATGCCATTGCCGGCGGTGCCGCGGCGTCCACTTCAGTGGATCTGTCGGCGACCTATCTGGACTGGGCCGAAGCCAATTATGAGTTGAACGACATCCAGGGCGGCAGCCATCAGCTGGTCAAGGCCGATGTAGCCGAATGGCTGGGCAATTGCCGGCAGAAGTTCGATCTGGTGTTCTGCGATCCGCCGACGTTCTCCAATTCCGCCAGTGCCGCCGATTTCGATGTGCAGAAGGATCATGTCGCCCTGCTGGAGAAGATCATGGCAGTGATGACCGATGACGGCGTCTGCTATTTCTCGAACAACTTCCGTAAATTCAAGATCGATCTTGATGCCTTATCGGCATTTGCCCGAGTGGACGATATTTCGGCACAGACCATCGATCCGGATTTCGAGCGCAACCCGAAGATCCACCGGTGCTGGAAATTGACCCGAAAATAAACCCGCCGAAGCGGGTTTGATGCAACGGCATGGACGCCGAGACGGTCATTTTCCGGTTTTGATGGTGGTCCACAGCCTTACGCGTTCTCGCTGGACGTCCGGCGGGAAACTGGCCGGATCGGCCAGCTTGGCGCTGACTTCGGGTTTCGGGTACACCGATTCATCGGCAGCCAGTTCCGGGTCCAGCAGGGCCTTGGCGGCATTATTCGGCGTGGCGTACGAGACATAGTTGCTGATGTCCGCGGCGACCTGCGGGCGCAGCAGGTAATCGATGAACTTCATGGCGTTGGACTTGTTGCGGGCATCGCCCGGAATGGCCATGACATCGACCCAGCGCGCGGCGCCTTCCCTGGGGATGAGGAAATCGATTTCGACCCCGTTGGCGGCTTCGTCGGCGCGGTCGCGGGCCTGGAAGATATCGCCGGAGTAGCCCATGGCCACGCAGATGTCGCCATTGGCCAGATCGGAGATGTACTGCGAAGAGTGGAAATACTTGATGTTGGCACGCGTACCCAGGAAAGCCTGTTTTGCGGCTTCCAGTGATTTTCCGTCGGAAACCTTCGGATCCATGCCTTTCCAGAGCAGCGCAGAGGTGATGGCATCTTCAGGGTCGTCCAGAACGGCGATGCCGCACTGTGCCAGCTTGCCGGCGATGACCGGATCGAACACCAGCGACCAGCTGTCAATGACGGCATCCGGTCCGAGTATTTCACGGACTTTTTTGACGTTGTAGCCGATGCCCGTGGTTCCCCACATGTAAGGCACCAGCTTGGCATTGCCCGGATCAATGGCGTCCAGTGACTTCAGTACGCCTGTATCCAGATTGCCCCAGTTGGCGAGCGCGGCCCTGTCCAGATCGGCGTAAACGCCCGCCGCAATCTGTTTCTCGGCGAACGGACGGGCCGAGGGAAATACCAGATCGTAGCCGGATGCGCCCGAAAGCAGTTTGGCTTCCAGTGTTTCGTTGCTGTCGTAGACATCGTAGACGACCTTGATCCCGGTTTCTTTGCTGAATCCAGCGACCGTATCTTCAGCGATGTAATCGCTCCAGTTATAGACGTAGAGGACTTTGGCGTCCGCCTCGGCTTTCTTCGCATCTTCCTTGTTGCCGCAGGCGCCAAGCGCCGTGCACACGGCCAATATCAAGACGAGTCTTTTCATGGCACTACTCTCTTTGGCTAAGAGGTGAGTTTAGCCTAAATCCTTGGAATGTCTACTCAATAGCGCAAATCGAGCGACTCGACGGCATGGCAATCCTTCAACTTTATTATTAGTATCCGATTATATTCATCATCGGCAATCGGTCGAACCGGATGTGCGGTCCAGGCTTCAGCAATGGCAGGAATGGTGTTGCTGTGCCCGATCACCACGGCGCTGGCATCGGCCGGCAAGGCACAGATGCGCGCCAACAGCTGCTGCGGGTATTCGGCAGCCGTGGCTTTTTCAATCGGAACTACGGTAACGGAGATGCCGGACGCTGCGGCCAAGGGCAATGCCGTCAATTGCGTGCGCCGGTATTGGCTTGTAAAAACGGCAGCGGGTTTTGCATTGGCAAGCCGAACGGCAAGATTTTCAGCGCGGGCGGTGCCGATCTCGGTCAGTCCCGGATCGGATGCCGGTTCTGCGGATTTTTCGGCATGCCGCAGGAGAAAAACCATGTGGTTCTGCGCATGCGCCGCCGTGCTGATGAAAAGCATCAATATTGCGGCATTCCGTAACTTTCCGGCAATCATGATCTTGCTCCGAGCTGTGTCAGCAGAGCGCGCAGGAACAGGGCGCGTTGTTCGCCGGATTCGGTTTTGTTGGTGATTTTCAGCCGGTCCGAGCCCTGCATGGCATAGGTCCGGGGATTGCGCTGGATCAGCTGGATGACCGTCATCGGATCGATCGCCGGTTTGGCGGTGAATGCCAGATAGCCGCCACCGTCGTGCAGGTCGATGCGCTGGATGCCGATCTGCTCCGCCATCAGCCGCAATTCGGCGCAGGCAAAAAGCTGCTCGGCCGCCGGTGCCAGCAGGCCGAAGCGGTCGATGATTTCGATCTGCAGTTCCCGCAGATCGGCGGGTGATTTTGCCGAAGCGATGCGCTTATAGAGCATGAGACGGGTATGCACGTCATCGATCATGCTGTCCGGAAGCAGTGCCGGGCTGTGCAGGCTGACTTGGGCGCTGGCCGAGGCCGACGTCAGCACATCGGGAATTTTGCCATCCTTGATCGATGCCACGGCACGCTCCAGATACTGGGCATAGAGGGCAAAGCCGACCTCGGTGATCTGGCCGGATTGGCCTTCGCCGAGCAGCTCTCCGGCGCCGCGGATTTCAAGGTCATGGGTGGACAGAGTGAATCCCGCACCCAGCTCCTCGAGCGAGGCCAGGGCATCGAGGCGCTTGCGGGCATCGGCAGTGATGCGCTTGAGATCCGGGACGATCAAATAGGCATAGGCGCGGTGATGCGATCGTCCGACCCGGCCGCGCAGCTGGTGCAGCTGTGCCAGTCCGAAACGGTCGGCCCGGTTGATGATGATGGTATTGGCGCTGGGAATATCGATGCCGGATTCGATGATGGTCGTCGAGACCAGAATGTTGAAACGCTGCTTGTGGAAATCGAGCATGACCTTTTCCAGCTGACGCTCCGGCATCTGTCCATGGGCGATGCGGATACGGGCATCCGGCAGCAGGGTTTCGAGGTCCCGTGCCGTCTTCTCGATGGTATCGATATCGTTGTGCAGGAAATACACCTGACCGCCGCGCGCCAGTTCACGCTGGAATGCCTCGAGCAGGATAGTAGTGTCCCACGGGCAGATGAAGGTCTTGACCGCGACGCGATGGGCCGGCGGGGTGCCGATGATGGACAGCTGGCGCAGGCCGCTCATCGCCATGTTCAGCGTGCGCGGTATCGGCGTGGCGGTCAGCGTCAGCAGATGGACATCGGCCTTGAGCGCTTTCAGTGCTTCCTTGTGACGCACGCCGAAGCGCTGTTCCTCGTCGACGATGACCAGACCGAGGCGTTCGAAGGCGACATCCTTCTGCAGCAGCCGGTGCGTGCCGATGATCACATCGATTTTTCCGACGGCCAGAAGTTCAAGGGCCTGTTTGATTTCTTTGGTGCTCTTGAACCGGGAAAGGACCTCGATGCGGACCGGCCAGTCCGCGAAACGGTCGCTGAAATTCCGGAAGTGCTGCTCGGCCAACAGGGTAGTGGGTACCAATACGGCCACCTGCTTTCCGGCCATGGCCGCGACGAACGCAGCCCGCAGCGCCACTTCGGTCTTTCCGAAGCCGACGTCGCCGCAGACCACGCGGTCCATCGGGTGCGGCATCGCCATGTCCGAAAGCACCGCGTTGATGGCCTGTTCCTGGTCGGGGGTTTCCTCGAACGGGAAACCAGAGGCGAAGCGCTCATAGAGTGCGCGCTCGGCGTCCAGCGCGAAACCCTCCTGGGCAAGGCGCCTGGCCTGGATGTCCAGCAATTCAGCAGCGACGTCATGGACTTTTTCCGCCGCTTTGCGCTTGGCCCGATCCCAGGCTTCACCGCCGAGGCTGTGCAGCGGGGCGTGTTCGGTACTGGTGCCCGAGTAACGCGAGACCAGGTGCAGCTGCGCCACGGGAACATAAAGTTTGTCGCCCTTGGCGTACTCGATGCTGAGGAATTCACCGGGCATGCCACCCGTTTCAAGGCTGACCAGACCCTGATACCGGCCGACACCATGGTCTTCATGCACGATCGGCGCGCCGATGCTGATCTCATTGAGATCGCGCAGGATGGCTTCGGGATCCTTCTGCTGGCTTTTCCGGCGCCGGCTTTGACTGACCCGCTCGGGAAACAGCTGGCGTTCGGTCAATACCGTCAGGGCCGGCGACCTGACGCTGAATCCGTCCGACAGTTCGGCATTGGTCAGCATCAGGACATGCGGCAAGGCGGCGGTGAAGGCGTCCTGCCAATCGCCGGCAGTCATGACATCCACTCCGGCATCCTTGAACAGGGTTTTCAGGGATTCGCGACGGCCGGGACTGTCTGCGGCCAGAATCACTTTTCCGGGATAGGCCGACAGGAAGTCGATCAGGGCCTGCCCCGGCTTTCCGGCGGCATCCTGCCATGCGCCGGAGAAAGGCGGCGTCAATGCCAGCGCCGCCGCAGAGGGATAGCCCGGTTCGCCCGCATTCAGCACTTGATAGCGGTGATGCCGGTTGAAGCGCGCCCGCAGGGCTTCCGGCGTGAAGTACAGCTCGGCCGGAGCCAGTACCGGACGTTCGATGTCATGCCGACGCTGCTCATACCGGTCCATGGTCTGCTGCCAGAAATGCTCCGCGGCGCTGAGCACCTCGGGGGCGAGAACCAAATCGAAATCCGGAGGCAGGTAGTCAATCAGACTGGCGGTTTCGGAAAAAAACAGCGGGAGGTAATACTCGATGCCCGCCGGTGCCACGCCTTCCTTCAGGTCGGCATACAGTCCGCAGTTCCGCGGATTGATCTCGAAGCGTTCCAGCAACTGCTCGCGGGCCCGCTTGCAGGCTTGCGCATCCAGGGGGAATTCGCGGGCCGGAAGCAGTTTGACGCTTTTCCGGGACTCGCCCGAGCGCTGGGATTCCGGATCGAAAAGACGCAGCGATTCGATTTCGTCATCAAGCAGTTCGATGCGGATCGGAAGCGCCGAACCTGCCGGGTAAAGATCCAGTATCGCACCGCGGATGGAGAAATCGCCGACATCCATGACCTGCGGGACATGCCGGTAGCCGAATTTCTGGAGACGGCTGCGCTCGGCCTGCAGGTCGAACTTCATGCCGACCGACAAATCCAGCACCTGTGCGGCAATCCAGTCCACCGGCGTGATGCGCTGCATCAGGCTGGTCACCGGAACCACCAGAATGCCCCGGGTGCTTTTCGGCAGACGGTAAAGGCAGTCGATGCGCTGGGAGACCAGATCCGGGTGCGGGCTGAACTGGTCGTAGCTCAGGGTTTCCCAATCCGGGAAATGAAGAATGGGCAGGTCCGTGCGCAAGGCACGCAGGTCCTGTTCCAGCTGCTGTGCATGGTAACTGTCGGGAACCACCACCACCTGCAGGACCGGTTTGGCCATGGCCTGGCTGCGGATGGCATAGGCCATAGCCGCGCCGTTGGGCGGGGCTTGGACCGGTGTGAGAAGGTGGTTGGGCGCTGGGTCGGGCAGCAGGGCGTCGCTCATCGCGCCATTTTATCAGTTCACGGCTTCCGGATTCTCGGTTTTCAGCCATTTCATGGTGAACGAAGCACCGCCGTCATCGAGCAGTTCGGCCAATTGCCGCATGCCCGGATGCAGATCGGCGTCGATACGGAAGGGCGGATTGATCAGCAGCATGCCGCTGCCGTTCATGCGCAGCGGCGAGTTGTCGGGGCGAACCAGCAGTTCGATGGCAAGTACGGTACGGCAGGGCAGCTGTGCCGCCTTGCGCAGGAAGGACTTGATGGAAGCACGCTGTTTGATCGGATACCAGACCGCGTACTGGCCCGTCGGCCAGCGGCTGAGGGCATCCTGCAGGCTCTGCAGGATCTGGAGAAACTCCTGTTCCTGTGCTTCATACGGCGGATCGATCAGAACCAGGCCGCGTCGCGGCGTTGGCGGGAGCAGGGCTTTGATGGCCTGATAGCCGTCCCCGTGCTGGACCTGGACCTTGCTGTCGTGCGCAAACAGCTGCTTGAGCGCATCGGCCTCGCCCTTCTGCATTTCCACACAGACCAGCCGGTCGCCGTCGCGCAGCTGCTGTGCTGTCAACAGGGGAGAACCGGGATAGTTGATCAGGCTTCCGACCGGATTGACCCGTTCCACCTGCTTCAGGTAGTTGTTGAGGACTTCCGGAAGTTTTTTGAGCACGATCAGCTTGAAGATGCCGCCGCGCGCTTCATCGGTTTTCCGTGCCTGCTCGCCCTGGATCAGGTACTGGCCCCGTCCGGCATGGGTGTCCAGAATGAAGAACGGCTTGTCTTTCTGTTTGAGGCGTGCCAGCAACGCCAGAAGGACCATGTGTTTCAGGACATCGGCGTGGTTGCCGGCGTGGAATCCGTGCAGATAGTTCATCTATTTCTCGATGATGGCCAGCGTGATATCCGCGGCTTTCAGGTAGGCGATTTCATTTTCAAGATCGGAACGCGTCAGGGGATGCTGATCCAGCCATTTCCGGGGAATCGCGAGCTGCAGTCTGGATCGTGCGACCGAAAGTTTCAGTTTCGGAATGCTTTCGGCCGAATGGCTGCGGTACAGAAGTACCGAAAGGCGCAGCAGCAGGATGCAGCGCAGTGCGCGGATGGCACGCGTTTCGGTCAGCGTCAGCAGGCTTTTGAAGTGGATGCTGCGGCGCTGGTTCCGGATCAGCACCGCGATCAGGTGCTGTTCCGTCTTGGAGAATCCGGAAATGTCGGAATGATCGATGAGGTAGGATCCATGATGGTGGTGCTGGCTGTGAGCCACGGCCAGACCGATTTCATGCAGCTTGCATGCCCAGACCAGGGCTTCGCGGTCGACCGCGTCGAGATCCCAGAAGCGTCTGGCCTGGTCGAACAGGACCATCGCGTAGTCCTCGACCCGTTGCGCCTGCGCGGTATCGATGGAGTAACGTTCCTGGAGTGCCTTGACCGAATCAAGCCGCGGATCGTGATCCTTGTTGCGCCCGAGAATGTCGAAAAGCGCGCCTTCGCGCAGGGCGTAGTCGCTGGTCTGCATGCGTGCGATGCCGAGCTCTTCGAAAGCCGTCTCCAGAGTCAGCAGGCCGCCGGCGATGGAATGCCGCCGCGACGCCGAAATCTGCGGCCAGCGGATGTTCTGCATGCTTCCGAAATCGATCAGTTCCTGGCGCAGCAGCTGCAGGGTCTTGAGCGTCAGGCTGCCGTCGCTGATGCCTTGATGCCTGGCGATGTCGGACAGCGCTTTGATGGTTCCGGAGGCTCCGTACACTTCCTTCCAGCCCTGTGCGCGGTAAGCACGGACGAACGGCTGCATGTCCACGCCGATCTGCGTCTTGGCTTTCTGCCACTGCCTTGCGTTCCATTTGCCATCGGGAAAGAAGCGGTGCAGGTTGGCGATGCAGCCGATCTGCAGACTTTCGCGCTCGATGATTTCGAAGCCGCGCCCGATGACGAATTCGGTGGAGCCGCCACCGATGTCGATGACCAGGCGTTTGCCCTTTTTCGGCGGTTTGTCGTGCGCAACGCCGAGGTAGATCAGACGCGCTTCTTCGCGGCCGGCGATGATTTCGATGCGGTGCCCGATGGCAGCTTCGGCCTTGGTCAGGAAAGCCCCGGGATTGACCATGGTCCGGATGGTGTTGGTGGCGACCACGCGGACATTGACGGGTTTGACATAAGCCAGCCGCTGTCCGAACAGGGCCAGGCAGTCGAGTGCGCGCTTCGCCGATTTCGGACTGAGGTTCCGGTCCGCATCCAGGCCGTCGGCCAGCATGACGTGTTCCTTGATGCGGTCGATGATGCGCAATTGGCCGAGCACGTGCCGTGCGACGACCATGTGGAAACTGTTGGAACCGAGATCGACCGCGGCCACCAGATCGCCGTCTTTCAGTGCCGGATTGTGGCGGCTGCTTTTCATCGTTTGCGGCAGAGTTCGGAAAGAAGCTGGGCCTGCGCGCAGAAGACCGGCTCGTCATCGGAGCGCACGATCTTGCTGTAGCTGCCATCGGCATTCAGCATCCATGACTGGCAGTTATCGCGGCGGTAATACTCGAGCTCTTCGGTGAACACGCGCTGCGCCAGTTCCGGCTCGAGGACCGGGAAGCAGGTTTCGACCCGGCGCAGCAGATTGCGCTCCAGCCAGTCCGCACTCGAACAGTAAATTTCCGGTTTGCCGTTGTTGCCGAACCAGTACACGCGGCTGTGCTCGAGGAAACGCCCGACCAGCGCTCTCACGCTGATGTTGTCGGACAGACCGGGCACGCCGGGACGCAGACAGCAGGCGCCGCGGACGATCAGTTCGATTTTGACGCCGGCCTGCGAAGCCGCATACAGGGCCTTGATCACATCGGGCTCGTTGATGGCGTTCATCTTGGCGATGATGTGGCCTTTCTTTCCGTCACGGGCGAGTTTCTGCTCGCGCTTGATTTTCTTGAGCAGGCTGGCATGCAGGGTGAACGGCGAGGTCAGCAGGTGCTTGAGCGCGATCGGCTTGCTCAGGCCCGAAAGCTGCTGGAAGATCGAATGGACATCCTGGGTAATGCCGGGATGGCAGGTCAACAGCCCGATATCGGTATAGACCTTGGCGGTGCCGGCATGGTAGTTGCCGGTACCGAGATGCGCATAGCGCCGAAGCGACTTTCCTTCGCGCCGGACGATGAGCATCATTTTGGCATGGGTCTTGAACCCGACCACGCCGTAGATGACCTGCACGCCGGCTTCCTGAAGGCGGTTGGCCAGATTGAGATTGGCCTCTTCATCGAAGCGGGCCCGCAGTTCCACCACCACCGAGACGTCCTTGCCATTGTGTGCGGCGGTGATCAGGTGTTCGATGATTTTGGAGTCCTTGCCGGTACGGTACAGCGTCTGTTTGATGGCCAGGACATGCGGGTCGTTGGCGGCATGCTGCAGCACATCGAGGACGTCGTTGAAGCTCTGGTAAGGATGGTGCAGCAGGATGTCGCCGGCGCGTATGCTGCCGAACGGATCCTCTTCGTCGAGCGTGGAACGGCCCTGCTTGAAGTTCGGAAACTTCAGGTCGGCACGCTTGGCCAGGTCATAGACCTGGATGACCCGGTTGAGGTTGACCGGCCCGTTGATGCGCGATACCGCATTCTCGGAAAGATTGAAGTTTTCCAGCAGGATCTGGACGATCCGGTTCGGGCAGTCCTTGGCGATTTCAAGGCGTACCGCCGGGTTGTAGCCGCGCGAGTGTAGTTCGTCTTTCAGCGCGCTCGCGAGATTCTCGACTTCCTCTTCGTCGACGAACAGTTCGGAGTTGCGGGTGACGCGGAACTGGTAGGCGCCCTTGACCTTCATTCCCGGGAAAAGATCGCCGACGAATTCACTGAGCATTGCCGAGAGGAAAACGAAGTCGTCGCGTCCGCCGGAAACGGATTCCGGCAACTGGATGATGCGCGGCAGGGAACGCGGCGCACGCACGATGGCCAGACCGCCGCGGCGGCCGAAAGCATCCTTGCCGTCAAGAACGACCGCGACATTCAGGCTTTTGTTCAGGATTTGCGGGAACGGATGGGCCGGGTCGAGCGCCAGCGGCGAAAGAATCGGCAGGACTTCCGTTTTGAAATAATGCTGAAGCCAGCGGCGCTGGGCCGCATTCCAGTTGCCGCGGTCGAGAATGCGTACGCCGGCCGCGGCCAGCTCCGGCCTGAGGGTCTCGTTCCACAGGGCATACTGCGCCTTCACCAGCCGGTTCGACAGCAGATAGATCTTGTCCAGCGCCAGCTGCGGATCCATGTTGTCCGGCAGCAGCGGGGCCTTGTACTGAAGCGCGGTTTTGACCGTCGCCGCCCGGATTTCGAAGAACTCATCCAGATTGGTGCAGGATATGCACAGGTATTTGAGGCGCTCGAGCAGGGGGATCGCCGGATCCTGCGCCTGCGCCAACACGCGGAAATTGAATTCCAGCTGCGAAAGCTCGCGGTTGAGGAACAGGTCCGAATCGGAATAATCGTTGATATCGCTCATGCGCTTTCATTCAGTGCCGTTACGGGGAAGCATAGCAGATGCCGCAGGTGCGGTTAAGCCACGCGTGTGGCCGGAAAGCGGCAGAGAAAGCGGCTGCCCTTGCCGGGCGTGCTTTCGATGCGCAGTTCGGCTTGATGCAGATTCAGCACATGTTTGCAGATCGAAAGTCCGAGTCCGGTTCCGCCGAGCTCGCGCGAACGGCTGGTGGACACCCGGTAGAAGCGTTCGGTCAGGCGGCTGATCTGGTCGGCCGGAATGCCGAAACCGGTATCCTGCACCCAGAAATCCAGTCCATCGGCCTCGTTGCGGCGGAAGCCGATGACGATGCGGCCCTCGGCAGGCGTATAGCGCACCGCATTCGACACCAGGTTCGAAAACGCGCTGTGGATGTCCTTCGGCGAACCGATCAGCAGACCGCTGAACTCCGGCTCGAGCCTGATTTCATGCCGGCCCTGGCTCAGGGCCATGGCCTCCTGCTGCAATGTGTGCAGCAGCGCGCCGGTGCTGATGGCTTCTTCCGGCAGGGTGCTTCCGGATTCGAGCCGTGACAGGTTCAGCAGGTCCTCGACCAGATTGTTCATGCGGCTCGACTGTTTCTGCATTTCGGCGATGATGGTCTGCAGCTCCGGACTGTCCTGCTGTTCGATCAGCTCCAGATAGCCGTGGATGACCGTCAGCGGGGTCCGCAGCTCGTGCGAAACATTGGCGACGAAATCACTGCGCATTTGCTCCAGCCGCCGCATCTTGGTGGAGTCGCGCATCACCACCAGGCTGTTCTGGGCAGTGTAGGGCAGCAAAAAAAGATCCAGATAGGCATCGTGCTCGCCGGGCGAGTTCACGTTCAGCAGGGGTTTTTCCGCATCCGCCGTGGTGAACCAGGTTTTCACTTCCTGGCCCAACAGCCGGAACAGGTTGGTGTCTTCCTCGCCTGGGTGCAGTCCGAGCATCCGTTTCGCGGTCTTGTTCGACCACACGAGATATCCCGTTTCGCGGCTCACCACCAGGGCGCCTTCCGGCATGGATCCCGCGGCAAGCCGGTATCCGCGCAGCATCTGGACCAGGCGGCCGATGCGGATGCGGTGTTCCCGGTTCTTTTTGTAAATCAGGGTTTCCAATGCCGCCCAGACGCCCTGGCCATCCGGCTGCGGATTCAATACCCGCGATTCCAGCTGGTCAAGGATGCGACCGAGTTTGCGGTAGGCGCGGACAATCTGGAATACGGTCAGCGCGATGAATGCAATCAGCACACCCCTGCCGCTGCCCAAGGCATAACCGATGGCAAGACCGACGGCATAGGTGAAGCCCCAGAGAATCCAGGATTGCCGCCACGCCAGTGCAGTCAGGGTCGCCTTGGCCATGTTCAGGATGCCGGCGGTTGCCCGACGAAGCGGTAGCCGGCCCCGCGTACGGTTTCGATCATCGATTCCAGCTGGAACGGTTCGAGTACCTTGCGCAGACGGCGGACATGCACATCCACGGTCCGGTCCTCGATGTCGCTGCCGCCGCCCCAGACGAAATCGAGCAGCTGATTGCGGGTATACACCCGGTTGGCATGGCTCATCATGAAATGCAACAGACGGTATTCCGTCGGGCCGAGATGGACTTTCTCCTCACGGACCAGCAGTTTCTGTTGATTGGCATCGAGGCGCAGGGGGCCGACGGCGATCGAACCGTCATCTTCATTCTCACGGCTGCGGCGCAGCACGGCTTTGATCCGCGCCAGAAGTTCACGGGCGGAGAAGGGCTTGACCACATAATCATCGACGCCGCTGTCGAAACCGGCGATTCGATCGGATTCCTCGCCCTTGGCGGTCAGCATGATGATCGGCACATCGCGGGTATTGCTTTCCCGGCGGAAGCGTCGGGCCAGTTCAATGCCGGGGGTGCCCGGAAGCATCCAGTCCAGCAGGATCATGTCGGGAATGCGCTCGGAGATGGCCTGCATGGCCTCTTTGGCGTCCTGGGCGCAGATCGGCTGGTAGGATTGCGTACGAAGGGCATAGGCAATCATGTCACGGATGGCCGGTTCGTCTTCGACAATCAGGATTTGAGCTTGCACGGCAGAACCTTAGTCTCGGGAGTTAAGGCATTACATCCAATCATTATGACGGCTTTATGACAGCCTGTCACAGACTCAGCCGCCCTGTTCTTCCGGTTTGATGCCCTGACGCTTCAGTTCCAGCGAGATCGGCATGAATTCGGCAATCCGGGCCTCCACCCGGGCACGTTGGTAATAATCCAGGTCGTCGTTCCGGAGCAGGGCGTTGAGCTGATTGATGGCGTCATCGACCCGGCCGTTCAGAAAAGCGACTTCGGCATAGGCTTCGGCGGCCCTGAGGGTGTTTCCGGAAAGCTCGTAAGCGCGCGCCAACAGACGTTGGTAGGTGAAATCCTCGCCGTCGCCTCCGAAGCGACGAAGGACCTCCTGGGCCCGCTGCGCTTTCGTGGCATCGTCCTGTTCAAGCAGGAAGTCGGCGTAAGCCAGAAGAGCCGCACGGTTATCCGGGAACTTGGCCAGCAATTGCTCGAATCGGGATTCAGCCAGGACCGGCTTCTTGGCAGCCTGCGCCGCTTGCGCAAGGGCAATTGCGATCCACAGGTGGTCCGGATGCTTTTTATGCAAGTCGGCCAGGATCGCTTCGGCATCATTGCCCTGTCGGTTGGCGATATAGGCCAGGGCCAGTCCATACTGATGGGCTTCGCTGGGTTTGCTTTCATAGCCATCGATGCCGCGCCGGTACTCGATGATGGCGGCGCCGGGGCTGGATGCGGAAAGCACGCGCAGGCGTTCCTTGGCCCACGGGAAATCGCTGCCGGCGGCGGTTTGGCGGAGGGTGTCGGGTCGGGCAAAGTCGGGTAGCAGCGGGTTGTCCGGATTTTTGCCGCCAGCGCCGAGCACCGCGCGGTTATCGCGGATCTTGAGGGCGCGGTCACGGGCTTCGCTGATGCGGGTGGCACTGACCGGATGCGTCCGGAGGTAGTCCGGGGCGGTATAACCCCCGGAATTGGCCCGGCCCACGCTTTCCATCCGGGCGAAGAAATCGGCCAATGCATCCGGGTTGTAGCCGGCCCGGAACAGGGTCTGGATGCCGATGCGATCGGCCTCGGACTCGTTGGAGCGGGTGTAATCGATCTGGCGTTGGATCATCAGGGCCTGGGCGCTCATCATGGCGGCGGCCGAGGCATTATCCGCCGAGTTTCCCGAGCCGCCTGCCGATTGCGCTGCCACGATCATTCCAAGCGCCGCCAGCATGATGGGTATCTGGTCCTTTTTGGCGCGCTCGACCGAACGGATCACGTGCTTCTGGGTGACGTGTGAAATTTCATGGCTGAGCACGCCGGCCACTTCATCTTCGGTCTTGGCAGTCAGAACCAAACCGGCATTGGTGCCGATGTAACCGCCGAGTGTCGCGAAGGCGTTGATCTGCCGCTCGCGCAGCAGGAAGAAGGTATAGGGTTGCCTGGGATTGTCGGAATTGGCGCCCAGCCGGTGGCCCATGGTCTGCAGCCAGGAGTCCAGCAGAGGGTCGTCGAGCACATAGTTCATCTGCCGCAGCTGGTGCAGGGTATAGCCGCCATACTGCGCTTCCTGAGCCGGGGTAATCATTTCCCCGGCGGAAGACCCCAATTCGGGCAGGGTGGTTTCCTGGGCCATGCAGGCCATGCCGGCGCCGCTCAGGGCGACCAGTACGGCCAAAGCCAGTCCGTTCCCGGCAGGGTGTAATTTGTTCATCCGTTATGCACTTGAATTCACTTACACTGGGACTCACATACTAACGCATAGTTCCCCGTCATCCCAAGGACCGTCATGGCCGATATCCTCATCTACAGCGCCGCCGTCTGCCCCTATTGCGTGGCGGCCAAGAATTTCCTGAAATCCAGGGGCTTGGACTACCGCGAAATCCGCATCGACCAGGACGCCGGAGCCCGCAATGAGATGATGACACGGGCCAAGCGCACCTCGGTGCCCCAGATCTTCGTCAATGGTACTCATGTCGGTGGTTTTGACGACATGGTGGCCCTGGACCGTGCCGGAAACTTTCAACCCTTAGTGGAGCAAGCCCCGTGAGCGAACAGGACCGCGTCAAAGCCTTTACCGAGTTCCGCCAGCGCATGAACGAACGCATCCTGGCCGAGGACAATCAGGTGGTCCGGCGCTTTTTCGCGCTTGATACCCAAACCTATAAAGACGGCGCCCTTGACCTGAAAACCAAGGAACTTCTGGGTCTGGTGGCTTCCATGGTGCTGCGCTGCGATGACTGCATCAGTTACCACATCGCCCAGTGCAAGGAGGCCGGGGTCAACCGCGAGGAGTTTTTCGAGGCGTTCTCCGTGGCGCTGGTGGTCGGCGGCTCGATTGTCATCCCCCACCTGCGCCGGGGCGTCGATTTCCTCGACCAGCTCGAGGGGCAGGGCATCCATGCCGTGCCTGAGCACAAGCACGATTGAGCCGAGAGGCCCCGATATGACGGCGGTTTAGGCCCTGTTCGGCTCCGGACGGGGCTAGTCCGCTATAATAGCGGGCTTACTTCAATCCACCCAGGAATCAGCATATGTCGCAGACAATCGCCGTCATCAAAGGAGATGGCATCGGTCCGGAAATCATGGACGCTACCCTGGAGGTGCTCGATGCCCTAAACGTCGGTCTACAGTATGATTTCGTCGATGCCGGCCTGAGTGCCTATGAAAAAACCGGCGAACTGCTGCCGGAAGCCACGCTGGCCGCGATCATCAAACATAAAGTCGCCTTGAAAAGCCCGCTGACCACGCCGGTCGGCGAGGGGTTTTCTTCGATCAATGTCGCGTTGCGCCGTAAATTCGACCTGTATGCCAATGTCCGTCCGGCCATCAGCTTCCCGAACACCAAGTCGCGTTACAGCAACATCGACCTGATCACCGTGCGCGAGAATACCGAAGGCGCCTACATCGGGGAAGGCCAAAGCATTTCCGAGGACGGCGAAACCGCGCTGCTGACCCAGAAAATCACCCGCAAGGGTTCCGAACGCATCGTTCGCTATGCCTTTGAGCTGGCCAAGAACCTCGGACGCAAGAAAATCACCGTGGTACACAAGGCCAATATCCTGAAAACCACCTCCGGTCTGTTCCTGAAAGTGGCGCGCGAAGTGGCTGCAGAATACCCGCAGATCGAATGCAACGAGATGATCGTCGACAACACCTGCATGCAGCTGGTCATGAAGCCGGAGCAGTTCGACGTGATCGTGACCACCAATCTGTTCGGCGACATCATCTCCGATCTGTGCGCCGGTCTGGTCGGCGGTCTCGGCCTGGCGCCGGGCGCCAATATCGGCAAGGACTGTGCCATTTTCGAAGCCGTGCACGGTTCGGCCCCGGACATCGCCGGCAAAGGCATCGCCAACCCCTGCGCGTTGCTGCTCGGCGCTGTGCAGATGCTGGAACACATCGGTCAGGTCGATGCCGGCCGCCGGCTCAAGCAGGCCATCATCGACACCATGAACGACAAAGACCACCTGACGCCGGATCTGGGCGGCACCGGCAGTACGCAGACCTTCGCCGCGGCCATCATCAAGCACATCAAGGCCTGATATTTTCCGTCTCTCAAACAAAAAAAAACGCGCTTCGGCGCGTTTTTTTGATTCCTGAAATCTCAGAACCAGGCCCGCCGGATGCGGACAACTTTCGGGTTGCCCCGGAAATCACGCAGGATGGCGCGCGCGGCCTCCTCGTTTACGGCAACCAGCTCGATGCGTTCGGTTTTGCCTTCGGCATTCTTGACGGTCGCCACGAAGCGGTAAAGTTTGCCGGAATTGGCGGCCGGTGCCTCCGGAGCATTGACAGGCGCGGCTGAGCTGACCGTTGAGGGTGCTGTCACGGGTTTCGGTTGTTTGACCGGAGCGATTTGTTTCGCGTTAGCTCCCACGACCGGTGTACCGGTATTTTTCACCATGTCCGCGCGCACATAATCGCCGTCAAAGCCCGTTCCGGCCCCGTGGTAGGCCTGGCAGCCGGAGGTGTTTACATTCAAGGTGCCGGACTTGATGCTGAAAACGATGCTGCAGCCGTATTCCTGGTTGAAGAAAAGCGCATAGCCGTTACGGAATTCCGCGACACCGTAAACCTCGCCGATTTTACCCGGAGCTTTGCTGTCCAGTTGGAACACCAGGCTATTGGCGGATTTCTTCTGGATCTCCAGTTTCTGCCATTTTGCCGAGGTATCCACGCCGCCATGCCAGCTGCCGAGGTAATTCTCCAGTGCCACGCGGTCGTGATCCGGTATGGCGATTTCAGCCACCTCCGTTGCCTTGACTTCACTCCGGGATGGTTCTGCAGGGGGCTGTATTACGGCGTTATCCGCAGAATCCGAAGCGACCGCTACCGGCGGTTCAGGCGTATTCCGGCCCTTGTAGAGCCAGAACAGGCCGGCCACTCCCAGAACAAGGAGAGCTGCAGCAGTAAGCCGGAATTTCCCGGGTGCGTCGGCCGATTCGGGCGCAACAGGGGCCGGAATGTTGCCAGTACTTTGATTCGGGTCTTTGGCGCGGGGATTGGCGGCTGGCGGTGTTTTGATCGGCGATGCCGGCAACTTGGGTCCGTTTTTGGCCCGTTCCTGTTCCTGCAGCCAGAGGTCGTAAGCCGCTCTCTGATCCGGATCGGAAAGTACGGCATGTGCATCGCCGATGGCCTTCAGGTAGCGTGAAGGATCGGCATTGGGGCGGAGCTCGTCACGGCACTTCTGGACCAGGCGCTCGTAGGCTTCGGTGATCGCAGCCGGTTTGGCATTGCGGCTGACATTCAGGGTGTCGTAGTGCGATTTGTTGTGCATGGTTACGTTACTGGAGGTGTTTCAAAACCGATAATCCGCTGGTTCCGGGATTGTAAGCGCTTTTCAGAGCCTTGAACACGTAATCGCCAGCGGCTTCACAGGCCTCCGGCAGGGGTTTCTTCAGCGCCAGATTGGCGGCGATGGCCGCCGCCAACGTACAACCGGTTCCGTGGCCGGAGACCTTCAGCCGCGTGTGCTCGAACTCGAACAGGGCTTTACCGGTGTCGAGCCGGTCGATGACTTTCTTCCCCGACAGGTGTCCGCCTTTGAGCAGCACCGCATTCGCACCCATGGCCAGCAACTCGACCAATGCGCCTTCAGCCTGTTCGTCGTTGTCGATGGCATGGTCGAGCAGCAGCACGGCTTCGTCGATGTTGGGGGTGATGACCGTGGCTATTGGTAACAGGCGGTCGACCAGTTTCCGGATGGCACGGGGTTCCAGCAGGGTGTGTCCGGAGCTCGACACCATCACCGGGTCGAGCACGACGGATTTCGGACGGTAGCGCTCCAGCGCGTCGGCGACGGTGTCGATGATGCGTGCATTGGCCAGCATGCCGATCTTTACCGCGCGCACATCGAAATCCGAAAACACCGAATCAAGCTGGGCTTTGAGAAAAGCGGGCGGCGGTACATGGATGGCCTGCACGCCGCGGGTGTTCTGGGCGGTGAGGGCGGCAATCGCCGACAGGCCGTGCAGGCCATGTGCGGCGAAGGTTTTCAGGTCGGCCTGGATGCCGGCACCGCCGCCGGAGTCGGATCCGGCGATGGTGAGCACGGACGGGACCCGCGCCATGGCTTACAACACCTCGGAGGCGTAATCGGCCAGACGTGAGCGTTCACCGCGGCGCAGGGTGATGTGCGCGGAATGCGCCCAGTTCTTGAAGCGGTCGACCGCGTAAGTCAGACCCGAGGTCGTTTCGGTCAGGTAGGGCGTATCGATCTGTTCGACATTGCCCATGCAGATGATCTTGGTGCCGGGGCCGGCGCGGGTAATCAGGGTCTTCATCTGTTTCGGGGTCAGATTCTGCGCTTCGTCCACAATCAGCCATCGGCTCAGGAAAGTGCGTCCGCGCATGAAGTTCATAGCCCGGATTTTGATGCGCGAGGCCAGAAGTTCGTTGGTGGCGCCGCGCCCCCACGAGTTCTGCTCCTGGGTGTTGGTCAGCACTTCCAGATTGTCGGTCAGGGCGCCCATCCAGGGCGTCATCTTCTCTTCCTCGGTACCGGGCAGGAAGCCGATGTCCTCGCCGACCGAGACCGTGGCGCGGGTCATGATGATTTCGCGGTAACGCTGGCTGTCCATGGTCTGGGTCAGGCCGGCCGCCAATGCCAGAAGCGTCTTGCCGGTGCCGGCGGTGCCGAGCAGGGTGACCAGGTCGATTTCGGGATCCATCAGGGCATTGAGCGCGAAGTTCTGTTCGCGGTTGCGGGCGCCGACGCCCCAGACCTGATGCTGGGGTGTCCGGTAATCATCGACGATCTGCAGCACGACCTTGTCGCCATCCATGCGGCAGACCCGCATTTCGACCTCGTCATCGCCCGGCATGTACAGGAACTGGTTGATGAACCAGTCCTCATCACGCGCACGCAGAATTTCATAGTAAGTGCGGCCCTTGTCGGTCCAGGAGCGCAGGTTGCCCTGATGGCGTTCCCAGAAGTCGGCTTCCAGTTCACGTACGCCGGTGAACAGCAGATTGAAATCGTCGATGGCGCGGTCGTTCTCGTAATCCTCGGCGGCGACACCGCAGATCGAGGCTTTGATGCGCAGATTGATGTCCTTGGAGACCAGAACCACCGGAACGCCGGGGTTGTCTTCCTTCAGCTGCAGTATTGAGCCAAGAATGAGGTTGTCGGGCAGTACGGTACCGAAGCGCTTGCCGGCTTCGACCTGCTTCAACTGGAAGTGGAGCTTGCCGACGCTCTGTTCGGCCCGCAGGTTGAGGCCTTTCGGCTGGACCAGGGTTATGCCCTCGGCGATGTCGCGGCTACCGTGCGATTCGACCAGCTCGTTGAGGAACCGGCTGACCTGCCGGGCGTTGCGTGAGGATTCGGAGTGGCCTTTCTTGCCGTTATCCAGTTCCTCAAGGACCATCATGGGAATGAAAACATCGTGTTCTTCGAACTTAAACAGCGCGGTTGGATCATGCATCAGGATATTGGTATCGAGGACATAGATGCGCTTGCTGCGGGTCATTGATTCTTCCTTAGTGGGGGAAAGGTCAGTACTTCATTGGATCCATGATCGCGTCGAGGTTCAGATGGTCGCAGAACTCCATAAAATCATCGCGCAGTGCCGCGATGTGCATGTTGGCGGGAATGCCGATGGTCAATTGCGCGGTGAACATGGAGGCGCCGGTGTGCATGGCCTGATAGCCGTTGGACTGCATGTTTTCGATGGTGATGCCCTGCCGGTCGAAGAAGTCGGCGAGCTGGAACAGGATGCCGGGCTTGTCCGCCGCCACCACTTCCACCAGGTAAGGCAGAAGGTTGCTCTGCATAGGTTTCGGACCGGTGCGGTAAAAAGTCAGTTTGATGTCGTGTTCGCGCTCGAACTTGCCGAGCAGGGATTCCAGTTTCACGATGCTGTCCCAGCTGCCGGTGGCCAGGGCGACCAGCGACACGTCCCGGCCGACGGTGGCCAGGCGCGTGTCGACCAGGTTGCATCCGGATTCGGAAATGCGGCGGGAAACCATCAGCAACGGCGAATTCGGATAGGTGCTGTAGGCGCTGATCAGCAGGTGGTTGCCGGAAGCGGGGGAGGCAGGCGAAGCGGTTTCGTGTTCGTTCAAGTGGCGTTCCTGCGACACGGAAATCTGTGTCAGAATATTAAAGACAGAATAGAGTCTTGATGGCGGTCCGGCAAGCCCCGGCCCGTATTTAATTCCAAGGAGCCTGAAAGTGCAGTTGCAAGGCAGTATTACCGCGCTAACCACCCCGTTTACCGAGTCCGGAATGCTTGATCTCGGTGCCTGGCGCGCCCAGATCGACATGCAGATCCGCAGCGGCAGCGCCGCCATCGTGGTCGCCGGTTCCACCGGCGAAGCCGCAACCCTCAGTGACGAAGAATACGCTCAACTCATTGAATTGGCGGCGATTCGAGTTTCCGGCCGGATTCCTGTATTGGCCGGAACCGGTCTGTCTTCAACCGCCAAGACCATCCGCCAGACCAAACTCGCCAAGGACAGCGGCGCCGATATCGCGCTGGTGGTTACTCCGCCCTATGTTCGCCCGACCCAGGCCGGTTTGCATGCCCATTACGGCGCTGTGGCCGACGCTTCCGGAATTCCGGTCGTGCTTTACAACGTACCAGGCCGGACCGGGTGCGATCTGCAGCCGCAGACGGTCGCCCGTCTGTGCAGTCACGGCAACATCATCGGGTTCAAGGAGGCGGTCGGTGATGAAGAACGCTGGCAGGAACTGTATCCCCTGGCATCGCCAGCATTCAGCCTGCTGAGCGGCGACGACCCCACGTTCGTGCGGGCCATCGCCGGTGGTGCCCAAGGCGTGATTTCCGTGGCATCCAACGTGGTGCCCGCCGCCTTCGCCCGCATCTGCCAGCTGCTGCAGGACCGCAATGTCGCCGGCGCCCAGGTGCTGGATGCCGGTTTGCGGAACCTTTACGATTTCCTCGGTGTCGAACCGAATCCGGTACCCGTGAAAGCATTGATGCGGCTGATGGGATTCGGCCACGGCCTGCGCCTGCCGCTGTTGCCGCTGTCGGAGTCCCATGCCGGCGAGGCGCAACGGATGCTGGAATTATGCAAAACTATCGAACAATCCATCTGAGACTAGGACACATAATGAACGGTTTCGTCAAAATCGGTACACGCGCCGCGCTTATGGTCGTCGTGCCGGCCCTGCTGCTTTCGGGTTGCGGCTGGCATTTGTTCAACAAGAAGTCCGAGTATGAAGGTGTGGAATTGACCAAGCCGCTGGCCATTCCGCCGGACCTGAGCAAGCCCAATGACCGCGAGGCGCTGAAGATTCCACCCAAGAGTGCCGTCGGCATCAATGCGGTATCCATGGAAATCGTACGCAGCATCAACGTCAATGCGGATGTCGCGACCACCTGGAAACGCGTCGGCAGCGCTTTGGGGCAGATCGAAGGCGTCGAAATCCTGAGTGCGGTCGAGGGCATTTCCAGCTATGAAGTGTCCTACGGCAGTGAAACCATGCTGATATCGGTGCAGAGCAATGCCGGGAAATCCCGCGTCGTAGCGCTCGGTCCAGACGGCGCAGGCAATGAGAGTGCGGCTTCGGGCCAGCTGCTGGCGCGGCTCAAACAGAAGCTCTGAGCGGAGCATGATGCATGTAAAGAGCGCCTTCCGGCGCTCTTTTCATTTCTGCAGGAACTGCAGCTTATCGGTCTTGCCGTCCCATTCCGCGGCATCCGGAAGGGCGTCGCTGCGCGTGGTGATGACCGGCCATTGGGCGGCCAATTCGGCATTCAGTGCCACGAAATGTTCCTGGCCGGCGGGCACATCATCTTCCGGAAAAATCGCCTTGGCAGGACACTCCGGTTCACACAGGGTGCAGTCGATGCACTCGACAGGATCGATGACCAGGAAATTCGGACCTTCGTGGAAACAGTCAACCGGGCAGACTTCGACGCAATCGGTGTATTTGCAGCGGATGCAGTTTTCGGTCACGACAAATGGCATAAATCACCTAATGGGAGTGAAAACCCTTAAAATGGCCCATCTGCCACAGGGTTAGCGTTCGTGAATATTTTACTGCATTTGGGAGCGCCATGAGCGATCCCCAAGGATCCGGTCAAGGGGCGGTCATCGCCCGCGCCGACCACGGCGTTTCGCGCAAGGACATCAGCCCGAATGCCCTGCGGGTTCTTTACAAGCTCCGTGATGCCGGCTTCGAGGCCTATATCGTCGGCGGCGCCGTCCGTGACCTGCTGATCGGCGGCCACCCCAAGGATTTCGATGTGGCCACCAATGCCACCCCCGAGCAGGTGCGTGCCCAATTCCGCAATTGCCGCCTGATCGGCCGCCGGTTCCGGCTGGCGCACATCATGTTCGGCCAGGAAATCATCGAAGTCGCGACATTCCGTGCTTCCGGGGATGATGATACCGCGCTCGTCGATCGCCAGGTCCACGAGGAAGGCCACCTCATCCGTGACAATGTCTACGGAACACTGGAGGAAGACGCCTTCCGCCGGGATTTCACCGCCAACGCGTTGTATTACACCGTCGAAGATTTCAGCGTACGCGACATCGTCGGGGGCTATGCCGATGTGCAGGCCCGCATTCTGCGGCTGATCGGCGATCCGGTCACCCGATACCGCGAAGATCCGGTCAGGATGCTGCGGGCCGTGCGTCTGGCGGCAAAACTCGACTTCAGCATCCACGCCACCGCCGCCGAACCGATTCCCGAGCTGGCCGGTCTGTTGGCCAGTGCGTCGTCGGCCCGTCTATTCGATGAATGCCTGAAAATTTTCCTGGCCGGCAGCGCCGAAAAGAGTTTCCTCCTGCTGGAGCGTTTCGCGCTTCTCGATGTGCTGTTTCCGGATACTGCCAAAGCACTGCAGACCAACCGCACCGGCGCATTGCGCGACATGCTGTTGGAATCCCTGAGACAGACCGATGCCCGTGTCAACGCCGGCAAATCGGTTGCTCCGGGGTTCCTGTTCGCCTGCCTGCTGTGGCCGGCCTATTGCCGCGAGCTGGCGATCCTGCAGAATTCCGGGGCCGAGCTCAGCGTTGCCCAGCAGCGCGCCGCCGACCGCGTCACCCTGCGTCAGGTCGAGCGTATCGCCATACCGCGCCGGTTCTCGTTGCCGATGCATGAAATCTGGCAACTGCAGACCCGATTCAGCCAACGCACCCGCAAGCGCGTATTCCGTCTTCTCGCCCATCCGCGCTTCCGCGCGGCGTTCGATTTTCTGGCGCTTCGCGCCACCGGCATCCCCGAATTGGCCGAAGAAGTGCAATTCTGGGAACAGGCACAGACCATGGCGCCGGAACAGCTGGCACAGATCATTCCCGGCCAAAGCAAACCCGCCATCGGCGGCGAGAGCGCCCATGTGCCGCCCAAGCGCCGGCGGCGGCGCAGCAAACCGAAAACCACCGACGGTTGAGTGTCGATGACGGTGCGCGCGTTCATCGGATTGGGCGGCAACCAAGGCGATGTGCCGGCACGGTTCCGCTCGGCTCTCGAGGCGATCGCGATGCTGCCGAAGACACGGATCGCTGCCGTATCGGGTCTCTATTCCAGTCCGGCTTGGGGCGGCATGCTCCAGGACGATTACACCAATGCCGTCATCGAAGTCGACACCGCATTGGCGCCGGAGGCGCTGCTGGATGCATTGCTGGCCATTGAACAGGCCCATGGCCGGGACCGCAGCGCCGGACCACGCTGGGGTCCGCGTCCCCTGGACTGCGATATCCTGCTGTACGCGGACACGGTAATCGATGGCGGACGGCTTCAGGTGCCGCATCCACGCATGGCGGAACGTGCTTTCGTTCTGCTACCCTTGGCGGAAATCGCCCCTGACCTGTGCATTCCCGGTTTGGGGGCTTTGAAGCCGCTTCTCGAACGTATTTCCGAACAACCGATACGGCGCATCGCCGAAGGATTACCGCATGTACACCAGCCCTGCTGATACGCCCAGTCGCCGCGCGCGGACCGTGCCCGATCTGCGCCGGATGAAGGCGGCCGGGGAACGCATCGCCAGCTTGACCGCCTACGACGCCAGTTTCGCGCGGGTCATGGATGCAGCCGGCATCGATGCCGTGCTGGTCGGCGATTCACTCGGCATGGTGGTGCAGGGCGGAGTCAACACGGTGTCGGTCAGCGTCGAGGACATGGTCTATCACAGCCGCTGTGTGGCCCGTGGCCTGCAGCACGCCTTGCTGATCGCCGATATGCCTTTCCAGAGCTACGCCTCACCGGAACGCGCCATCGATGCGGCCAGTGCGCTTCTGGCCGAGGGACTGGCCAGCATGGTGAAACTGGAGGGTGCCGGATTCGTACTGGACGCAATCGAGTATCTGAGCGCCCGCGAAATTCCGGTCTGTGCCCATCTTGGATTGACGCCGCAATCGGTATTGCGCATGGGCGGTTTCAAAGTCCAGGGCCGGGACGCCGATGCGGCGCAGGCATTGCTGGCTCAGGCGAAGCAGGTCGAAGCGGCCGGGGCCCAGCTGCTGGTGCTTGAATGCGTGCCTTCCGTTCTGGCCGCTGAAATCACCCGCAGTCTGGAAATTCCCACCATCGGCATCGGCGCGGGACCGGATTGCGATGGCCAGATTCTGGTGTCCTACGATGCACTGGGAATCAATTCCGGCCACCGCCGTCCGCGCTTCGTCAAGGATTTCCTGAAAGGCCGCGATTCCATTGAATCGGCGTTCCAGGCGTATGTCTCCGAGGTTAAAAGCGGTGCCTTTCCGCAGGCTGAGCACGGCTACGCCTGATGCAGACCTTCCGTGATCTCGCCGCGTTGCGCGAATGCATCGGCACCTGGAAGCGTGATGGCCTTCGGGTCGGCTTCGTGCCGACCATGGGCAATCTGCATGCAGGCCATTACGCCTTGGTTGAATTGGCCCAGCAACATTGCGATGCGGTCGTCGCCAGCATTTTCGTAAACCCGACGCAGTTCGGGCCGAACGAGGATTACGCCCGCTACCCGCGGACCGAACAACGCGATGCCGACGGGCTGGCGCAGGCCGGGGCGGCGGCGCTGTTTTTGCCGTCGGTGGATGTGATGTATCCCTTCGGGGCCATCGGCTGCGTCCAGATGCACGTGCCCGGCATCACCGACATCCTCTGCGGCGCGCACCGTCCGGGCCATTTCAACGGCGTGGCCACGGTGGTGGCGCGCCTGTTCAATATGGTGCAGCCTGACTGTGCGGTGTTCGGCCGCAAGGACTACCAGCAATTGCAGGTCATCCGTTACATGGCCGGTGAACTCAGTTTCCCGGTAGAGATCATTCCGGCACCGACCCTGCGTGAGCCTTCCGGGCTGGCCATGAGCTCGCGGAACCAGTATCTGAGCGACCCCGAGCGCGAGTCTGCGACGGCGATCTACCGTACCCTGCAGCAGATGCGTGCGGCCTGCATCGCCGGCGTGCCGGTCGCCCAGATTGAGCGCGATGCCGAAACCGCCCTGCAGGCCCTCGGATTCACCGTGGACTATGCGGAAATCCGATCGGCTGCGCTGGCACCGGCCAGCCGAGCAGCGGACAACAAGCGGGTGGCGCTGATCGCCGCTTTCCTCGGGCGCACGCGCCTGATCGACAATCTCGAATTCGAAATCCCCTGAACAAGGAATCATGGCATGTGGAATGAACAGGACTGGCAGGCCTTGGCGGAACATGCACAGCGATGCCGGCAACAGCCGATTGCAGCACTGATTGCCGCCGAACCCGGACGCAACACCGCTTTTGCCCGGCGGCTCGGACCCCTGTATTGCAATTTCGCCCGTCAGCATCTGGATGCCCGGGCTTTGTCCGATATGCAGCGTCGTCTGCTCGACTCCGGCATCCGGACAAAGGTACGCGAGCTTTTTGACGGTGCCCGCATCAACCGCAGCGAGGACCGTGCCGTTCTGCACACCGCACTGCGCAGCGATCTGGGCGTAACAGCAGAGGCGCGCTCGGCCCATGCAGGCGCCCGGGACGTATTGGATTCCATGGAAGCATTGACGGAGCGGCTGAAATCCCGGGGCATCACCGATATCCTCAGCGTCGGCATCGGCGGATCCGATCTCGGTCCGCGACTGGTGCTCAATGCTTTGGCGGAATTCGGCAATGGCGGTTTTAATGTGCATTTCCTCAGCTCCGCCGACGGCATGTATCTGGACCGCTACATGAATGCGCTGGATCCGGAAAAAACCGCGGTCCTGCTGGTCAGCAAGAGTTTCGGCACCCAGGAAACACTGATCAATGGCGCGGCGCTCAAGGCCTGGGTCGGTGATTCGGAACGGGTATTCGCCATTACCGCCAACGGTGCCCGTGCCGAAGCATTCGATGTGCCGCCGCACAACATCCTGCCGATCTGGGATTGGGTCGGCGGCCGCTTTTCGGTGTGGTCGGCCGTGGCCTTTCCGGTGGTGCTCGGTCTGGGCATGCCGGTGTTCCGCGAATTCCTGCGCGGCGCCGCCGCCATGGATGCCCATTTCCTGGAGGCGCCGATCGAAGACAATCTGGTGCATTGGCAGGCGCTGATGTCGGTCTGGAACCGTAATGCCATGGGCTACGGTACGCAGGGCATCATTCCCTACGACGAGCGTCTGGAACTGCTGCCGGCGCATCTGCAGCAGGTGATCATGGAAAGCCTCGGCAAATCGGTTACCGTCGATGGCGAGGATTGCCCGCAGGCCACCAGTCCGGTGCTGATGGGCGCCAGCGGCAATCCCAGCCAGCACAGTTTCTTCCAGTATCTGCAGCAGGGCATCGGCACGGTGCCGCTGGACATCCTCGGGGTAATCAAGTCCGGCCACTGCCAGCCGACCAACCATCATTTCATCCTGGCCAATCTTCTGGCGCAGGCCGAATCCCTGGCCAACGGCCAGCCCAGCGAGGATCCGCAGCGCCGCTATCCGGGCAACCGTCCGTCAACGGTGATGCTGCTCGACGAGCTTACCCCGTATGCACTCGGCATGCTGTTGGCGCTCTACGAGCACAGTGTGTTCGTGCAGTCGCAGATCTGGGGCATCAATGCCTTCGATCAATGGGGGGTTGAACTGGGCAAAAACATCGCTACCGGATTGATGCCCTATGTCGAAGGCGAGCAGACCGATTTTTCGGGAGTGGATCCGGTAACGCGCGAGCTTCTCGGGGTCATGCACCGGAACTGAGTTTCGTTTCAAGGCGCTGCAACGCCCATTGCGCATGTTCACGCACGACCGGATCGGCATGGTCGCATTTTCCGCGCAGGGCATCCAGGTGCTCCGGAGTCGGAGCGGCGTTGCCCAGTGCCACCGCCAGATTGCGCAGCCAGTTGATGTAACCGGTGCGCCGGATGGCCGAACCTTCGGTGCGCTGCAGGAATTCGGCCTCCGTCCAGGCGAACAATTCCAGCAGGCTGGCCTCATCCAGGCGGTTCCGGACCGCGAAGTCGGGTTCGGCATGGACTTTGGCGAATTTGTTCCAGGGGCAGACCAGCTGGCAGTCATCGCAGCCGAAGATGCGGTTGCCTATGGCTTCGCGGAATTCTTCGGGAATGCTGCCCTGATGCTCGATGGTCAGATAGCTGATGCACCGCCGCGCATCCAGCCGGTTCGGCGCGATGATGGCACCGGTCGGGCAGATGTCGATGCAGCGCGTGCAGGTTCCGCAATGGCCCTGCGGCGACAATGACGTGCCCGGCAACGGAAGGTCGGTGTAGATTTCGCCCAGGAAGAACCAGGAGCCTTCATCCTTGTCGATCAGGCAGGTGTGCTTGCCGATCCAGCCCAGGCCCGCGTTGCGGGCCAGAGCCCTTTCCAGTGACGGCGCCGAATCCACCAGGACGCGGTAACCGAAGCGGCCGACTTCGGACGCGATGAACTCTGCCAGCTGTTTCAGGCGTTGCCGCATCAGTTTGTGGTAATCGCGGCCGAGTGCATAGCGCGCGAC
>NZ_JAPDUI010000061.1 GCF_025980345.1 Arenimonas sp. GDDSR-1 | reverse complement strand
GCCGCCCAACGGGCCGGCGCCGAGCGCGCCGCCATCAACGCCCCGATGCAGGGCACCGCCGCCGACATCATCAAACGGGCGATGATCGACGTGGCCGGCTGGATCAACGGCCACCGCCAGCAGGCGCTGATGCTGATGCAGGTCCACGATGAACTGGTGTTCGAAGCCGATGCCGATTTCGTGCCGCAGATGCTGACCGAGGTCAAGGCGCGCATGGAGGCGGCGGCGGAACTGAAGGTGCCGCTGTTGGTGGAGGCCGGGATCGGGGCCAACTGGAATGAGTCGCATTAACCCGGGCACTAAAGTTCACAAAGAATTTACAGTTGCGCGCCGGGAATTCACCAACCATTCTGGCCCCGTATGCTTCCCCTGGCATGCGGGGCTTTTTTTCAGCTTTGTTTCAGGGCCCGCTTGATGAACTCCGGCTGGGCCAAAGCGCCATGGTGGACGCCGGCATTGTAGTACTCGGTACGGAAGGTCTTGGCGGCGGCGTCCGCGCTGCGGAAGGCGGCGAGATCGCGACCGTCCTTGGCGGCGATGGTGCAGCTCCACCAGCCGGTCGGGTAGCAGGGCTGCGGGAAGGGCAGGGTCCGGAAACCGCGGAAGCCGGCATCGGACATCGCGCCGATCATGTCCCGGATCAGGTCCATCAGCGCCAGCGGCGATTCGCTCTGCTGCACCAGCAGGCCATCGGCGCGCAGCGCCCTGAAGCAGTTTTCATAGAAGGCGCGGTTGAACAGGCCTTCGGCCGGACCGACCGGGTCGGTCGAATCCACGATGATGATGTCGATGCTGCCGGGCGCGGCGTTCTGCATGTAGGCGATGCCGTCGTCGAACATCACGGTGGCGCGCGGGTCGGCGTTGCTTTCGCACAGTTCCGGGAAGTATTTCTCGGCCATGCGGGTGACCTGCTCGTCGATGTCGCACTGCACCACGGTTTCGACGTCGGCATGCTTGAGGCATTCGCGCAGGGTGCCGCAGTCGCCGCCGCCGATGATCACGATGTTCTTCGGCGCCGGGTGCGTGTAGATCGGCGCGTGCGACATCATCTCGTGGTAGAAGAAATTCTCGCGCGTGCTGACCATCATCGCGCCGTCGATCACCATCAGGTTGCCGAAGTCGGTGGTTTCGAAAATCTCGATCTTCTGGAACGGCGACTGCACCTCGTCCAGCTTGCGCACGGTCCGGAAACCGATGGCCGAGCCGGTGTGTTCGAAGTTCTCGTAAAACCAGGTGGAGTCTGCCATGGCGGGTGCATCCTGAGGGCGGTAAAAGTGAGGCGAATTGTATCCGATAACCGGTGCCGGGGGGTACAATACGCGTCCCAAACGAGGATTCCTGCCCATGAACGCCTGGTCGGTCGACGACGCCAAACAGCTGTATTCCCTGCCGTTCTGGTCGGAAGGCTATTTCGATGTCGATGGCCGCGGCCGTGTCTGTGCCCAACCGCTCGGTCCCGAGGGTCCGCGCCTGCCGATTCCCGAGCTGATCGAACGCGCCTGCGCCGACGGCGTCAAATTGCCCTTACTGTTGCGTTTTTCCGACATCCTGCCGCACCGCCTGCAGGCCATGCAGCGCGCCTTCAATGCCGGCATGGGCCATCTGGGCTACAAGGGCGGCTACACCGCGGTGTACCCGATCAAGGTCAACCAGCACTTCGGCGTCGCCGGCGTGCTGGCCGCGGCCGGCAATGAGCAGTTCGGCCTGGAAGCCGGTTCCAAGCCGGAGCTGATGGCGGTGCTCGCGCTGGCCAAGCCGGGCAGCGTGATCGTCTGCAACGGCTACAAGGACCGCGAGTTCATCCATCTGGCCCTGCTCGGCAAGCAGCTCGGCTTCGACACCACCATCGTGGTCGAGAAGCCTTCGGAGCTCGACATGATCCTGCAGGAAGCGGCCAAGCTCGGCGTCACGCCCGGCATCGGCGTGCGTCTGCGCCTGTCCACGCTCGGTGCCGGCAAATGGCAGAACTCCGGCGGCGACAAGGCCAAGTTCGGCCTGTCGCCCCGGCAGGTGCTGGATCTGGTCGCGCGCCTGCGCGACGCCGGCCAGCTCGACTGCCTGCAGCTGCTGCATTTCCACATGGGTTCGCAGATTTCCAACCTGCGCGACATCGCCGCCGGCATGCGCGAAGCGGTGCGTTATTTCGTCGAGCTCAGCAAGGCCGGCTGCATGATCCGCTTCATGGATTCCGGCGGCGGACTCGGCGTCGACTACGAAGGCACCCGCTCGCGCGGCGCGTGTTCCGTCAACTACCGTCTCGAGCAGTTCGCGCAGACCCTGATCCAGCCCCTGCAGGAGGCCTGCGCCGAGCACGGCCTGCCGGAGCCGCGGATGATCACCGAAGCCGGCCGCGCCATGACCGCGCACCACGCGATGATGGTGGTCAATGTTTCGGAAGTGGAGCAGGCCCCGGACGGCGACGTGCCCGGCGCGCGCACCGGCGAGCCGCTGGTCATCAAGCACCTGCGCGATCTGGCCAGCTCGGCCTCGACGACCGCGCCCTGCTCGATGACCTGTTCTACGCCATCGCGCACGCGGTGCGCCGGCAGCTGAATCCGGATGACAAGAGCCACCGCGAAGTATTGGACGAACTCGACGAGCGTCTGGTCGACAAATACTTCGTCAATTTTTCCGTGTTCGAATCGATTCCCGATGTCTGGGCCATCGACCAGGTGTTCCCGATCATGCCGATCGCGCGCCTGGACGAACGTCCGGAACGTCACGGCGTGATCGCCGATCTGACCTGCGATTCCGACGGCCGGGTCGATACCTATGTGCAGTCGCAGACGCTCGGCCACTCGCTGCCGCTGCATGCCCTGAAGCAGGGCGAGAGCTACCGTCTGGGCGTGTTCATGGTCGGCGCCTATCAGGAAACACTGGGCGACATCCACAATCTGTTCGGCGACACCGACACCGCCAATGTCAGTCTGGACGCGCTCGGCGGCTACCGCATCGAGCGCCAGCGCAAGGGCGATACCACCGACGTCATGCTGGATTATGTCGGCTACCGTCTGGACGAACTACGCGCCCGCTACCGGCATCTGGTCGAACATGCCGGCCTCGATGCGGCAGCCTCGGCCGCCGCGCTGGCGGCGCTGGAAACCGGCCTGACCGGCTACACCTATCTCGAAGAAACCCCGCACGGAGCGTGATATGAATGCCATTACCCGCGTCGGCTTCATCGGCCTCGGCGCCATGGGCGCACCGATGGCCGGCCATCTGCAGACCAAGGGCCTGCTGGCCGCCGTCGGCAACCGCACGCCGGAAAAGGCCGAAACCGTGGCCGCACAGCGCGGCGTCACGGCCGCGATGACGCCCGCCGATTTCGCCGGCTGCGATGCGGTGGTGCTGTGTGTGTCGAAAGATGCCGATGTGCTGCAATGCTGCCGTGATCTTGCCGGCGTTCTGTCTGCCGGTGCTTTGGTCATCGACCATTCCACCGTTGCGCCGCCGCGCTGCTGGCGGAATCCGGCATCGCCTTTCTGGATGCGCCGGTCTCCGGCGGTGTCGAAGGCGCGCGAAACGGCAAGCTGTCGGTCATGGTCGGCGGTGACGCCGAGGTGCTGGCGCGCGCGCAGAATCTGCTGTCGGCCTATGCGCTGCGCGTGACCCACATGGGGCCGACCGGCGCCGGCCAGGCCACCAAAGCGGTCAATCAGGTCCTGGTCGCCGGCATCGCGCAGGCGGTCTGCGAAGGCCTGGCCTTCGGCGAGGCGCTCGGACTGGATCCGGAGTCGCTGGTGCCCACGCTCGCCGCCGGTGCCGCCGGCAATTGGTTCCTCGACAAACGCGGTGCGACCATGATGGCCGGCAACTATACCCCCGGTTTCAAATCCGCCCTGCTGCTGAAAGATCTGCATATCGTGCAGGCCATGGCCGATGCGCTCGGCCGGCGTTACAGCGTGGTCGAACAGAGTCTGGCCGACTACGCGAAACTGGTCGAGGCCGGTTTCGGCGAGGAAGACACCTCGGCGCTGATCCGCCTCAAGCGCGGCGGCTGAGCGGGACTTACTTGAGCTTGATGCTGGCGGCGGCGATGCCGATGCCGGCCAGATTGGCCTTGGCGGCTTCCGCGGCCCTTGCGTTGGGATAAGGCCCAAGCCGGACGCGGTACATGGTTTTGCCGTTGATTTCGGCAGTTTCCACCCGCGCGCTTTCGCCGGCCAGGGCAATGCGCGCTTTCAGGTCATCGGCATCGGCATTGCGTTCGAAAGCGCCGGCCTGCAGCAGATAACGCGCTTCTGCGGCGGCTTGCGCCGGCGCGGACTCCGGCTTGGCGGCGGCGTCGGCGGGGTCCTTTTGGACCGCCTCCGCCGGCACTTCCGGTACGGCCGACGGATCCGGTTCGGTACCCGCGGCGACATCCAGGGTTTCCTGTGTCGGCAGCACGTCGTAAAAACTGTAATCGGTATCCAGCACGCCGTCTTCGGTGCCGCTGGCCGGCGGCTCGACGCCGGCTTCGGCGTCCTTGTCATTATCCTGGTTGCTTTGCGGCACGGGCACTTCGGCGGTCTGCGGGGCGCTCAGCAGGCTGTACTGCAGATAGCCGAAGTAGGCCAGCGCACCGATCAGCAACCCGGCCAGCAGCCAGGCCCAGGCCGGCGTGCCTTTGCTGCCTTGGCGGCGGGCCTGGGTCTTCTTCGCCATTACATGCGCTCCGGTGCCGAGACGCCAAGCAGCGCCAGGCCGTTGCTCAGCACCTGGGCGGTGGCTTTGCACAGGCCGAGGCGCGTGCTTCGCAGTGCTTCGTCCTCGCTCAGGATGTCGCAGTTCTCATAGAACGAATGGAAGGCATTGGCGGTTTCGCGCAGATAATTCGCCAGAATCTGCGGCCCGCGGTTGGCGGCGGCCGACTCGATGATTTCCGGGAAGCGCATCAGCTCGCCGAGCAGTACCGTTTCGGCGTCGCTGTCCATCAGTTCGCGGTTGGCCACGGCCATGCTGTCGTTGTAGCTCCACTGCTTTTCGCGCAGCTTGCGGAACAGCCCGGCCGAGCGGGTGATGGCGTATTGGATGTAGTACACCGGGTTCTCTTTCGAATGGCTCTTGGCCAGGTCGAGGTCGAAGTCCAGATGCTGGTCGTTGCTGCGCATCACGTAGAAGAAGCGGGCGGCATCGTTGCCGACTTCTTCGCGCAGTTCGCGCAGGGTCACGAAACTGCCGGCCCGGGTCGACATCTGCACGCGTTCGCCGCCGCGGTAGAGGATGGCGAACTGCACCAGCTGGATTTCGATTTTCGATTCATCCAGGCCAAGGCCCTTGGCCGCCGCTTTCAGGCGGACGATGTAGCCGTGGTGGTCGGCGCCGAAGATATAGAGTGCGCGTTCGAAGCCGCGCTCGAATTTCGACAGCAGATAGCCGATGTCGGAAGCGAAGTAGGTCGAGACGCCGTTGTCGCGGATGACCACGCGGTCCTTGTCGTCGCCGAAATCGGTGGCGCGGAACCAGAGCGCGCCGTCCTGTTCGTACAGGTGGCCGTTCGCCCGCAGGATGTCCACCGCGCGCTGCACGTAGCCGTCGACGCTGAGCGAGCGCTCGGAGAAGAAACTGTCATGGTCGACGCCGAAGCCGTGCAGGTCGTTGCGGATGTCGGTCAGGCAGAAGTCCAGCCCGGCGTTGAACACCAGCCGGTAATCGGCATCGCCGAGCAGGCGGCGGGCGTTGCCGATCAGGGCATCGACATGTTTTTCCTTGTCGCCGCCCTGGCCTTCGTCGTCCGGCACGCCGTCGAAGATGTCGATGGCACCGAACCGCAGGCGATCGCCTTCCTGGGCCCGCAGTGCACGGGCGATGTCGATGACGTAATCGCCTTTGTAGCCGTTGTCGGGGAAGCGCACGGCCACGCCGCACAGCTCGTGGTAACGCAGCCAGACGCTGATGGCGAGGATGTCCATCTGGCGGCCGGCATCATTGACGTAATATTCGCGCTGCACGGCATGGCCGGCGGCTTCCAGCAGATTGGCGACGGTCGCCCCGTAGGCCGCGCCGCGGCCGTGCCCGACATGCAGCGGCCCGTTCGGGTTGGCCGAAACGAATTCAACGGTGACCGATTCGCGCGATCCGGCCTGTTGCCGGCCGTATTCCGCGCCTGCTTCGAACACGCGACGGACCGTGGACAGCAGGCAGCGCCGTGAAATGGTGAAATTGATGAAGCCCGGTTTGGCGACCGCGACTTTTTCGATGTGCTTGGATTCGTCATTGGCATCCATGCTGCCGATCAGCGTTTCGGCCAGCGCCATCGGGTTCATGCCGATGCGCTTGGCCAGCAGCAGGGCGATGTTGGTGGCGTAATCGCCGTGTTCGCGCGATTTGGTGCGCTCGATGACGTAATCGGGCAGTTCCAGGCCTTCGGGGATTTTGCCCTCGCGGCGCAGATCGAGGAGGGCTTGCGCCACCAGTTCACGGAGATGGTCTTTCACGGTCGGGATTCGGATGCCTTGGGAAGCCGTCATTGTATCCCGAACCGGCCGCCGGACGCATCCGGACGCGATTCACAGCCAGCCGTGTTCAGCGAATGAGGTGACCGTATTGCCGGCCACGATGAAGTGGTCGAGCACGCGGATATCGACCAGCGCCAGCGCCTGCTTCAGCCGTACGGTCAGGGCGTGGTCGGCGGCACTCGGTTCCGGATGCCCGCTGGGGTGGTTGTGGACCAGAACCACCGCCGCTGCCTGGTGCCGGAGCGCCTGTTGGACGACCACCCGCGGATGGACTTCGGCGCCGTCGAGGCCGCCGGCAAACAATTCTTCGAAGCGGATCAGCCGGTGGCGCGCATCCAGAAACAGGCAGCCGAAGATTTCCCGCGGACGGTCGCGCAGTTCGGTCCGCAACCAGTGCCGGACCTGCTGGGGATCGTTCATGGCCTGTCCCGGCTGCAGCGGCCGGCACCAGTAACGCGTCCCGAGCTCGAGGCTGGCGGCCAGTCTGCAGGCCGTCCCGATGCCGACCCGGTACTCTCGGCTGAATTCACCGATGGCGCTTTGCTTCAGGACGCGCAGGGCGTCGGGGCTGCAGGCTTCTTCCGGCAATGACGGTGCGCCGCGCTGTGGCGCGCCGATCAACTGCAGCAATTCATGCTCGCTGAGCGCGGCGATGCCATGTGCCAGTGCCTTGTTCTGCAGAGTGATCCATGTGCGGGGTGCGGGTTTGTCCATGCCCTCAGTCTGCGCCCCTGATTTGCCCGCATCTGTCGGAATCCGCGGGCATTTCGGTTAAGCTAATGCGCAGGGCCGTGTCGGGGAAACTGGGTGGCATTTTGAACGGAAAGCATGTTTTGTTGGGCATCACCGGCGGCATCGCCGCGTACAAGTGTGCCGAACTCGTGCGCGGTCTGCGCAAGGCCGGGGCAGACGTGCGCGTGGTGATGACGGCCGCCGCCGAACGCTTCGTGACCCCGACCACCCTGCAGGCCCTGTCCGGGCATCCGGTCCGCGGCAGCCTGTGGGACGAGGCCGCCGAGGCGGCCATGAGCCATATCGAACTGGCGCGCTGGGCCGATGCCGTGCTGATCGCTCCGGCCAGCGCCGATACGCTGGCGCGCCTCGCCGGCGGCCATGCCAATGATCTGCTCAGCACCCTGTGTCTGGCCACCGAAGCCCCGGTGCATCTGGCGCCGGCGATGAACCGGGTGATGTGGGCTAATCCGGCGACCCGGGCCAATGTGGCGGCGTTGCAGGACCGCGGCTTCCGCATCCACGGTCCGGCCAGCGGCGAACAGGCCTGCGGCGAAACCGGCGAAGGCCGGATGCTGGAACCCGGGCAGCTGGTTGCCGCTCTGGCCGGCAGTGCCGGTGCGTGGCAGGGCAGGCGTGTGCTGATTACCGCCGGTCCGACCTACGAAGATCTCGATCCGGTCCGTTTTCTCGGCAACCGCAGTTCCGGCAAGATGGGTTTCGCGCTTGCCGAGGCTGCCGTGGCGCAGGGCGCGGAAGTGCTTCTGGTTGCCGGTCCGGTCCTGCTGCCGACCCCGTCCGGTGTTCGCCGGATCGATGTTCGCAGTGCCGCGCAGATGCATGATGCGGTCATGGCCGAACTGGCCGGAACCGATACCTTCATTGCCGCCGCTGCAGTGGCCGACTACCGTCCGAAGACGGTCAGCGCCGGAAAGATCAAGAAATCCGAGGCGGACGCCACGCTTGCGCTGGAGCGCACGCCGGATATCCTGGCCGCGGTTGCCGGCAGCCCGATGCGCCCGAAGCGGGTCATCGGATTTGCCGCCGAAACCGAGCGCCTTGAGGAATATGCCCGGGAAAAAATGCACAACAAACGCCTCGATGCCATCGCCGCCAATGCCGTGGGCATGCCCGGATCGGGATTCGAAAGTGATGACAACGCACTGACCGTATTCACCCGCACCGGCCGTCACGCCATTGCGCATACCACCAAACGCCAGGCGGCCGATGCGCTTCTGGAAATTCTTCTGGAGCAGTTGCCATGAACCACGCCCTGAACATCGATTTCCGCATCCTGGATGCCCGCCTGGGCGCCGAATTCCCGTTGCCGGAATACGCCACCGCGCATTCGGCCGGTCTGGACCTGCGCGCCATGCTGGACCAGGCGCTGACCCTGCAGCCCGGCGATTGCCATCTGATTCCGACCGGCATGGCCATCCACATCGGCGACGCCGCGGTCTGCGCACACATCCTGCCGCGCTCCGGTCTCGGCCACAAGCAGGGCCTGGTGCTCGGCAACGGCGTCGGGCTGATCGACGCCGACTACCAGGGGCCGCTCATGGTCAGTCTCTGGAACCGGGGCGATTCGCCGCAGACCATCCAGCCCGGCGACCGGATCGCACAGCTGGTTTTCATGCCCGTGCTGCGGGCGCAATTCCGCCATGTCGAGCAGTTCGCCGAAAGCGCGCGCGGTGAAGGCGGATTCGGCCACACAGGAGTCGCCTGATCATGTCTGCAACGCATTCCCGAATTGAACATCTGCGCGGCTGGGTACAGAAGCATCCCCTGCAGACCGCCACCCTGCTTTTTGTCCTGCTCAGCCTCTGGTTCGCTTACAAGGGCGTCGATCTGTACTCCCAGAACAAGGATGAACGCGACATCATCACCGCCAGGGACAATGCTTCGGCGGCAGTGACGGCACGCAGCAATGCCCTGATCAGGCGCATGATCATGGCGCAGAAGAAAGTCGAGCCGGTCACCGCGGCGACCGGCGAGGCGGCCATCATCACCACGTTCCAGGACGCTTTCAAGAACGCCGAAAGCGTCCAGGTCTATACCCCCGGGCTGTCTTCGGCCTACGGCGATGTGGTCCAATTCGGCGCCGGCCGGCTTGCCCTGCTGGAAGCGGCCACCAATGATGCGCAGGTCGCGATCCGGTTCATACAGGTTTCTGGCAGCCGCCGACTGGGCCTGGCCAAGTCGGTCGGCACGGATACCGAGATGCGTCTGGTGTACGTGCAGCTGCCGATGGGCGCGATGGACGGCATCCTGGATGTCACCGAGGAAAAGCACAGCTATCTGGGGCTGCGCCAGGGCCAGATCGATGTGCTTAGCCATGGCGATTCCGGACTGGCAAGCACCGCGGAGATAAACGCGGTCAGCATCGCAAAGACCCCGTGGCGGGTGGTGGCTTCGGCGCCCTTGGCCGAGAAAGGCCTGTTCGAAGCCGGCGGCATCGGTGAGCTGGTTCTGGCCGTTGCCCTGTTCCTGCTCGCTGCCGGATGCTGGTTCGCGCCGGTCTATCTGCGCCGCCGTAATTCGGCGCCGTCCGATGCCGATCCCGATGCCGAGGGTGCGGACATGACCTTGGAACAGATGCGGCAGGCCGGCGTTCTGGCCGCCCAGACACCGCCGCCGCCGGAATTCAACATCAAGGAATCGGCCCAGCCGAAAGTGCCGCTCGAACGTTCCATCTTCCGGGCGTATGACATCCGCGGCATCATCGGCGTCAATCTCGATCCCGGCATCGCCTGCAAAGTCGGCGAGGCGGTCGGTACCATCCTGGTCGAAAAGGGCCTGCGCGGCATCGTGGTCGGCTATGACGGCCGGCTGTCGTCGCCGGGCATGGCGGATGGCCTGTGCGAGGGCCTGGCATCAACCGGCATCGAGGTCATCAACATCGGCCAGGTGCCGACGCCGGTGGTCTATTTCGCGGCCAACACCGGCGAATTCAGCAGCGGCATTTCGGTGACCGGCTCGCACAATCCGCCGGATTACAACGGACTGAAGATCGTCATCGACGGCCATACGCTTTCCGGCGACGCCATCATGGACATCTTCACCCGCATCATCGACAAGAAAATCATCCGGGCCGACAAGCCCGGAAACATCCGCAAGCAGGACGTCATTCCGTCCTACATCGAGCGCATCGCCGAGGATGTCCACATCGAACAGCCGCTGAAGGTGGTGGTCGACTGCGGCAACGGCGTGCCCGGCGCGGTCGCGCCGCAGCTCCTGCGCGCCATCGGCGCCGAGGTCGAGGAATTGTACTGCGAGGTCGATGGCACCTTCCCCAACCATCATCCCGATCCCAGCGATCCGGAAAATCTGCTCGATCTGATCGACATGGTGAAGCACGGCGGCGCCGATCTCGGATTGGCGTTCGACGGCGATGGCGACCGGCTCGGCGTGGTCACCAAATCCGGCGAGGTGATCTACGCCGACCGTCTGCTGATGCTGTTCGCCGAGGACGTGCTCAGCCGCAATCCGGGCGCGGCCATTCTCTATGACGTGAAGTGCACCGGCGCGCTGCAGGGCCATATCCTGCGCAACGGCGGCAGTCCGCTGATGTGGAAAACCGGACATTCGCTGATCAAGGCCAAGATGAAGGAAACCCATGCCGAACTGGCCGGGGAAATGAGCGGCCACTTCTTCTTCAGCGAGCGCTGGTACGGATTCGACGACGGCATCTACGCCGCCGCACGCCTGCTGGAAATCCTCGCCGCCGCGCCCGATGGCGTTCAGGCCAAGTTCGACGAGCTTCCCAAGCTGGTATCGACGCCGGAACTGAAGGTGGAAGTGACGGAAGGCGAGCAGCATGCGTTCATCGCGCGTTTCGTGGAACAGGCCCGCTTTGAAGGCGCACGCATCAGTCTGATCGACGGTGTGCGTGCCGACTGGCCCGATGGCTGGGGTCTGGTGCGCGCCTCCAACACCACGCCGGTGCTGGTCCTGCGTTTCGAGGCAAATGACGAGGCGGGCCTGGTCCGCATCCAGGACGCTTTCCGCACGCAGCTGCTGGCGCTGACGCCGGATCTGAAACTGCCGTTCTGAATCAGGGCTGCGCCGTCGGGACCGCGGCATCGCCGGGTAGCGCCGCACGGCGGCTATCGGCCTCGGACTTCATGATCCGGTATTTTTCAAGGGTCAGCGCGAATTCGGCCTGCAAGGCGCGGTAGCTGACATTCAGGCGGTCCATCTGTTCGGTCTGCTTGGCAACGATGGCCTGCGTATCGGCCAGCATTTTCAGTTTCCCGGCATCCAGAGCCTGGCCGTTCATTTCGGCCTCGCTCAATTCGTTCAAGGTGCTGATCAGCACGGCGCGGCGGGACTGGATGCTGGCTTTCAGCGAGATGATGGTCTGCTTGAGCAGGTCGGTGCGTTCATCGAAGAAACGTTGCAGGTCCTGCTCGGTTTCATAGTTGACCAGCATGCCCTGTTCGATGCGCTTGGCTTTTTCCGCTTCGGCCAGCGCCGCGGCTTCGGCCTGCGCCTGCTGCTCGGCCGCTGCTTTTTCGGCAGGCGAGAGCTGGCTCTGCACATCGCTTTTGAGCGAACCGGTTTTGGCGTTGTATTCCTTGCGCGCTTTGTCGACCGCGTCCGGCGGCAGCTGGTCGCTGATCTGGACCTTGCCGTCCTTGTCGACCCACCGGTAGATCTTCTTTTCCTGCGCGGCCGCGCCGGCAATCAGCGCGGTGCCCAGGAAAGCGGTGACCAGCAGTTTGGCATTCGGCATTTCAGACCCCGTAGTGATTGCGGTAATTCTGCAGCGCCTGCCGGTATTGTGCAAGTTCGGGGTGATGCTCGGCGTAAGCCAGCAGCTCGCCGAGTCCGACGATGCTGTACACCGGGAAGCCGAACTGCTGCTGGATTTCCTGGCTGGCCGACAGTGCCGAGTCCTTGCCCTTTTCCTGGCGGTCGAGCGCGATGACGATGCCCGCCACTTCCGCGCCCTGGGCACGGATGATGTCGATCGATTCGCGGATGGCGGTGCCGGCGGTAATCACGTCATCGATGATCAGCACACGGCCCTTGACCGGCGCGCCGATCAGACTGCCGCCCTCGCCGTGGCTCTTGGCTTCCTTGCGGTTGAAGGCGACCGGTACGTTGCGGCCCCGGCGCGCCAGGGCGATGGCGGCCCCGGTGGCCAGCGGCAGGCCTTTGTAAGCCGGACCGAACAGCATGTCGAAGGCCGCGCCGCAGTCGAGGATGCGGGCTGCGTAGGCTTCACTGACCTGATTCAGGCTGTCGCCGTCATCGAACAGGCCGGCATTGAAGAAATACGGGCTGATCCGGCCGGATTTCAGGGTGAATTCGCCGAAACGCAGGACCTGCCTGCGGACGGCCAACTCCAGGAACTGCTGCTGGTACGGGTGCATTTTCCCCACTTCGCGCGCGCATTGGGCTAATCTTGTGAACAAGTTTATCAGCAGTTGACGGGCATGCGAATCATCAGTTTCAACGCCAACGGCATCCGCTCCGCGGCCAGCAAGGGATTTTTCGACTGGTTCGGCGCACAGAACGCCGATGTGCTGTGCGTGCAGGAAACCAAGGCACAGGAGCATCAGCTCGGCGACGGCCTGTTCCGTCCCGCGGGCTATCATGCCTTTTTCCGCGATGCCAGCACCAAGAAAGGCTATTCTGGTGTCGCCATTTACTGCCGGAATGAGCCGGATTCAGTCATTACCGGTCTAGGCTGGGCGCCGTTCGACGAGGAGGGGCGCTACATCGAGGCCCGGTTCGGCGATCTGTCGGTGGTCTCGCTGTACCTGCCTTCGGGCTCGTCGGCGGAGGAACGCCAGCACTTCAAGTTCAAGGTGATGGAATGGATCCGGCCGAAATTCGCCGCCATGCTGGCCAGCGGCCGGAAAGTCGTGCTGTGCGGCGACTGGAACATCGCGCACACCGCGATGGACATCCGCAATGCCAAATCGAATGCGAAGAACTCCGGATTCCTGCCGGAAGAGCGCGACTGGATGACGGCCTTGACCGCGCAGGACGGCTGGATCGACAGTTACCGCAGCCTGAAGCCGGACGGCCAGGACTATACCTGGTGGAGCCAGCGCGGCGCGGCGCGGGCCAAGAACGTCGGCTGGCGCATCGATTACCAGATGGTCAGCCCGAACCTGAAGCCGGCGCTGCGTGATTGCGCCATCGCCGCCGAACCGAAATTTTCCGATCACGCGCCCTTTATCGTGGACTATGACTGATGACTGAAACGCAATCCTACAAGGGCTGGCAGGGCATCAAGCGCGCCTTCGGCACGCCGTCGGCGGCAACCATGCTGTTCTTCGGCTTCGGCTGCGGTCTTCCGTTCCTGCTCATCGTCGGCGGCACGCTCTCGACCTGGCTGCGCGATATCGGTCTAGCGCTCAGCCTGATCGGTCTGCTCAGTTTCGCCAGTTTCTTCTATGTCCTCAAATTCCTGTGGGCGCCGCTGCTGGACCGCTATGCCTTGCCCTTGCTCGGCCGGCGCCGCGGCTGGCTGTTCGTGTCACAGCTGCTGCTGTTGCTGGCCCTGCTGGCCATGGCTTATACCGATCCGACCGCGCATCTCAGTACGCTGATCGCGTTCGTGGCACTGGCCGCATTCGCCGGTGCGACCCAGGATATCCTGGTCGACGCATACCGGATTGAAATTGTCGAAATCCATGCGCAGGGCGCATTGGCGGCAACGTACACCCTCGGTTACCGCATCGGTTTGATTCTCGGCGGCGCCATGGCGCTGTATTTCGCGGAACTGTTCGGCTGGAAAATCACCTACACCGTAATGGCCCTGCTGATGCTGCTGCCTCTCGCGGCTACGTTGCTGGCGCGCGAACCGAGCGCCCGTGTCGCCATCCGCAAAGTCAGTCTGGCCGAAGCGTTCATTGAACCCTTCCGCGAATTCTTCACCCGCAACGGCGTGCTGCTGGCGCTGGCGTTTCTGGTGTTTGTCGGGCTGTACAAATTTCCGGATCAGATGATCGGCGTGCTGGCCGGCCCCTTCTATCTGGATTCAGGCTATACCAAGGCCGATATCGCCACGGTTTCGAAACTGTACGGGGTCTGGCTCGGCATCGGCGGCGCCTTTATCGGCGGTGTCTGCGTGGCGGCTTTCGATATCCGCAAGCTGCTGGCGGTGGCCGCGGTCGGGGTTGCCGTATCGAATCTCGCCTTCCTGCTGATGGCACAGCATCCCTCGGAGATCTGGGCGTTCTTCGCCGCCATCACCGCCGACAATCTGGCCCAGGGCTTCGCCGGCACTGTGCTGGTCGCGTTCATGTCCGGACTGACCAACCAGAATTTCACCGCCACGCAGTATGCCCTTCTGGTGTCCTTGGCGAATCTGCCCGGAAAGTTCGTCGGTGGCTTCTCGGGTTACATCGTCGAGCAGAGCAGCTATTCCGTGTTCTTCCTGATCAGCGCCGTTTCGGTCATTCCAGCCCTGCTGTTGCTGGCTTGGCTGTGGAAACGCATGGGTTTCGGAACCGATCAGGCCTGATAAACCGCGCCCAAAATGCGCGGTCCGGCTGCGCCGGTGACGTCCACCACATTCCCGGAGCGTCCTTCGAGGCATTGTTTGGCCAGCCAGGCGAACGCCATTGCTTCGACATAATCCGGATCGACGCCGAGAACGGCGGTGGACTGCACCGGGCAGGGCAGCAGCGCCTGCAGGCTGCGCATCAGCAGGGCGTTGTG
>NZ_JAPDUI010000060.1 GCF_025980345.1 Arenimonas sp. GDDSR-1 | reverse complement strand
GTTCACCGTCGAACCGGGCCTGTACATCGCGCCGGGAACGCCGGGCGTGCCGGCCAAATACCAGGGCATCGGCATCCGCATCGAAGACGACATCCTGATGACCAAATCCGGTCCGGAGAACCTGACCGAAGGCGTGCCGAAAGCAGTTGAAGCGATTGAAAAATTGCTGGCCTGAAAAAATCCCCGCTGCGGCGGGGATTTTTTACATCTCGTTGCGCTTGAGTTCGAACCCGAGCTGCTTGTACTGCAGCCAGCGCTGGCGTGCCGGTTCGCGCGCCGATTCGTCGGCCGGGACGATTTCCAGCACGCGCTGGTAGCCGGCCGGCGGCAAGGCGTTTCGTAGATTGATGACCAGCGCCCGCATGCCGGTTTCCACGCCCGGCGGCACGATCAGCACCGGGGTGTCGTCGGTGTCTTCGTCTTCCTCCAAGCCCACGATCTGGTGCGGAATGAAGGCATCGTCATCGAATTCCCACAGCAGGTCGTCGAGGAAATCGGCCTGTTCGGCGGTTTCGCAGAAAATCAGGCAGGGCTGGCCGGATTGCACGGCCTTCTCGGCAAGTTTGCACACCAGCAGCAGGGGCTGCGCCACGAACGCGGGCTTGCCCGCGATCATGTAGAAGTCAGCCCGGATCGTCATGCTCAGTGCTTGGCCTGATCGAGCAGCCACTGGCTCAGCAGACCCACCGGACGGCCGGAGGCCATGCCTTTGCGGCCTTCATCGTTGGCCACGCCGGCGATGTCCAGATGCGCCCAGCGCTGGCCTTCGGTGAAGCGCGACAGGAAGCAGCCGGCGGTGATGGCACCCGCGCCTTTGCCGCCGATATTGTAGATATCGGCGAAAACGGAATCGAGCTGGGTCTGGTATTCGTCCCACAGCGGCAGACGCCAGGCGCGGTCGAACACGGTTTCACCGGCGGCGAGCAATTCTTCGGACAGGTCGTCGTGTTTGCTCATCAGGCCGGCGGCGTACTTGCCGAGCGCGATGATGCAGGCGCCGGTCAGGGTGGCCACGTCCACGGTCGCTTTCGGTTCGAAACGCTGCACATAGGTCAGCGCGTCGCACAGGATCAGACGGCCTTCGGCATCGGTGTTGCCGACTTCGATGGTCTTGCCGTTCATTGCGGTCAGCACATCGCTCGGACGGTAGGCGTCGGCATCGGGCATGTTTTCCACGGCCGGCACCACGGTCACCAGATTGATCGGCAGCTGCAGCTTGGCGCAGGCCAGGAAGGTGCCGAGCACCGACGCGGCGCCGCACATGTCGTATTTCATTTCTTCGATGCCGCCCTGGACTTTCAGGTTGATGCCGCCGGTATCGAAGGTGATGCCTTTGCCGACCAGGGCCAGCGGTTTGGCATCGCCGGCACCGGTGTATTTCAGCACGATCAGTTTCGGCGGATTGGCCGAGCCGCGGGCCACGGCCAGCAGCGAGCCCATGCCGAGCGCCTGCATTTCATCGCGGCCGAGCACATCGCAGGTCACGTTGTCATGTTCGGCGGCGATCTGCAGGCTCTGTTCGGCCAGATAGGACGGATTGCAGATGTTCGGCGGCAGGTTGCCGAGTTCGCGGGTGAACTGGATGCCGGCGGCGATGCCTTCGCCCTGACGGAAGGCGTTCATCTGCGCTTCGGCCACAAGCACCGACACTTCGCTCAGGGTCACGCTGGCTTTCTTGCTGCGGGTGGCGGTGTATTCGTAGGCAGCGTGATCGGCGGCGATCAGCGCCTGACGCACCGCCCAATCGGCGTCACGGCCTTTCACCGGCAGATCGCTCAGGGTCAGGTAGGCGGATTTGACCGGACCGCTGCGCAGGGCGCGCACGGCATCGGCAACGGCTTTGAGGTATTGCGGAACGGCGAATTTCGCCGGATCGCCCAGACCGATGACCAGCACGCGCGCCGAGGCGACGCCCGCCACATCCTGCAGCAGCAGGGTCTGCCCGGTCTTGCCGGAAATGTCGCCACGTTCGGCCAGCGCCTTCAAACGGCCGCCGGCGGCGGCATCGAGCGCCGCGCCGGAGGGCGAGAAGGTGTTGTCGCTGAACGCACCGATGACCACGCAGTCGCTGGTATCGGTGTGAACGGGGCTTTGGGAAGGAATGAAACGCAGGGCCATGGGGCTTCTCTCGGTCGGGCGCCGGCTGGGCGCATGATGGTAAACTGCTATTGTAATTCATCCCGAACCGAGTTTCCCCGCCCGTGCCGATGCCGCTGATCAACCGTTACCTGTTCAGACAGTTCAGCCAGCTGGTGTTCGCGGTGCTGACCGTGCTGTTCCTGATCAGCGTGGGCGGTTTTCTGACCGACCTGATCGCGGAAATCTCGCGGGGCAAGGTGCCGGCCGGGCTGATGCTGCAGCTGCTGATGCTGCGCCTGCCGCGTTTCATCAGTTTCGTGCTGCCGCTGGCCCTGTTCATCGGCCTGATGATGGGCATCGCCCGCCTGTATGCCGACAGCGAAATGGCGGTGCTGGCCTCGGTCGGCGTCAGCAGCCAGCAGTTGCTGAAGCCGGTGCTCTGGGTGGCCGCCCCCCTGGTGCTGCTGATCGCCTTCGCCTCGCTGTGGCTGGTGCCGTTCACTGCCAACCAAGCCAAGAGCATGGTGGAAGAGGCCAACCGCAGCTTCCTGATTTCCGGCCTGGAACCCGGACGCTTCGTCGAGCTGCCGGGCAAATCCGGCATCCTGTTCGTGACCGAACTCAGCCGTGACGGCCGTCAGTTCAAAAACCTGTTCGTGCAGCGCGAGAATAACGGCCGGCTCGACATCATCACCGCCAGCAAGGGCGATCTGCGTCTGGTCGGCGGAGCCCGCATCCTGCGTCTGGAAAACGGCACCCGCATGGAAGGCGAGCTCGGCCGCCGCGATTTCCGCAAGGTGCAGTTCAAGGTCAATGAAATCAAAGTCCCCGAGCCGAGCGAGAGTAAGCCGTCCAACAAACTGGACACGGTCAGCACGCTGGCCCTGTTCAAACGCGGCGATGCCGCGGCGCGGGCGGAATTGCATTGGCGTCTGGCTCTGCCGCTGTTCGCCGCCATTCTGGCGCTGCTGGCCATTCCGTTGGCGCGCAGCGAACCGCGTCAGCCGCAGTACGGTCTGGTGCTGTTCGCGGTGATGGCTTATCTGCTCGGCATGCTGAGCCTGCTGGCCGGCACCTATCTGCTCGGCAACGGCCGCATTCCGGCAGTTCTCGGATTGTGGTGGGCGATTCTGCCGATGGCGGCCTTGAGTTATTGGCTGTTCCGGCGTGACGGCCGGCTCAAGCCGCAGGCGGTGCCGGCATGAACCGCATCGGCCGGGAGATGACCGAATACCTGGCGCTGACCGTGCTGAAAACCATCGCGTTGGTCTGGCTGGTGCTGCTCGGTTTCGATCTGATCAATGCCTTCTACAACAGTTTTTCCGATGTCGGCAAGAACGGCTTCACCCTGAATTACGCCCTGCTCAGCACCCTGTTCACCACGCCGCGCCGCGCCTACGATCTGCTGCCGGTGGTGTCGGTCATCGGCCTGCTGCTCGGGCTGGGACAGCTGGCCGGAAAATCCGAACTGATCGCCATGGCTTCGGTCGGCGTGTCGCGCCTGCAGATCGCCATCGGCGCGCTGCTGCCGGCGGTGCTGCTGTCGGGCGTGATGATCATCACCAACGAAACCGTCGGCATCGCCAGCGAGAAACAGGCGATGAGCCTGAACAGCCACAAAGCCAGCAAATTCACCCTGGCCCGCTATTCCGGGGTCTGGGCCAAGGACGGCGATCTGTATTTCAACGCCCGCTCCGGTTCGGCCAAGGGCAGCGGCGGCAAAGCCTGGCTGGAGCTGGCCGACGTCCGCCTGTACCGGGTCGGCAAGGACGGTGCGCTGGCGTCGATCACCCAGGCCAAATCCGCCAGTAACCAATCCGACCAGTGGCAGCTCAACGACGTGCAGCGCACCACCTTCAAGCCGGATTCGGTGCTGCTCGAGCGCATGGGCCGGATTCCCTGGAAAACCCAGATCACCAACGAGTCGCTGGAAGCCACGCTGACCAGTCCGGGCAATCTGAGCATGCGCGAACTGCGCAGCAACATCGACTACCTCGAGCGCAACAAGCTCGATGCCCGCGTGTTCAGCACCGCCTATTGGGGCCGCTGGTTCTATCCGTTCAAGATCGCCCTGCTGTGCCTTTCGGTGCTGCCGTTCGCGTTCGGATCGCTGCGCTCGGGCGGATTGGGCAAGAGCCTGTTCCTCGGCATCGTGGTCGGCGTCAGCGCCATGCTGCTCGAACGCCTGTTCGTCAGCCTGTCCGATGTGTACCGCTTCGATGTGCGCGTGGCTTATGTGCTGGCGCCGCTGAGCGTGTTCGCGCTGTGCTGGGGCTATCTGGCGAAACGGATTTAAGTCCGGCGCCGGACCAGCAGCGTGCCGGCCGCCAGATCATGCAGGCCGCGGCGCTGGCCGTCGAACAGACACCACAACAACACCGTGCCGAGGCTGAGGCTGGTCACCGCATAGCGGATCAGCAAGGCGCGCCAGGCCGGCTGCGTGCCCTCGGCGTTCACCACCTGCAGACGCCAGGGCTTCATGCCGATGGTCTGTCCGCCGCGCCGCCAGGACAGCACCGCATAGGCGCCGATGACCGCCCAGATCGCGATGAACACCAGCAGCGCCGCCGGCGTGCCGGGCTCAACCGGACGATGGTCCGGCTTCACGGCCAGCGACAGCGCGCTGACCATGAACAGGAAGGCGATGGAAATCACCGTATCGTAGACCAGCGCCAGCAGGCGCCAGCCAAGATGCGCGGGAACGGCACTGATGCGGGCAGGGGAGTCGGACATGCGCATTAGCATAGCGGTGAACCGGCATCCGCGCTAAGCTTTTCGGCATGAGCGCCAAAACCAATGCCATCCGCCAGCGTGCCCGCGCCCGCACCGCGGTTGATGCCGAAACCCTGAAGCAGATCGAGTCCGCGCTGGAGCGTCTGTGGGCTGAACATGGGTTGTCGACCGCGACCTTGGCCGGCTACCGGCGCGATCTGCTGGGCTTGGCCGGCTTTCTGGAAACGCGGGGCAAAGGCCTGCATGCGGCCGGGCAAGCCGATCTGTTCGACTATCTGGGCTGGCGCGTGACCCAGGGCTATGCCGCGCGCAGCAATGCCCGCCTGCTGTCCAGTCTGCGGGCGTTCTATGCGCTGATCAAACGCAGCGGCAGCATCGGCGAGGATCCGACCCGTCTGCTGGACATGCCGCGCCTGCCGCGCCCGGTGCCCAAAGCCCTGTCCGAATCGCAGGTGGAAGCGCTGCTGCGCGCCGATGCCGGCGAGGCGCCGGAGCAGACCACCCTGCGCGCCATGCTGGAACTGATGTACGCCTGCGGCCTGCGCGTCAGCGAGTTGGTCGATCTGCCGGCGGCGGCGGTCAATCTGCGCCAGGGCCTGCTGCGGGTGATGGGCAAGGGCAGCAAGGAACGGCTGGTGCCGATGGGCGAAGAAGCCCAGCATTGGCTGGAGCGGTATCTGCAGGAAGTGCGCCCGGCCCGGGTCGGCAAGCGTTCGGTGGCCGCGCTGTTCGTCGATGCCGGCGGGCAGGCCTGGAACCGGCAGCAGTTCTGGGTGGCGCTGAAGCGCCGGGCGCAATCGGCCGGGGTCGATCCGGCACGTGTCAGCCCGCATGTGCTGCGGCACAGTTTCGCCACCCATCTGCTCAACCACGGCGCCGATCTGCGCGCCCTGCAGATGCTGCTCGGGCACAGTTCCCTGTCGAGCACCCAGATCTACACCCTGATCGCCAAAGAGGGCCTGAAGAAAATGCACCGCGCCCACCACCCGCGCGGCTGAGCCGTCCATCGCTTCCGGCCGGCCGTTCGTCCCGCGCTGTCGCGGCGTTCACGCCGGCTGTGGCACAATAACGGCTTGATGAAATCGGACCTGAAACCCATGACTTTTTCCCGAATCCTGATGGCGTCCCTGATGATGTTCAGCGTGCAGGCCTGCGCCCAGAGCGCCGCGCCCGCGCCGGCCAAGAAGCCCGCCGCCGCACCCGCCTCTGCCGGCGATGCCGCCATCCGCGAGTCGCTGACCAAGGTCGTGCCCGGGGTGAAAATCAGCGCCATCCGGCCTTCGCCGCTGGCCGGCATCAAGGAAGTGGTGGTCGATGGCCAGATCCTGTACGTCAGCAATGACGGCAGATTGCTGTTCCAGGGGTCGATCATCGATCTGAATACGCGCAGCAACCTGACGGATGCCAGCGAGGCGGTCGAGCGCCGTACCATCCTGGCCGCCGTGCCGGCGTCGCAGAAAATCAGCTTCGCCCCGGCCAAGCCGAAATACCGCGTGACCGTGTTCACCGACATCGACTGCGGCTACTGCCGCAAACTGCACGAGCAGATCACCGAATACAACAAGCTCGGCATCGCCGTCGACTACCTGTTCTTCCCGCGCGCCGGCATCGGTTCCGAGTCCTTCCAGAAGGCGGTGAACGTGTGGTGCGCGCCCGACCGCAAAGTGGCGATGACCTCGTCCAAGGCCGGCAAGACCCTGCCGAAGAAGAACTGCACGAACTTCGTGACCGCCGATTACAATCTCGGCCAGAAAATCGGCGTGGACGGCACCCCGGCCGTGTATGCCGCCAATGGCGCCCAGATCGGCGGCTACCTGAGCCCGGCCGACATGCTCAAAGCCCTGGAAAAGCAGAATAAATAACGGAATGAGAAGGCAATGGCCGTGAAAAACCGGCCGGCTTCGGGCCGATAAGGTAAAATGTCGGGCTAAAACCCCCTCAGCGTGCAGCCATGATCGTTCTTGAAGGCCTTCCGGCCTTATCCGCTTTCCGACGCGACCGTCTCCAAGCCCGCCTGCAACAGATCGTTCCCGATGCCAGCATCGTCGGTGCCTGGCACCTGTATTTCGTCGATACCCACGCGGAACTGCACGATACCGCCACCCTCGGCCGCATTCTGGAAGGCTGCGTCGGACGCGTTGAAGCGCTGACCGGCGCGGTTTCGCGCATCGTGACCCCGCGTCTGGGCACGCGCTCGCCGTGGTCGAGCAAGGCCACCGAAATCCTTCAGGGCGCCGGCTTGCCGGTGCGTCGCGCCGAACGCGGCCTGCGTCTGGATCTGCTGGGCATGCCGCCGGAAGGCGACCCGCTGTGGCGCGACATCGACCGGCTGCTGTCCGATCCGATGACCCAAAGCGTGTGCGCTAGCCTTGATGAGGCCGGCGCGTTGTTCGCTTCCCCGGCGCGTGGCCCGCTGCAGCGTGTGGCCATCGCCCAATTGCCGCAGGCCAATGCCGAACTCGGTCTGGCCCTGAGCGAAGACGAAGTGGCGTATCTGCAGGACCGCTACGGCGCGCTCGGCCGCGATCCGTCCGATGCAGAACTGATGATGTTCGCGCAGGCCAACTCCGAACACTGCCGGCACAAGATCTTCAACGCATCGTACCGCATCGACGGCCAAGACATGCCGCACAGCCTGTTCGGCATGATTCGTAACACCCACAAACTCGCGCCGCAGTACACGCTGAGTGCCTACAAAGACAATGCCGCGGTCATCGAAGGCCACGTGGCCCGCCATCTGCGCGCCGATGACGCCGGCAACTACCGCTTCGGCGATGCCGCCGCCAGCGCGTTCTGCATCAAGGTTGAAACCCACAATCACCCGACCGCCATCTCGCCGTTTCCCGGCGCGTCGACCGGTGCCGGCGGCGAAATCCGCGACGAAGGCGCGACCGGCCGCGGCGGCAAGCCGAAAGCCGGGCTGACCGGCTTCTCGGTTTCGCACCTGCGCATTCCGACCTTGCCGCAAACCTGGGAAGCGCCGCGCGCGCTGAACCCGCGCATGGCCTCGGCCTTCGAGATCATGACCGACGGCCCGCTTGGCGGCGCCGCATTCAACAACGAATTCGGCCGGCCGAATCTGACCGGTTATTTCCGCAGCTTCGAACTGGCCGGCAGCGATGCTACGCACGTGCGCGCCTACGACAAACCGATCATGCTGGCCGGCGGCCTCGGCACGGTCGATCCGGGCCAGGTGCAGAAACTGCCGATGCGCGACGGCGACATCGTCATCGTGCTCGGCGGTCCGGCCATGCTCATCGGTCTGGGCGGTGGCGCGGCCTCTTCGGTGGCGTCCGGGCAGAGTTCGGAGGCGCTGGATTTCGCTTCGGTGCAGCGCGACAACCCGGAAATGGAGCGGCGCTGCCAGGAAGTGATCAACCGCTGCTTCGCGCGCGGCGACGCCAACCCGATCCGCTTCATGCACGACGTCGGTGCCGGCGGATTGTCGAACGCCATCCCGGAACTGCTGCACGATTCCGACAAGGGCGGCATCATCGATCTGGGCAAAGTGCCCTGCGATGATCCCTCGCTGTCGCCGATGCAGCTGTGGTGCAACGAGTCGCAGGAACGTTACGTGCTCGGCATCGCGCCCGAACATCTGGCCGAATTCCAAGCCCTGTGTGAGCGCGAACGCTGCCCGTTCGCGGCGGTCGGCATCGCCACCGACGAGGAACGCCTGATCGTGGCTTACGGCGCTGAACGCGGCGCCGTGGACGCCATCGCCCCGCAGGACCGCGCCATCGACATGCCGATGGATCTGCTGTTCGGCAAGCCGCCGAAAATGCAGCGCGATACCGTGGCACCAATCATCGATGCGCACCCGGTGTTCGACGCCGGCGGCATCGGCGTGTACGAAGCCGGCCTGAAAGTGCTGGCGCACCCGAGCGTGGCCGCCAAACAATTCCTGATCACCATCGGCGACCGCAGCGTCGGCGGCCTGACCGCGCGCGACCAGATGGTCGGCCCGTGGCAGATGCCGGTGGCCGATTGTGCCATCACCAGCGCCGATTTCACCGGATTCGCCGGCGAAGCCATGGCCATGGGCGAGCGCACGCCGATTGCCGTGTTGAACGCGGCGGCCTCGGCACGCTTGGCGGTGGGCGAAGCGATCACCAACCTGCTGGCGGCACCGATTGCCGGTTTGGATGAAGTAAAACTGTCGGCCAACTGGATGGCCGCGGCCGGCCAGCCGGGCGAAGACGCCGCGCTGTATCAGGCGGTGCATGCGGTGGGCATGGAACTGTGCCCGGCGTTGGACATCAGCATTCCGGTCGGCAAGGATTCGCTGTCGATGCAATCGCGTTGGCAGAGCGGCGGCGAAACGCAGACCTCGAGCTCGCCGGTGTCCTTGATCATTTCCGCCTTCGCGCGCGTGGACGATGTGCGCACGCAATCCACACCGGTGCTGGATACTTCCGTTGAGTCCGACATCTGGCTGATCGGTCTTGGCGCAGGCAAGAAACGTATGGGTGGCAGCATTCTGGCCCAGGTGCAGAACCGCTTCGGTGGCGAGTGCCCGGATCTGGACGCGCCCGAACTGCTGGCCGCGCTGGCGCAGCTGATCATCCGCGCGCGCAAGCAGGAATTGATTCTCGCGTATCACGACCGTTCCGACGGCGGTGCCTTCGCCGCGCTGTGCGAAATGGCCTTCGCCGGCCATTGCGGTCTCGACATCAAACTCGATCACTGGGGCAACAACGATCTGGCCTGCCTGTTCAACGAAGAACTCGGCGTGCTGGTGCAGGTGGCGAAAGACGACCGCGCCGCCTTCGCCGATCTGATCAACCAATGCGATCTGACCCACTGCGCCCAGCGCGTGGCCAAACCGAACGGCTTGGACTGCATCCGCGTGCTGCGCGACAACGACACCGTGGCCGCCTGGTCGTGGCAGACCCTGTTCGATGCCTGGTGGTCGGTGACGCACGCCATGCAGAAACTGCGCGACAACCCCGAATGCGCCGATGCCGAATTCGAGGCCGCGCGCCGGTTCGATGCGCCCGGCATGCAGCCGCAGCTGACGTTCGTCCCCGAAGCACCGATGATCAACACGGGTGCTGCGCCGCGCGTGGCCATTCTGCGCGAGCAGGGCGTCAACGGCCAGATTGAAATGGCCGCCGCGTTCACCCGTGCCGGTTTCGAGGCGGTGGATGTGCACATGTCCGACCTGATTGCCGGCCGCACCGATCTGTCCGGCTTCAAGGGCCTGGCCGCCTGCGGCGGTTTCAGCTACGGCGATGTGCTGGGTGCCGGCCGTGGCTGGGCCACCAGCATTCTGGAACGCGAAGCCCTGCGCACGCTGTTCGCTGAATTCTTCGCGCGCCAGGACAGCTTCTCGCTGGGCGTGTGCAACGGCTGTCAGATGCTCAGCCAACTGAAAGCGCTGATTCCCGGTGCCGAGGCCTGGCCGCGTTTCCTGCGTAACCACAGCGAGCAGTTCGAAGCCCGCTTCAGTCTGGTGGAAGTGGTCGAATCGCCGTCCATTCTGCTGGCCGGCATGGCCGGTTCGCGCATTCCGGTGGTGGTCTCGCACGGTGAAGGCCGCGCCGCGTTCGCAGCCGATCAGGACCTGGCCGCCGCAGCGACCGCACTGCGTTACATCGACAACGCCGGCGACTTGGCCAGCAATTATCCGGCCAACCCGAACGGCTCGCCGATGGGCATTACCGGCCTGACTTCGCTGGATGGCCGCGCCACGCTGATGATGCCGCACCCCGAGCGCGTGGCCTTCAGCAAGCAGATGAGCTGGCATCCGAAAGAGTGGGGCGAACTCTCGCCGTGGATGCAGTTGTTCGTCAACGCGCGGAAGTGGGTGAACTAAGCAACGAAAAGCCCGGCGATGCCGGGCTTTTTTGTGGGCGCTGATCGGCTGCGGAGTCTAGTTCAGATCCACCGCATGTTGCTTCAGCAGCGCAAACGGAACGATATCCAGCGCGCGTATATGGGTCCGTTTCAGGTGAACCTTGGGCGCCATGTTGTTTTCCGCCGCTTCCAGCCATCTGCCCGCACACAGGCACCAGCTGTCGCCGGGCCGCAGGCCGGGGAAGTTGTATTCCGGCATCGGCGTGGATAAATCATTGCCCCGGAACCGGGAAAACTCCAAAAAATCCCGCGTCACTTCAACGCACACGGTATGCGAGCCTGTGTCTTCGGTGCAGGTATTGCATTTGCCGTCGCGGAAGAAGCCGGTCACCGGGTCCTCGCCGCACAGCTCCAGTGGTTCGCCAAACACATTCAGCGATTCATCGATCTTCATGCATTCATTCCTTGGTTCGGGCGTGAATCCCCCTGCGCTTCGCGCATCCCCCTTTCAGGAAAGGGGGATGGGGCGTTAGACGCTACCGATGAAATCCTTCTTGCCGATCAGCACGCCGTTGTGGCGCAGGATGTTGTACGCCGTGGTGACGTGGAAATAGAAATTCGGCAGGCCGGCGTGGTGGGCGTAGTCCAGGCCGCTGTATTCGCGCTTGGTGTCTTTGCGCATGATCACGATCTGGCGGGTTTCGGCGCCGGCAAAGGCATCGGCCGGCAGCGTCTGGATGAAGGCGATGGTGTTGGCGATGCGGGCCTTGTACTCGGCCAGCGTGGTTTCGGTGTCTTCGAAGTTCGGCATGTCGGCTTGGGCCAGGCGGGCGCTCACGCCTTTGGCGAAATCGCAGGCGATCTGGATTTGACGGCCGAGCGGGAACATATCGGGGGCCAGGCGTGCGTCGAACAGGGTGGTGATGTCGAAACCGACGGTTTCGGCATGGGCCTGGGCTTTGTCAAGGCAGGCGT
>NZ_JAPDUI010000017.1 GCF_025980345.1 Arenimonas sp. GDDSR-1 | reverse complement strand
AATGCTGCGGCCATTGCCGTAATACTGCTGGGCGACTTTGCCCAGGGCATAGGTGGTGGCGAAGGAAAATGCCGCGCCGGTGGCCACGCTGCCCAGGCCGCCGAGCATGCCGCCGCCGACTTTGCCGAGCAGGCCGCCAAGTAGTTTGCGACCCATCTGTTCGACATATTGGCCGGTCAGTCCGACGCCGAGCGTGGCGGCGAAATCCTTGATGTGCTCACGGTCCAGCTCATAGCCATGGGCTTTGCCGATGCCGTACACCATCTTCATCTGCAAGGGCAGAATGGCCATGGAAGCCAAGGACTGCGGCAGCAGTTCCAGTGCGCCGTTGAGAATGGAATAATTCAGCACCGACTTATCCAGGGCTGCGTTATCGACGGATGGACCGGATTCCAGGGGCACGGCAACCAAGGGGGCCTCGGCCAGGGCGTCAGCCTTGTTGGCGAAGGATTGTGCCTGCGCGGCATCAATTTTCAATAGAACGCGCAGCGTTTCAAGAAAATCGTTCTCGGCCACGCTGCGCAAACCGTCGGCATCACAGACGCACACCGCCATTTCGTAGGCCAACTGACGGCTTTCATGGCTTTCCAGAAGGGCAGCGCTGTGTTCCAGGGTGCGCTGCTTCAGCAGCACGTCTTGGTAGAGCCCGGCCATGTTGATACTGCCGTCCGGCACCAGGTTTTCTGCGATCTGTTTGATCTGTTCGCGTTCCCGCGCATCCTTGCTGCCATCAGCGAAGGCGGCATGCAGGCTGATGGCGAGCAGGGCGTGTTGTTCCTGTGATGTCATGGTCATGCATCCGTCGTTGAGTTGTCCTCAGTGTCGGATAGCCCGGGTTAACCCGGTGTGAATACCGGTGGGGCAATGCTGTGCTTTAGTGCTTATGCGTAGAATCGGATGCTGCCACGGACGGCTGCTTGGCTGCGGTGAATTCAACAGCCCGTTTGCCGGCTTTCTCGAAAACCAGTGTGATGGTGACTTTCTGGCCCTCGGCAATCGGCTGTTTCGGTGCCATCAACATCAGGTGATAGCTGCCCGGTTTGAGTTGCACGCTCTGGCCGGCCGGAATGGCCAGACCTTCGGCCAGTTGGCGCATCTGCATGACCTCGCCGGCCATCTTCATTTCATGGATTTCAACACGTTCGGCAGCATCGCTGCTTGCCGAAACCAGGCGATCCGCGCTTTTTCCGGCATTTTGGATTACCACGAAACCGCCGGCAACCTTGGCGTTCGGCGGCGTGGCCCGGACCCAGGCATTGCTGAAAGCCAGGGAATCGGCAGCCTGTGCGCCGGTAATCAGACCCAGTGCGAGCAGTGATGAACTCAGGAAACGAAAGGACATGGCCGACTCCGAAAATATAAAGGTTTATTTTACCGCGCCATCAGCCATCGGATTTGATTCAACGCAATAAACGTCCGCCGTCCACGGCCAAAATCTGCCCCGTGCAGTAGGTCGCATCCTCGATCAGGAACCGGGCCGCTTTGCAGATGTCGGCGATATCGCCGATGCGGGCCAGCGGTGTGGCATCGAGGATGGCCTGCTTCTGGGCGTCGGATTTTCCGGATTCCGGCCAGAGAATGGCGCCCGGTGCGATGGCATTCACGCGCACCGCCGGGGCCAGTTCCAGTGCCAGGGATTGGGTCAGCATGCGCTGCGCTGCCTTGGCCATGCCATAGATGGTATGCGCCGGCTTCGGGCGTTCGGCGAAGATGTCGAGCAGGTTGACGATGCAGCCCTTCTGCCGTGCTAGATGCGGTGCGGCCGCCTGGCTCAGGAAAAAAGGGGCACGTGCATTGGCATCGAACAGGGCATCCCAGTCGGCATCGGTGCTGGCACCGACGGGTGTGGGAAAAAAACTGCTGGCGTTATTGATCAGCACATCCAGACGGCCGAAATGCGCTACGACAGCCGGTATCAGCGTGTCACGCTGCACCGGATTGCCGAGATCGGCCTGCAGGGCGATGGCGCTGTCCGGCCGGGCGTGGTTGAAGTCGGCGCACAGTGCCGCGGCCTCAGCGGCAGAGTTCTGGTAATGCAGGGCGACTCGGTAGCCGCGGCCATGCAGGTCGGCTGCCAGTGCCGCGCCGATGCGCCGCGCCGATGCGGCGGCCGGCACCGGTAATCAGGATCACGGCGGAATCATTCGTCATGAGCGGTACTCGGTTCAAAACAGGACACAGACAAGGTATCCTGAACGGGCATCAATGACCAGTGAAAGCCCGTATGGAATTGCCCCGCCCTTCCGAGGATGCGCTTGCCCACAGCGCGCGCCTGACCGACATCATCCATCAGGCCATCGCGCTCGAGCAGGGTGCAATCACTTTCGCGCGCTTCATGGAGCTGGCGCTTTACGCACCGGGTCTGGGCTACTACAGCGCCGGCGCGCGCAAATTCGGCGCCGAAGGCGACTTCGTGACCGCCCCCGAGCTCGGCGGCGGTTTTGCACATGCACTGGCCCACGCCGGTGCCGGCATTCTGGCGCAGCTCGACGGGGACGGCATCTGGTTCGAAATCGGTGCCGGCACCGGGGCGCTGGCCGCAAAAACCCTCAAGCGCCTGCAGCAGCTGGGCCGGCTTCCGTCCGAATACTGGATCCTCGAACCGAGCGCCGATCTGCGCGAGCGCCAACGCGAGCATCTGAAGGAGACCTTGACGCCGGAATTGTTCGCGCGCTGCCAATGGCTGGACGCACCGCCCGAACAGCCCTGGCAGGGCGTGCTGGTGGCCAATGAAGTCATCGATGCCTTGCCGACCACCCGCTTCATCAAGGAAGAGGGCGAGATTTACGAGGAGTGCGTGGCGCTGGATGCCCGACAGCAGTTCACCCGGGTGATGCGTCCGGCCGATGCGCTGGTCAGCGGCGCGGTGCGCCATCTTGAACGCTACCTGCAGCGCGAATTCGACGATGGCTACTGCTCGGAAGTGCTGCCGCAGCTGCCGTACTGGATCCAGGCCGTGGCCGGCACGCTGCGCCGCGGCGGCATGCTGTTCATCGATTACGGCTACCCGCGTCCGGAATTCTATCTGCCTGAGCGCGATGACGGCACCCTGATCTGCCATTACCGGCACCGTGCCCATGGCGATTATTTCGTCTGGCCCGGTCTGCAAGACCTGACCGCCTCGGTGGATTTCACGGCACTGGCCGAGGCCGGCACCGGCGCCGGTTTCCGTCTGGCCGGCTACTGCTCCCAGGCCAATTTCCTGCTCGCCAATGGCCTTGCGGATTACATTGCCGACTACGAGAGCGGCAGCGATGAAATCGCCCGCTACCGCGAAAGCCAGATGATCAAAAAATTGATTCTGCCCGGCGAGATGGGCGAGCGCTTCCAGTTCATGGGTTTTGCCAGGGACGTTGATTTCAGCGCCGCCTTCACCCAGGGCGATCTGAGCTACCGCCTGTGAATCCGTTGCGCTGGCCGCGCCTGTGGTTGGCGCTATGGCTTGCCGGCATGGCGATAGGCGCCTATCTGTCGCTGCGTGCCGGCATCATCCGTGATCCGGTCATTCCGCATCTGGATAAGCTCATTCATGCCGGAGGCTACGGCGGCTTGGCGGCCTTGGCCTGCGGCCTGTTCGCACCGGGGCGCGCTCGCGGCGCGGCGCTACTCTGGTTGCTTATTTTCAGCGGACTCATCGAGCTGGCGCAGGGCGCTTGGGCCGTCAACCGCCTGGCCGACCCCTGGGATTTGCTGGCCAACGCCTGCGGGATCGGTTTGGCGGCGGCGCTGTTTCGCCGTGACATGCGGAAATAGCCCTCAACGCCAGGCCGAGCGGTTTTCCCAGGACGGATCGGGACGCCAGGTTTTCATCCATTCCAGAAGTGCCGTGAACGGCATCGGCCGGGCAATGGCGTAGCCCTGGCCGTGCATGCAGCCGATTTCCAGCAGGATACGGCCATGTTCGAGCGTCTCCACGCCCTCGGCGATGACTTTGCGGTCGAGGCCGTGCGCCAGATCCAGAATGCCCTTGAGCAGGATCACGTCTTCGGGCCGCTCGGTGATGCCGCGCACGAAGCTCTGGTCGATTTTCAAGGTTTCGACGGGCAGCTTGCGCAGGTAGGTCAGCGATGAATAGCCGGTTCCGAAGTCGTCCAGCGAGAAGCTGACGCCGAATTCGGCACATTCACGGATGATCTCGAAAACACGGTCGAGATCGTCCAGAGCGCTGGTTTCCAGGATTTCCAATTCGAGATGGCAGCGTTGCTTGCAGCTGCAGTTGCCCAGCCGTACCCGCATGTGCTCGACGAAGTCGGCTTTCTCCAGATGCCGGGCCGAGATGTTGACGCTGATGGTCAGCGCCATGTCGTTCAGACGCAGGCGTCCACAGTCGATCAGGGCCTGGTCGATGACCCATTCCCCGAACGGCACTTCCAGTACGGTGCCTTCGATATCCGGCAGGAAGGCACCCGGCGGCAGAACGCCGCGATCCGGATGGTTCCAGCGCGCCAGCGCTTCAAGGCCGATGATTTCGCCGTTGGCCATGTTGACTTTCGGCTGGTAGTACAGCTCGAACTCGCCGTCGGCGAGACCCTTTCTGGCGCGTTCGAGATTTTCGTTGTGCGTGCGCAGGTCGTGATCATAGGCCTGGTCGAAGATCTGGAAGCGGTTGCGGCCGGCTTGCTTGGCGTGATACATGGCTTGATCGGCCTGGCGCAGCAGCTGCTCGCCGTCATACTCGAGCGCCTGCGGGAAGAAGGTGACACCGACGCTGGCGCTGACCTGCAATGAAAAATCGCCGAACGGTATGGGCGTGGCGATGCTGGCCAGAATCCGGTTGATGACCGGCAGCGATTCCTGTTCGCCGCTCAATCCGGTGATGACCGCCACGAATTCATCGCCGCCCAGGCGCGCCACCGTTTCGTGCGCGCGCAGGCAGCTGGTGATGCGTTCGGCGATGGTGATCAGCACATGGTCGCCGGCTTCGTGGCCGTACTCGTCATTCACTTCCTTGAAACCGTCGAGGTCGATGAAGGCAATCCCCAGTTTCATGTCATCACGCTGGGATTTCGACATTTCCAGCTGCAGCCGGTCGGTCAGCAGGACGCGGTTCGGCAGCCCGGTCAGTCCGTCGTAATAGGCATTGTGCTCCAGCTGGCGCTGTTGTTCTTTCTGCACGCTGATGTCGGTGAACAAACCGATGTAATTGACGGGATTGCCGGAAGCGTCCATGACGGTGCTGATCGCCAGCAGTTCCGGATAGACATCGCCGGATTTGCGCCGGTTCCAGATTTCGCCGGTCCAGTAGTGGTCGTTTTTTAGTTTTCCCCACATCAGTTCGTAGAATTCGCGGCCGTGTCGGCCGGAGCTGAAGTGCCCCGGAGTTTTGCCGATGACTTCCTCACGGGTGTAACCGGTGATTTTGCTGAAGGCGGCATTGGTTTCGATGATGCGCGCGTTGGTGTCGGTGATGATGATGCCTTCATGGGCGCTGGTGAACACGCTGGCGAACAGCTGCAGCTGCTGCTCAGCCAGCATCTGACGGGTAATCAGCTGACAGGTGCCCAAGGCACGTACGGCGGTACCTTCGGCATCGCGCTCGAATTCCGCGCGTTCGCGCACCCAGCGCTCCTGCCCGTTGACGATAATCCGGTGCCGGACATCATAGGCGTCGCCCTTCAGCGCCGCCTGCCAGGCTTTTTCAACCGCATTCCGGTCTTCAGAATGGATATGCTCGAAGAATAGGGATAAAGTCATCTGGGTATTTTTGTCGATACCGAAGATGGCATAGATTTCCTCGCTCCATTCAACATTGCCGCTTGCGATGTCCAGCGACCAGCTGCCGATGCGTGCAACCCGCTGGGCCCGCCGGAAGTCTTCCAGGGTGCGCTGCAGCTCGGCATTCAGATGTTCCTTGGTCCTGCGGCTCTCGATCAGCTGCTGGTGGGATGTGGCCAGTTTCGAAAGGATCCCGAAGCTGCCTTCGGTGTAGCGGTACAGCATCGGATCGACGTTGTCGTCATTGAGGCGGGCTATTGCTTCGAAGACGCTACCAACAGAACCGCCCATCAGCTTATGCAGGTCTCGATTAATCAGCCAGATGTTCAGCAAAAAAAGAAGCGCCAGAAAACCAAATAGGTAGCGAAGGTTAAGGGCCGTTTGCTTGGCTGCCAAAATTTTTGCTATTTTCCGCCGCTCAACGCGGTCATTGAAAGTTTTGATATTCCATAAAATCAATGCCTTGTCGTTCTGGTAGCCGCGGCTGTACAGTAAGTCAATGGCTGGATGATGGCGGGTATCGGTTACACCTGTTCCGGACTCCACCAGGTCCATGGCAGTTTGCTCTAAATCAGAAAGATTATCCGAAAGAATTTTAGCTTTATTCAAAAACGCAAAATCATCCGCGACAAATCCTGCGTTGCGCATCTTTTGTAGTAGCGAGATATTATTTTGAGCCAGCTTAGACCGCAATTCCGGATTCGGAGACCAATAGTAGTTGTCATTATCCAGCGAAACCGCGAAGCCGCCCTCTATGGCACGAAGAGCCTCGTCGTAAGTTTCGCGGAATCGTAAATCGCCGGTCACCACATAACTGCGCGCCAAGCGGGTGAGGTTCTCCGAAGACTCCATGAGTTCGCGTGACAGATGCAGACTATTGATGCGCTCATCGTTGGCGTGGTCGACCTCGAGCTCGGCCTCGATATAGAATCCGAAGGTGATGCCGATAGCAACCAACAGCAGCACACCCGTCCAGAGCCCGCGTACCACCGGATTGTTGAGTATCTGCTTGACCACTCAGGCCTCCTTGGCCATGGCGATGGCGGCAATGCGGGCGGTACGCAAGGCATCCCCCAGCGCCGGCCCGCTCAGGTTTCCGGAGAGCTGTCCGGCCTTCACCGAACAGGCCGCCGAGAAACAACGTTGCAGCAGTTGTCCATTGCTGTAGATGCTGTCGGTCATGCCCAGTCGGCCACGCTTATCAGCCTCGCATATCAGCGCCAGCTGTGCAACCCGCTCCGGTCGGCGGAAGCCGTCAATCCGGGCGAGCAGATCGTGAATGGTTTCCGGCCGCAGTTCCTGCAGGCGGTGGATGTTCAGATGTTCGCGGCAGGCATGCGCAGCCATGGCGGCATAGTCGCCGGGTACTTTCCAGCGGGTGCACACGGCCTGCACCGGCACCAGTCCGTGATGTTCATGGGCGATGTGTTTCGGCCATTGCCCGGCCGGCGTCAGGCCTTTGCCCAGATCGTGCACGAGCGCGGCGAATCCGATCAATGCATCGCCGGGCGCCAGGCGTGCGGCCATGTCGCAGACCATTTCCACATGCCGGCCGGTATCGATTTCGGGGTGGTATTCGGGGCGTTGCGGAATGCCATACAGCACATCCACTTCCGGCAACAGCACCGCCAGTGCGCCGCAGGCGCGGAGCGTCTGCAGAAAGGCCGAGGGCGAAGCACTGCAGAGCGCGGCGCGGACTTCCTGCCAGATCCGCTCCGGCACCAAATGATCGACTTCGCCGGCCGCCACCATGTCCCGCATCAGCGCCAGGGTTTCCGGCGCCACGGAAAAGCCAAGCGCGGCAAAGCGTGCCATGAAGCGCGCCGCCCGCAGAATCCGTACCGGATCTTCGGCGAAGGCCGGCGACACATGCCGCAGCACGCGGGCCTGCAGATCGGCCTGGCCATGGAACGGGTCGATCAGCGTGCCGTCGGCATCGCGGGCGATGGCGTTGATGGTGAAGTCCCGCCGCGCCAGATCCTGCTCGAGGGTCACGCCCGCATCGGCATGGAACACGAAGCCTTTGTAGCCGGGTGCGGTTTTGCGTTCGGTGCGCGCCAATGCGTATTCTTCGCCGCTGCGCGGATGCAGGAATACCGGAAAGTCGGCACCGACCGGACGGAAGCCCGCCGCCGCCATCGACTCCGGCGTCTCGCCGACCACCACCCAGTCGCGGTCGCCCGGAGCCAAGCCGAGCAGGGCATCGCGTACCGCACCGCCGACCAGATAGGCGTTCACCGCGGCTTCTTCTTTTTCGCCGCCGGGGCTTTCGGCGCTGCCGGCACCGGACAGCGCAGCGGTACCGGCGTGTAGCCGGGACTGAAATCACCGGCCAAGCGGCGGCTGATCGGCACCACCGGCTGCTTCAGCCGCCAGTCGTAAATGACGCTGAATGACAGCACGCGCGGAATGTATTCCCGGGTTTCCTTGTAGGGAACGGTTTCAATCCAGAAGTCGGGATCCAGTGTGCCGCGCGCGGCCAGCCAACGGTTTACCGCCGTCGGACCTGCGTTATAGGCACCGATGGCCTGATAGGCCTTGCCGTCGTAGGTGTCGATGACGTCACGCAGCGCGCCGGCGCCGAGCAGGATGTTGACCTCGGGCCGGTACAGCGACTCGGGGCCCTGCCAGGCGATGCCGTTGCGCACGGCAATGGTTTCGGCGGTGGAGGGCAACAGCTGCAGCAGGCCGCGGGCATTGGCGCTGGAGGTCACGTCCGGCATGAAGATGCTTTCGGCGCGCGCATGCGCGGTCAGCCAGGCGCGGTCCAGGCCGAATCGTGCGGCGGCGGCGCTGAAATCGCCGGAATACGGCGTGGCGAAACGCAGGCCGTAATAGCGCTGGTTGAGTTCGTTGGCCTCCAGCGAAAACACCGCGCGGTCGTACCAGCCGATGTCCTGCGCCATGGCCACCGCCTCGCGCTGCTGCTCCGCATCGAGCAGCTTGAATGCGGCATTCCATTCCCAGATGGCATAGTTGGCTTCGCCCAATTGCCAGAGCCAGAGCGCGCGCATCAGTCCGGGGTTGCCGGTGTGCAGTGCCGCGCGGTCTTTGGCCGGCATGCGCTGCTCGAGCGGGCAGAAGCTGTAGTCGGCACCGAGCCGGTCGGCCGCCAGCCAGCCGTGGAAGTTCGCGGATTTGGCGGCCGCGCCATACAGCGGCAGCGCCTCGCTGCGCCGTCCCAGACGCTCGAGCACGCGGCCTTTGAAATACTGCCAACGCGCTTCCTGCTGCTGCGCCGGCAGCAGCTGGTCGAACGCGGCCAGCGTCAGGCGGTCGTCGTTCGCGCTGAACCGGTAGCGCAGGTACCATTCGCGCAGATTGGCGCTGCGTACCGCTTCCGGCAAGGCGCTGTAGCGGGCCTCGGCTTCCGGAAGGTAGTTCACCAAAGACCACAGCGCGATCTCCTGTCGGAGCGCATTGCCCTGTTCCGGGGTGAAAGCAATACTGCCGCTGTTGGCATTCACGGTTTTTTCGGCCAAGCCCGGATCTTTGCGGGCCATGGCGGTATAACTTTTCTGCAGCACGCGCGCCGTGCGCGCATCGCGCGGCAGTCCGGCGGGATCGGCGGAGGGATCGTTCAGCACGCTCCGGTAGCGGTTGGCCAATGCGGCGTCGTCCGCGGACATGACGGCAATGACTTCTGCAAGCCGCGACTCGGCATCGTCGGCCAGCAGCCGGTCGAAGCGCTGCCATGCCGCGCTACTGTCGATCGTCGCGGTGCCGGCAAGGGCATCGAACACCGCACTGCAGTAGGCCGGCGCTTTGCTTTCACCGCGCCACAGTGCAAGCGCGCTTTTTTGCCATGCCGCGTCCCGCCGTGCCGGGTCCACGGCCAAAAGCTGCACGCAGGTGCTGCCGATGCCGCTGTCCGGATAGGCACTCAGCCATTGCGCGGCCGCCGGCCAATCCTGACGCCGGATCAGTTCATTGCGCCATTGCCCGATCAGCCAGGCCGTGGAGGCATCCTGCGGATTGCTGCGGATCAGGGCCAGCGGCGCGGAATTGGCCGCAATGCCCTGTTTGAATTGAATGGCATCCAACCACGGCAGCAAGGGATTGCGTTGCAGTGCACGACGTTGCGTTTCGGACAGCGTTCCGGATTTGGCGGCGGCGAAGGCCGCGCGCAGTTCGCCGTCCTGCGGCGGCCCGGATGCCGCCACGGGGTGTGCGGCGACGGCGACTATAATGGCCAAAAGGGCGTGGTGCTTCCAATGCATCGCGGAATTCCGATAAAGACAGCACTAAAGGGTAAGCATATGGCGGCTTGGTGGATATATCCAGTCTTGGGCGTGGCTGCCGGCCTCCTTTCGGGGCTGCTGGGTATCGGCGGCGGTCTGTTGCTGGTGGGGGCGTTGATTCTTTTGCTGCCTGCACAGGGTGTGCCTGCAGAGGCGATCGTTCCGGTGGCCTTGGCCAGTTCGCTGGCCAGCATCATCCTGACCGGCGCGTCATCGGCCTATGCGCATCAGAAACGCGGCGCGGTGCTTTGGCAGACCGTAGCCTGGCTGACCCCCGGCATGATGCTCGGCGCGGCACTGGCCGGCTACGGGGTGGTGCAATGGGCCGGAGCGGGACTGCGCTGGGCGGTCGTGGCCTATTGCCTGCTGGTGGCGCTGCAGCTGCTCGCGAACTGGCCGAGAGCAGTCACTACTGAAGCCCGGAGCATCATCGGCTGGCCGTGGACCCTGGCCGGTGTGGGAATCGGTGCGGTTTCCGCCGTGGTCGGCATCGGCGGCGGCAGCATGACAGTGCCGGCGCTGATCTGGCGCGGCGTGCCGGCGGTGAAGGCGGTAGCGACTTCGGCCGTGTGCGGCGTTTTCATCGCCTTGGCTGCCGCCATGACCTATAGCCGGATGCCCGCCCCGTCGGCCATGCCGGAATACAGCCTCGGTTATGTGTATTTGCCGGCGGCAATCGGTGTTGCGCTGACCTCGGTTCTGTTCGCGCCCTTGGGCGCACGCTGGGCGCACCGCCTGCCGGCAGCTGCCCTGAAGCGCCTGTTTGCCGTTTTCCTGATGCTGATGGCCTTTGTGCTGGCGCTGAAATCCTGATCTGCGGCTCTTGCTAGAATGACGCATGCAAATCCAGCGGAACGGCAATGACCACAGTTGAACAGTACCTCACGGCAGCGGAACAGACCCTGCACCAGGGCCGGTCGCCGTTGCCGCTGTTGGAAGCCGCGCTGGTGGCTTTTCCCGAGCATCCCGATGTCCTGAGTCGGCTGGCGGTCGACGCCTATCAGCGCGGCGCGATGCCGGAAGCCATCGCTTATTTCGAAAGGGCATTGGCGGCCGCCGAAACGCCCGGCAACCGCTGCAATCTGGCCATGGCCCTGTGTGATGACGGCCGGTTCGCCGCGGCGCTGGCGGTCATCCGGCTGATTTCCGAACAGCTGCCCGAAGATCCGGTAATCCAATTCACGGCGGCGCGGGCATGGCGTGGTACCGGCGATGCCGACCGCGCATGGCAGGCGATCACCCGGGCGTTGGCCACCGCGCCGGACGATGCCGACTTCCGCCTGCTGCGTGCCCAGATCGCCGTCGATCAGGATCACTGGGACAGTGCCCTGAGCGATCTCGATGCCGTATCGCCCCAGCGGCTTTCGCCGTTCCAGCATTTCCGTCTGTGCGGGCTGCTGATGCAGACCGGACAATTCACCCGCGCGCTGCCGGAATACCGGGCTCTGGTCGGGCGTGCGCCCGGTTATGCCGAGGCCTGGCTGGGGTTGGCGGGCGCGTGCGAGCGCGCGAATGACCTGGAGGGCATGCAGGATGCGCTGACCCGGGTGCAGGCCCTGCGGCTGAATCCGGCGCAACAGGCCGGAGTCAGCCAGATGCAGGGCAAGCTGGCGTCCCGCCGGAACGACAACGATACGGCCTGCCGGTTTCTCGGCGCGGCTTTCGAAGCCGAGGTTCCCGATCCGCTGTGGAAAAGCCAGGTCGGATTCGATTACGGACAATCCCTGGACAAAGTCGGCCGCCATGCCGAAGCCTGGCAGGCCTTCAATGCCGCACATGCGATCCGCAACCGGATCAAGGCCGATGCCGCCGGGGACCGCCAGGCCCTGGATTTCTTTACCCTGCTGCGCGCACCGGTGAGCGGGCATTGGCCTGCGCTGGCCGCACCGGCCGATCAGCGGCCCGACCCGGTATTCGTGGTCGGCTTTCCGCGTTCGGGCACCACCTTGCTGGAGCAGATTCTCGATGCCCGCGACGGACTGGTGTCCTTCGACGAGCAGCCCTATCTGCCGAAAACCCTGCTGGCTCTGCAGCAGGCCGGCATCGATTATCCGGCCGGCCTCGATGCGCTGGATGCGGATGTCCGGCAACGGCTGCGCGATTATTACTTCACGCAGACCGAAGCGCGCGTTCCCGTGCCGGGCAATCGCCGCCTGGTCGACAAGAATCCGCTCAACTGGGCGCGACTGCCGCTGATCCGCGCCGTGTTTCCCCAGTCGCGGATCATCCTTGCCCTGCGTCATCCCTGCGATGTCATCCTGAGCTGTTACATGCAGAATCTGCGTTCGACGGTGCTCGGCGGCGCGTTTTCCGACTTCGGCAGCATTGCCGATCTGTATATCGCGATGGCGGAATACTGGCAGGCCTTGCAGCCGAAGCTCGATCTGCCGGTGTTGGTGTCGCGCTACGAGAATCTGGTCCAGGATCCGGAACGCAGTACCCGTGAGATCGCGGCCTTCCTTGATCTGCCCTGGGATGCCGATTGGCTCGATAACAGCACGCATGCCCGCAGCAAGGCCATCATCCATACGCCGAGTTATGCCCAGGTGCTGCAGCCGCTGAATACCAAAGCCCTGGGGCGCTGGCGGTACTACCGCCCGTATTTTGATGCGGCGGTCATGGCGCGGCTGGAGCCGGCGATATCGCTCATGGGCTATACGCTGGATTGAGTTCCGGCAATTCGAGGTCCAGCGCAATCGCCAGATGGTCGGAGCCGGCGGCGATATGGGTCTGGTACTGGCTGCTGGCCATGCCGCCGACCAGAATATGATCAATGGGGCGTTTCGCCGCCCAGCTCGGAAATGTGGGCAGACTGATCTGCGGCGGTGCCAGACTGGTGAACTGGAACAGTCGGCTCATTTCCGGCGCCAGCAGATCGCAGTTGAAATCCCCCATCAGCACCAGCCGCGGCCGGTCGGCCAGCAGTTCGGCGAGATAGGCGATCTGCACCCGGCGGGCACTGGCGCTGAGCGACAGGTGCGTGACCGCGATATGCCAGGGCAGCCCCTCATTGGCGAATTCCGCCAGCAGCACGCCGCGTCCGGGAATCCGGCTGGGCAGCACGAAATGTTCGATCTTGGACGGTTGCAGGCGCGACAGCAGCGCGTTGCCGGAGCCGGCGAAGCGGCTGATGCGGCGGGTGGCCTGGTGTGAGCTGAACGGAAATCCGGCTTTTTCCGCCAGATAATCCGATTGGTTGGCAAACCCGGAGCGCAGACTGCCCGGATCGCATTCCTGCAGACCGACCACATCGAAGGGCGCATAGGTCTGGGCCAGGGCATCGAGATTGCCGCGTTTGCCGTTCGGAAAAACATGCGACCACGAACGCGTCACATACTCGCTGTACGCCCGGGTGGTGGAGCCGGCCTGGATGTTGCTGCTGAGGAGTTTGATCCGACGCTCGGTCATGGACGGCCCCGCCGGAGCGGGGCAGGTACTTATTTTTTTGCGGGGGCTGCAGGCAGCGCGGCGCGCTCCTTGGCGATCAGGTATTCGGCGACCTTGAGCGATTCTTCGTGCGATTTGGCGGTGATCCGGTATTTGCCGTTGACGATCAGGGTCGGCGTGCCGTTGACGCCGGCGCGTTGCGCGAACTGACGGGCACGGTTGAGCTTGCCCGAAACCGTGGTACCGTTCATCACGCTCAGGATTTTCGCGCGGTCGACGCCGAGACCGGCATAGACATCGGCGAATTCCTCGACGCTGGCGGTCTTCACTTTTTTGTCGATGAACACGGCCTTGAACACGGCATCGTGGGTGCGTTCTTGCACTTTCAGGGCTTCAGCGGCGAAAAAGGCACGTGCGCCGTTGTCCCAGATGCCGCCGAAAGCAGCCGGAACATAGCGGAACTTGACGTCGGCCGCCAGGGTTTTCTTCCAGTTGTTGACCAACGGCTGGAACTGCGCGCAGTGGATGCAGGTGTAACCGAACACTTCCGCGACTTCGATGCCGCCGGTGCCCCAGGTGGGTTGCGCCGGATTCAGCACGACATAATCCTTGCCGGCGACCGGCACGCCGGCCTTCAATTGGGCGCCGACGGCAAGCGGGGCGAGCAGCAGCAGACTGAAAACAAGACGACGGATCATGATTACTCCTTTGGGGAAAAACAAAGCCGATAACATCAGGATGCTATCGGCTTGCTGAACGGATGCTGTCAGGGGGCTTACTTCGCGGCGGGTTTGGCGGCCTTGTGCAGGCCCTGCAGGTAGGTGGCCAGACCCTGGATTTCTTCATCGCTCAGGCCTTTGGCGGCCTGCGACATGATGACATTGGCGTTTTTGTCCTTGCCCCACACGGTGCCGGCGCGGAATTCATTTAGACGCAGGCTGATGTATTCGGCATGCTGGCCGCCGAGTGCGGGGTAGGTCGGGCCCGGCATACCGGCGCCGGCCGGGCCGTGGCAGGCCATGCAGGCGGGTACGCCGCTGGCGGTGTTGCCGGAGCGGTAGATTTTCTCACCGACCTGGTAGAACTTCTTGCCGGCATTCGGGCCTTGGGCGATCACGGTTTCGTCGGCAAGGCCGGCGATGACTTTCTGCTGCCCGAAGTAGGCGCCGATATCGCGCATGTCCTGCTCGGTCAGTGCTGCGGCCATGCCGAGCATGATGGGGTTGTTGCGTTCGCCGGACTTGTACATTTTCAGCTGGCGCCAGATGTATTGTTCGTGCTGGCCGGCCAGTTTCGGATACAGCGCGGCGGCGGCATTGCCATCCACGCCATGGCAGGCGGCGCAGGCGCCGGCCTTGGCTTGACCGGCTTTCGGATCACCGGGTTTGACCGGGCCGGTGTCCACGGCGACAACCGGTGCCGGCGCGGCAACCGCTGCGGCATCAGCCGGGGCGGCCTCCGGAGTAGCCGGAGCGACAGCCTGTTGGGCAATGGCGCCGGTGAAAACCAAGGCGGTGCTCAGGACGAGGAGGTGGGAGAGCTTCATTGAGACTCCGAAAGCAAAAAAGTGGATTAAGCGTCGGGCATGCCCGTCAAGCGCCAATTATCCCAGTGTTTACGGGGTTCGGTCAATCCGTAACGGCGTTTTGCCGGAGAAACAAAGGGTAGAATAGGCCAATCTCCCCCGAAGCGGTCCTTATGGCCAATCCCCTCGCCCAAGCCGAATTCGTGCTCTCGGCCAATGCCCTCGCCCAGCTGCCGAAAGACAGTCTGGCCGAAGTCGCGTTCGCGGGCCGCTCCAATGCCGGCAAATCCACGGCGCTGAATGCCTTGTGCAACCAGAACAGCCTGGCGCGGACCTCCAAGACCCCGGGCCGTACCCAGCATCTGGTGTATTTCCGCATCACCGAAAACCGCTATCTGGTCGATCTGCCCGGGTACGGCTACGCCAAGGTGCCGATTGCCGTGCGCGACCACTGGCAGGCCTTCATTACCCGCTATTTCCAGATCCGCGAGCCCCTGGTCGGTCTGGTGCTGGTCATGGACGTGCGCCATCCGCTGCGCGATTACGACCTGCAGATGCTCGATTACGCCTTCAAGCGCAATATTTCCGTGCACTGCCTGCTGACCAAGGCCGACAAGCTCGGCCGCAGCGAGCAGGCCCGTACCCTGGCCTTGGTGAAAAAGGAATTGGCCGGACGGGCCAGTGCCCAGCTGTTTTCCGGTTCAGCCAAACTGGGTCTGGACGAAGCGCGCGAAGTGGTCACCGGCTGGCTGATGGCTGCACCGGTTGCCGAAGGAGATACCCATGGCTGATAACGATTCGCCCCTGATTACCGGCAAAGACCAATTGGTCGCCTTCCATGCCTCCGGCGCGCGTGCGCCGCAGGATTGGCGGATCGGCACCGAACACGAAAAATTCGGTTTCCGGCTCGATGATCTGCGCCCGCCGACTTACGAAGGCGAGCAGGGCATCGGCGCCCTGCTCAAGGGTCTGACCCGCTTCGGCTGGCAGCCGGTCGAAGAGGGCGGCAACATCATCGCACTGCTGCGCGATGACGCCTCGATCACTCTGGAGCCGGCCGGACAGTTCGAACTGTCGGGCGCCCAGCTGGAGAATGTGCACCAGACCTGCAAGGAAACCAATCTGCATCTGTCGGAAGTCAAAACGGTCGGCGATGAACTCGGCATCGGCTTCCTCGGCATGGGTTTCCAGCCGAAATGGGCTCGCGCCGACATGCCCTGGATGCCGAAAGGCCGCTACAAGATCATGCGCGAGTACATGCCGAAAGTCGGCTCGCTCGGCTTGGACATGATGACCCGCACCTGCACGGTGCAGACCAATCTCGATTTCGAAAACGAAGCCGACATGGTCAAGAAATTCCGCGTGTCGCTGGCCCTGCAGCCGGTGGCGACCGCGCTGTTCGCCGATTCCCCGTTCACCGAAGGCAAGCCGAACGGCTACCTGAGCTACCGCTCGCACATCTGGACCGACACCGATCCGGACCGCACCGGCATGCTCGATTTCGTGTTCGAGGACGGCTTCGGGTTCGAACGTTATGTGGATTACCTGCTCGATGTGCCGATGTATTTCGCTTATCGCGACAAAAAATACATTGATTGCGCCGGCCGCAGCTTCCGTGATTTCCTGAACGGAAAACTGGCGCCTTTACCCGGAGAGTTGCCGACCTTGGCCGACTGGTCGGACCACATGACCACGGCGTTTCCGGAAGTGCGCCTGAAGAAATATCTGGAAATGCGCGGCGCCGACGGCGGCCCGTGGCGGCGGCTGTGTGCGTTGCCGGCGTTCTGGGTGGGATTGCTGTACGACACCGAAGCGCTCGATGCCGCCTGGGATCTGGTCAAGGATTTCAGCATGGCCGAGCGCAACCAATTGCGCGATGGCGTGCCGAAGCACGGCTTGAAGCTGCCGTTCCGCCATCACAGCCTGCGCGAGCTGGCCATCGAGGCGCTGAAGATTTCGGCACTGGGCCTGAAGAACCGCCGCCGCTTGAACCGGCACGGCGATGATGAGGCGCTGTTCCTGCATCCGCTGATGGAGATCGCGTTGGCCAACGAAACTCCGGCCGAGCGCAAGCTGGCGCTGTATCACGGCGTCTGGAACGGCGACATCGACCAGATCTTCAAGCAGTTCGCATACTGACACGGCTGGCGTTTGCGCCGGCAAAGGCGTAGGGTGGGGGTTCGCATGGATTTGTCCAGCTCCGTTCCCGCCCGCGGCCACACCGGCACGCACACCGGTCCGGACTTGCCCGGGATTCATATCACTCACGATTTGAATCCGAGCACGCCATGGCCCCGCCGCTGCAGACCCGTGTCGACACCCATCATTTCGACGGCATTGCCTACCGCATCCGACGTCTGGTCGACGGCAACCAATTCGATGATCCGGACGGCTCGGCCGAAGCGCTCGGCATATCGCCGGCCAGCTGGCCGTTCTTCGGCATGCTCTGGCCTTCGGGCGTGCTGTTGGCCGATCTGCTCAGCCGCGAACCTCTGGGCACCGGCCGCATTCTGGAGCTGGGCTGCGGCCTGGGCATGGCCAGCCTGGTCATCAACGCACGCGGCGGCGATATTCTGGCCACCGACTACCATCCGCGCGCGGAAGCATTTTTGCACGACAACAGCCAACGCAATGCCCTGGCCGATACGCCCTTCCAACGCCTGGATTGGCGTGTCCCGGATCCGGATCTGGGGGTTTTCGATCTGATCATCGGCAGCGATCTGCTGTACGAGCCGGATCATCCCGCGTTGCTTTCCGCATTCCTGGCCCGGCACAGCGATGCCGGAACGCGCATCATCATCGTCGATCCCAAGCGCCGGTTGCATGTGCGTTTCCGGAAACGGATGGAAGCGGCCGGCTTCCTCTGCCAAAGCGTTGCCGGAACGCCGGCGCAATGGGCCACGTTCGGTTTCAAGGGCGTGGTGCAGCGCTTTGACGGATTCAATCCGCCGCAATAAGGGCCTTGGCAGCCTGCTCGGCCCAGAGCCCATAGGTGACGGCGCTGGGGTGAAAGCCATCCACGGCCATGAATTCGGCCTGCATCGGCGCACCGAACTGCAGCAGACGGCAATCATCCCGAGTTGAAACGAAGGCCTGCAGTACCCGGTTGAATGTTTTGGCGCGCACACCGAGCACATGGCGCAGCGGTTGCGGCAGTGCCGGAAAGTGATGCATCGGCGGTAAAGCGGTGAATAAGATGCGTTTTGCCGCGAATTTGCCACGCAGCAGATCGGCCAGTTGCGCTTGTTGCGCCTGCCAGGCCGCCAGCGACACGCCGCTGGTCACATCATTGACGCCGAGGGAAATCACTACGGTATCGAAGGTCTCCGCGTCATGCGCGTCGAGCAAAGCCAGGCATTGCGCGCTGGTCCGACCGTTGCCGGCCCAGAGTTTCCAGGATATTCGATAGCTGCCCTTCAGCTTTTGAATCAACTGGCCCGATAAGCCATCTGATTGCGTGGCGGCACCGACGCCGGCCGCCGCCGAATCCCCCAGAATCAGCAGGCGAAGAGGTTGCCCATCGCCGAGCTCACCGCTGCGTGGCCCCGGCGGTTCCGGCAGACGCGGCGTGACTTTACGGACATAAAGGCCTTGCAGCAGAAGCAGCGGCGCCAGTGGCAGAAGCAGCAGCGGATGCACGTGCAATCAGGGCGCCGCGGTTTGATCGACCAGAAGGATGTCTTCACGGCGGAAGCCTTTGGCCACCGCCTTGTCGATCAATTCACGGCGTAGTTTTTCATCCATCGTCGGCGTGCGCGACAGCAGCCAGAAATACGAGGTGTCCGGTCCGCTGATCAAGGCGTATTGGTAGCCTTCGCGTTCCAGCTCGAACACCACGTAGGCCCCGTAGAACGGGCCGAAGAACGAGACCTTCAGGTGGCCTTTGTCCTTGCCGTCGACGAAATACGCCTTGCCGACCGATTCCTTCCATTGCCCGCTGGCGGCTTCGAAACCGCGGTTCACCACGGTGATGCCGCCATCGTCGCGCGCGGTATAGGTGGCGGTGACCCGGCTCAAACCTTTTTCAAAACGGCTGTCGATGCGTGCGATTTCATACCAGGTGCCCAGGTAGCGCGGGCCATCGAAGTTGGACACCGGTTTGACGTGCTCCGGTGTTTTGGCGCTGCAAGCACTCAACAGCAAAATACAGGCGAGCATGAAAAGGCGCATGGGTCATTCACTTATTTAGGAAAGGCTTCACGGTACATGAAAAGCCGAAAGCGTAATGTGAAGGCGCAGCAACGGCAAATGGCTCGGATGCGGAACGTCAGATTATTCGCCGTCGATTGAAAATGATTACGGCCACATGTGCCACTTTCAAGCTTTGCGTACGAATTCCGATTTCAGCTGCATGGCACCGAAGCCGTCGATCTTGCAGTCGATGTCGTGATCGCCGTCGACCAAACGGATATTCTTGACCTTGGTGCCGACTTTGACCGAGGACGAGCTGCCTTTGACTTTCAGGTCCTTGATCACCGTCACCGTATCGCCGTCCTGCAGGATGTTGCCGACCGCATCCTTGACGGTTTTTGCGGCATCGGGCGTTTCCGCGGCGGCCGATTGCGGCCATTCGTGGGCGCATTCCGGGCAGACATAGTTGTCCCCGTCGCCGTAGGTGTATTCGGATTGGCATTTGGGGCAGGGTGGCAGCGCGCTCATGGAGTTCTCATTGGCCTGTACAGGCTTTCATTGTAATCCCTGCGCTGGTAGCGGACAGGAAATCAAAAGGCGATGGCTTGGTGTGGAAGGCCGTGCCGGTTCCGCGCAAATAACCGATATATGGGTTGGCCTTGGTCCGGGATTCTTTCGATTTCACAATAAATTTACAATTCAACTGTGGTGGACGGATTTCCGACATCTCGGCGGAGTCGGCAGACCCAAACCCCGTGCGCGCGCGGGCTCATCAGGGCTTGGCGAGGTCCTGAGGCCGATGTGCTGCGCGATATGTGGTTGATTAAATTAAAAATACACATAATCACTATTAAAAATATTAATACCAATACTTGTATTATTAAAATAATATGGATTTACCTGATGTGCGGAGCGCCCTCCCTCTCTCTGCTCCGCCGATCCCAGGTGTGTTCATTCCATCACACTTTTAAAGGCCACGCCCTGCGTGGCCTCTTTTTTTGCCGGTGCCGGCATTGGCAGTGCCCAGTCAACTCGGTATGCTCGAATACCGCCGATTATGCCGATAACGCCTTGAAACCGATGAAACAAAACCCTACGGTGCAGCTGCGCACCTGGATGTGGCGCGCCTTCATGCAAAGTGCGCTGATTCCGCTGCTGCTGGTGGAGACGGTCCTGATTGCCGTCTACCTGCTCAGCAACAGCGCCATCCGTGATGCCCAGATCGAGTATCTGCGGGAGAACGCGCGCAACGACCTGCGCGCGGTGGCCAGCCAGGAATCGCGCGTCATCGACCAGCAGCTGTCGGCAATCGGCGCGCTTACACGCATGTATGCCAATGAAGTGGGCAGCGCGCTGCGTGACCCCAAAACCGTGCCGTTGACCTCGAATCTGGCTTTGACCGATACCGGCGTGCACTACAGCCCGAAGGACGACGGCCGCCCCGCGGTGTTCTATTCGGCCGCGCTCTGGAAAAAGAGCGGCCATGACCTGGTCAAGCTCGCCAAGCTCGAACACGTCGATGGCCTGATGCGCCAGATCAAAGCCGAGAATCCGCTGGTGTCGGCGATTTACTTCAACAGCTGGGACAGTCTGAACTACATCTATCCCTGGTTCCTGACGCCGGAACAGTATGACCACAACATGCCGATTCCGGACTACAACTTCTACTATCTGGCCGATGCCAAACACAACCCGAAACGCGGCGTAGTCTGGACCGATGTCTATGTCGATCCGGCCGGACAGGGCTGGATGATGTCCGCCATCGCGCCCGTGTACCGCGCCGACTTTCTGGAAGGCGTGGTCGGGCTGGATGTCACGGTCGGCAACATTCTGACGGAAATCAGCAACCTCAAGGTGCCTTGGAATGGCTATGCCGTGCTGGTCAGTGACGAGCTGAACATCATGGCACTGCCCGAAGCCGGCGAAGCCGATTTCGGCCTGACCGAGCTGACCGATTTCACCTATGACGAAGCCATCAGCAAGGAAAGGTACAAACCCTCTGATTTCAATCTCGGCAAACGCAAGGACACCCAGAAGCTGGCACGGGCCATGCAGGCCAATGCTTCCGGCATCATCGCGCTGCCCCTCGGCGGCAAGTCGCATCTGGTGGCATGGACGCGCATCGAGCAGACCGGCTGGCGGTTGATGGCCGTGGTTGCCGAGGAGGATATCTTCCAGCAAACCAATATGCTGGCCGGACGCTTCACCCAGATCGGCTATCTGCTGATCGCCGGACTCGTATTCTTCTATGCAGTATTCTTCACCTACATGTGGCTGCGCTCGCGCAGCCTGAGCGCACGTCTGGAGAAGCCGATCATCGGCGTTTCCCGCATGCTCGACCAGATCGGCAACGGCCTGTGGCAGCCGGCCAGGGCCGGTTCCGAAATCAGCGAACTGGACGCCATGGCCGGACATGCCTCGGCCATGGGCCAGCGTCTGGGCCAAAGTGAAGCCGAACGGCAGCAGGCGCAGCAGCGCCTCGAACTGGTTCTGGAAGGCACGACCGAAAGCGTCTGGGAGCAGGATCTGCGCGCCAATACCGTAACCGTGCGCGGCCGCTTCGCCAAGCGTTTCGGCCTGAGCGGTGAAACGGTCACCGAGGAGGAATTCCGTTCGCACGGCCACCCCGAGGATCTGAAGGCCGTTTTCGAAGCCAAACAGCTGGCCGTCGACGGCGTGCAGGATTTCTACTACAGCGAATACCGCTTTGCCGACGCCGTCGGCAACTACCACTGGCTGCTCAGTCGCGGCCGCGTGCTCGAGCGCGACCCGCAGACCGGAAAGGCGCTGCTGGTCGGCGGCACCCATCACGACATCGACGCGCTGAAGAATACCGAAATGGAGCTGCGCGAAGCCAGCCTCGAGGCCCAGGCCGCCAGCGTCGCCAAGTCGCGCTTCATTTCCAGCATGACTCACGAGCTACGTACGCCGCTCAATGCCATCCAGGGCTTTGCACAGCTCATCCGCATGCAGCACCCGTCCGGCAGCGGAAACGACGAGCCGCAGTACATCGACGAAATCATCAGTGCCAGCAGTCACCTGAACCAGGTGGTCGGCGATATTCTGGAGTGGTCCAGTGCCCAATCGGAACCCCAGTCCATTGAACTTCAGCCGGTCATCGTGCGCGAAGCCATGCTGGCCTGCGCCGAACTGGTCCGCGTTGAAATCGAGCGTGCCGGGCTGACGCTGAACCTCGATCTACCGCCTGAAGACTTCAGCGTACCGGCCGATCCGCGCCGCTTGCGTCAGGTCATCATCAATCTGATATCGAATGCCATCAAGTACAACTCGCCCGAAGGCCAGATTACGCTGACCTACCAGATCGCCGGCCAGCATGTGCGCATCATCGTCGAGGATACCGGCATGGGCATCGGCGCCGAACTGCAGGGCCAGCTGTTCCAGCCGTTCCAGCGACTGGGCCGCGAGAATACCGCCATTCTCGGTACCGGACTCGGCCTGTCGCTGTGCCGCGAATTCGCCACGCTGATGGGCGGCCGCATGGGCGTCAGCAGCCATCCGGGCATCGGCAGCAGTTTCTGGATCGAGCTTCCGTTGAACCGTTCCGTCCCGCCGGTGCCGGCCACGGCGCCGCTGACGTCTGAGCAGCCCCGGGCCTTGCCGCGCGTTGTTCTGGTCGAAGACAATCCCGCCAGTCAGTTCCTGGTCAAGATGGCGCTTGAAGACATGGCATGCATCGACGTCGTTGCCGACGGCCGTGAAGCCCTTGCGCGTATACTGGATGCACCGCCCGTGCTGCTGCTACTCGATATCAATCTGCCCGGGATGAACGGCAAGGATCTCCTGCAGGCGCTGCGTGCCGATGTCCGCACCCGCGCGCTCAAGGTCGTGGTGCTCAGCGGCGTGGTCGGGGCCGGCCAGCTTCTCGATCTGGATTGCCAGGGTTTTCTGGCCAAACCGCTGGACAGCGCCGAACTGCGCCGTCTGGTCAGCGCTCTACTGAACTCCCGAGGATAAACCGATGCTGCCCGATAATTTGAAAAATGCGACCGTGGTTCTGGTCGATGATACGCCCGCCAATCTGCGCCTGCTCGAGTCCAGCATGCGCGCATTCGGCCTGCGCAACATCCGCGCCTTCAGCGATTCCGCGGAATCCCTGGCCTGGCTGCAAAGCAATCCCTGGGATCTTCTGGTACTCGATCTGGACATGCCGGCGCCGAACGGGTTCGATATCCTGCAGGCGCTGGCAGTGCGGGACCGCAGCGCGGCGCCGATCATCATCGCCAGCGCGCTCAGCCGTCCGGAAGACCGACGCAAAGGCCTGGCCCTGGGCGCCAACGACTACATCTGCAAACCGCTGGATCTGCCCGAGCTGCTGCTGCGGGTCCGCAACAATCTGGAACTGAGCGCGGCAAATCACTTCCTTCGTCTGGAACGCAACCAGCTGGAACAGGCCGTGCATGAGCGCACCGCGCAGTTGCGCAGCAGCTACCAGAGCATCATCGGCATTCTCTCCCGTGCCGCAGGCTACAAGGAAAACGAAACCGAGCGTCACGTCATGCGCATCGGCGAATACGCGGCGCTGATGGCGCGCGCCATCGGCCTGACCGAAGAGCAGTGCGAGCACATGAGGTTGGCCATGCCGATGCACGATATCGGCAAGATCGGCATTCCCGAGGCGATCCTGCAGAAATCCGGACCGTTCACGTCGGAAGAGCGTGAAATCATGAAACATCATGCCCGCATCGGCCATCACATCATGAGCGACAGCATGGGTACCCCGCTCAGCCGTCTGGCTGCGGAAATCGCGCTATACCATCACGAGCACTGGGACGGCAACGGCTACCCGCAGGGCCTGAAGGGCGAGGAAATTCCGCTGTCGGGTCGCATCGCCGCAATCTGTGACGTTTACGACGCGTTGCGCTCGGCTCGTCCGTACAAGACGGCTTGGTCGGCCGAGGAGACCCTGGTGTACTTCCGGGAACGTTCGGGTACCCACTTCGATCCTGATCTGGTGCATGTGTTCGAGCGCATTTTCGACCAGCTCGAGAACATCCAGAACAGTCTGGTTGACGAAACCCCGAAATCCCTGGATGAGCTGGCCAAAATGGCCGGCTCGCCGATTTCCGACATCCTCAACGAGCACCGCCTCTAGCACTTCTGTCCCGCCGCCGATTTCAGTTATGATGGGTATCGGTTGACGCATTCCGCGGGACGGAGAAGCTGTGATGGACAGACGTGATTTCCTGGTAGCCTCGGGCGCATCGCTCGGCGCCCTGATGATTCCCGGATACGGCCGCGCCGTAGCGGCCGAAGCCCTGCTGGAAACCATGGATCCGGCCCGCAAGAAAGTGCTGGCCGATATCGCGCTCGGCGCCGCCACCGCCGCCGGCGCCAGCTACTGCGACGTGCGCATCGGGCGCTACCTGCGGCAATCAATCACCACCCGCGAGAAACGCGTCCAGAACGTCCTGAACAGCGAGTCCACCGGTGCCGGCATCCGCGTCATCGTTAACGGCACCTGGGGTTTCGCGGCCAGCAGCGATCTGAGCAACGACGGCATCGCGCGCGCCGCCCGCCAGGCCGTGGCCATCGCCAAAGCCAACAGCGTGGCGCAGACCGAGCCAGTGCGTCTGGCGCCGGTCAAGGGCGTCGGCCAGGTGTCCTGGGCCACCCCGATCGGCCGCAATGCCATGGCGGTGCCGGTAAAGGACAAGGTCGAGCTACTGCTCGGCGTGAATGCCGCGGCCATGGCCGCCGGCGCCAATTTCATCAACTCGCAGCTGTTCATCGTCAACGAACAGAAATATTTCGCGTCGACCGACGGCTCCTACATCGACCAGGACGTGCACCGCATCTGGCCGAACTTCAATGTCACCGCCATCGACAAGGCCAGCGGCAAATTCCGCAGCCGCAATGCGCTGTCTTCGCCGATGGGCATGGGTTACGAATATCTTGAAGGCGGCCGCAGCATCCCACTACCCAACGGGCTGACAGCTTACAAGGACCGCTACGACATGCTCGAGGACGCCGTGCAGGCGGCCAAGCACGCCGTACAGAAGCTCAAGGCGCCCTCGGTCAAACCGGGCAAATACGATCTGGTGCTGGACCCGAGCAATCTGTTCCTGACCATCCATGAAAACGTCGGCCATCCGCTGGAACTCGACCGCGTGCTCGGCTACGAAGCCAACTACGCCGGCACCAGCTTCGCCACGCTCGACAAGCGCGAGCAGGGCTTCCGCTACGGCAGCGACATCGTCACCCTGTTCGCCGACAAGACCGCACCGGGCACGCTCGGCGCCGTCGCCTACGATGATGAAGGCGTGCGCACCAAGCGCTGGGATCTGGTCAAGGACGGCATTTTGGTCAATTACCAGGCTATCCGCGATCAGGCCCACATCATCGGCGAGACCGAATCGCAGGGTTGCTGCTACGCCCAGAGCTGGGCCGATGTGCAGTTCCAGCGCATGGCCAACGTTTCGCTGGCGCCGGGCAAAAAGCCCCTGCAGCCCGCGGACATGATCAAAAACGTCGAAAAGGGCATCTACATCCTCGGCCGCGGCTCGTTCTCAATCGACCAGCAACGCTACAACGCCCAGTTCGGCGGCCAGCTGTTCTACGAAATCGAGAACGGCAAGATCACCGGCATGATCGAAGATGTGGCCTATCAGATCCGTACCCCGGAATTCTGGAATGCCTGCACCGCCATCTGCGACGAGAGCGACTTCCGCCATGGCGGCTCGTTCTTCGATGGCAAGGGCCAGCCGTCCCAGGTGTCCGCGGTCTCGCACGGCGCCGCCACCACCCGTTTCGACGGCATCAACATCATCAACACCGCGCGGTCGCTGGGATGAATCCCGCCGGCATGACTTATGGGCTATGCCATTGCCGCACGGCCTTCACTATGATGGGGATTCGCCAACCGCCTGCCGGCGGGACGCACCCCCATTCAACCCAGGAGCACTGCGATGGATAGACGACATTTCTTGGCGGCATCGGGCCTCGGCCTGAGCGGCTTCATGATTCCCGGCTTCGGCAATGCCGTGGCGGCCGAGGCACTGCTGACCAAAATGGATCCGGCGCGCAAGAAGGTGCTGGCCGACATCGCCCTGAACGCCGCGACCGGCGCCGGCGCCAGCTACTGCGACGTCCGCATCGGGCGCTACATGCGCCAGTTCGTGATTACCCGCGAAGACAAGGTGCAGAATGTGGTCAACACCGAGTCCATCGGTGCCGGCATCCGGGTCATCGCCAATGGCACCTGGGGCTTCGCCGCCACCAGCGATCTCAGCAACGCCGGCGTGGCCAAGGCCGCGCAGCAGGCGGTCGCCATCGCCAAGGCCAACTCCAAATCACAGACCAAGCCGGTGCAGCTGGCCCCGGTCAAGGGCGTCGGCGAAGTATCCTGGGCCACGCCGATCAGGAAAAACGCCATGGAAGTGCCGGTCAAGGACAAGGTCGACCTGCTGCTTTCCGCCAACAGCGCGGCCATGGCCGCCGGCGCCAACTTCGTCAACTCGATGCTGTTCCTGGTCAACGAGCAGAAGTATTTCGCCTCCACCGACGGATCCTACATCGACCAGGACGTGCACCGGATCTGGCCGACCTTCACTGTCACCGCCATCGACAAAGCCACCGGCAAGTTCCGCAGCCGCGACAGCATGTCCTCGCCGATGGGCATGGGCTATGAGTACCTCGACGGCGACCGCCACATCGAACTGCCCAATGGCCTGATGGTCTACAACGACCGCTTCGACATGAAGGAAGACGCCGTCGCCGCCGCCAAGCAGGCGCAGCAGAAACTGAAAGCGCCGTCGGTCAAGCCGGGCAAATACGATCTGGTGCTGGATCCGACCCATACCTGGCTGACCATCCATGAATCGGTCGGCCATCCGCTCGAACTCGACCGCGTGCTCGGCTACGAAGCCAACTACGCCGGCACCAGCTTCGCCACGCTCGACAAGCTGAAGGACAAATTCAAATACGGCAGCGACAAGGTCACCATCTTCGCCGACAAAGTCCAGCCGAACACCCTCGGCGCCGTCGGTTTCGACGACGAAGGCGTCAAGACCAAGCGCTGGGATCTGATCAAGGACGGTACGCTGGTCAATTACCAGGCCATCCGCGACCAGGCCCACATCATCGGTGAAACCGAATCGCACGGCTGCTGCTACGCCGACTCCTGGTCGAGCGTGCAGTTCCAGCGCATGGCCAACGTTTCGCTGGCACCGGGCAAGTCCCCGCTGTCGGTGGCCGACATGATCAAGGATGTCGAGAAGGGCATCTACATCATCGGCGACGGCTCGTTCTCGATCGACCAGCAGCGCTACAACGCCCAGTTCGGCGGCCAGCTGTTCTACGAAATCGAAAACGGCAAGATCAAAGGCATGGTCGAGGACGTCGCCTACCAGATCCGCACTCCGGAATTCTGGAACGCCTGTTCGGCCGTCTGCGACGAGCGCGATTACCGTTTCGGCGGTTCGTTCTTCGACGGCAAGGGCCAGCCCGGCCAGGTTTCCGCGGTCTCGCACGGTTCCAGCACCGCGCGCTTCGACGGCATCAACGTCATCAGCACGGCCCGGTCCCTGGGCTAACCGACCTCACTACAGGAGCAAGCATCCATGAGCATGTATACGGAACAACAGGCCAAAGCGATCCTCGACAAGGTCATCGCGCTGAGCAAGGCCGACGAATGCACCGCCACCCTCGGCGGCGGCATCAACGGCAACATCCGCTTCGCGCTGAACAACGTGTCCACCAGCGGCATCGTCACCAATGCCGAACTGGCGGTGCAGGTCGCTTTCGGCAAGCGCGTCGGCGTCGCCACCATCAATGAATTCGACGACGAATCGCTGGCCCGCGTGGTCCGACGTGCCGAGGAGCTGGCACGGCTGGCGCCGGAAAACGAGGAATTCGTTCCGGCCATCGGCAAGCAGACCTATAAACCGACGCCGACCTACAATGCCGGCATCGCCGCGATCACCCCGGAGTACCGCGCCCAGGTCGCCGCCGATTCCATCAATCCGTGCAAGAACGACGGGCTGATCGCCGCCGGTTTCCTGTCCGACAGCGTCGGTTTCTTCGCTTCGGCCAACAGCAACGGCAATTTCGCCTACCAGCAGTCGACCGGCCTGGATTACACCTGCACCGTGCGCACCGATGACGGTACCGGTTCCGGCTGGGTCGCCCGCAATGCCGGCAGTCTGGAGGACTTCAAAGCTTCGCGTGAAATCCAGACCGCCATCCAGAAGGCCAAGGGTTCGCGCGGCGCGAAAGCGCTGGAGCCGGGCAAATACACCGTCATTCTCGAGCCGGCCGCTTCCGCCGGTCTGATTTCCTTCATGATGAACGGCTTCGATGCCCGCCAGGCCGATGAAGGCCGCAGCTTCCTGACCAAAAAGGGCGGCGGCAACAAGCTCGGCGAGCAGGTCTTCGATCCGCGCGTGACCCTGACCAGCGACCCCTGGAATCCGGATGTGCCGGTGATGCCCTGGGATGGCGAGGGCCTGCCGCGCGAGAAGATGACCATCATCGACAAGGGCAAGGTGTCCTATCTTGAATATTCCCGCTATTGGGCCAAGCTCAAGGGCAAGGAAGCCAAGGGTTCGCCCGGCAACCTGATCATGGCCGGCGGCACCAAGTCCACCATGGATCTGGTCAAGGGCACGGCCAAAGGCATTCTGGTCACCCGCACCTGGTACATCCGCATGGTCGACCCGCAGACCGTGCTGCTGACCGGTCTGACCCGCGACGGAACCTTCTACATCGAGAACGGCGAGATCAAGTACCCGATCAAGAATTTCCGTTTCAACGAGTCGCCGGTGATCATGCTCAACAACATCGAAGAACTCGGCAAACCGATCCGCCTCGGTGACGACGAATCCCCGTTCGTGATGATGATTCCGCCGATGAAGATCCGCGACTTCACCTTCACCTCGCTGTCGGACGCCGTGTGATGTCCCGGGAGCCGGCATGGACCGTGCCGACTTCCTGCGTTTGATGTTCGGCGGTGCGGCGATGGCCGCACTGCCGCGCATGGCCGCCGCAGGCCCTGAATACGATTTCCGCTTCACCCGGCTGATGTACGAATCCGGAGACTGGGATGTGGATGCGCGCATGCCGTCCAACATCATCACCTCGCTGATCGATTACACCAGTCTGCGCGTCGATCCGAAAGAACACGTGATCGCCCTGTCGGATCCGAAAATGCGTCTGGCCCCGTTCTGCTATCTGGCCGGACACAAACTGGTGCAGTTCAGTCCGGCCGAGCGCCGCAACTTCGAGGCCTATCTGCGCAGCGGCGGCTTCATTTTCGTCGATGACTGCAACCATGACATCGACGGCCTGTTCGCCAAGTCCTTCGAGGCGCAGATGACCTCCATTTTCGGGCCGAAGGCGCTGCGCAAGATTCCCAATACCCACCCGCTGTATTCGAGTTTTTTCCGCTTCAGCGAGCCGCCGACCACCGGTTTCGAATTGAACGGATGGGGTGACGACATCGTGCACGATTACCTCAAGGGCATCGAATTCGATGGCCGCCTCGGTCTGCTTTACAGCAACAAAGATTACGGCTGCGAGTGGGATTACGATTGGCGCAACAAGCGCTTTCTGGCCGAAGACAATACCAAGTTCGCGGTCAATATCGTGATGTACGCCCTCAATGCCTGATGCCATGAAACCCCAACCGGAAAAGCCCGCCATGACCAGTACCGAAGCCGATATCCAAGCCACCCTCGACCAGCTCGGCGCGCTGCGCGCCGCCATTGCCAAGGCCATCGTCGGCCAGGATGCGGTGGTCGAACAACTGTTGATCGGTTTGCTGGCCGGCGGTCACTGTCTGCTCGAGGGCGTTCCGGGCCTGGGCAAGACCCTGTTGGTTCGTTCACTCGGGCAGGCGCTGGCACTGGCGTTCCGGCGCATCCAGTTCACACCCGATCTGATGCCGAGCGATATCCTCGGGACCGAAATCCTGGAAGAGGACCACGGTACCGGCAAACGCCACTTCAAATTCCAGCCCGGTCCGGTGTTCACCAACCTGCTGCTGGCCGACGAGCTCAACCGCACGCCGCCGAAGACCCAGGCCGCCCTGCTGGAGGCCATGCAGGAACATACCGTCAGTTATGCCGGCGTCACGCATGCCCTGCCGGAACCGTTTTTCGTTCTGGCAACGCAGAATCCGCTGGAGCAGGCCGGCACCTATCCGCTGCCGGAAGCGCAGCTCGACCGATTCCTGCTGCATATCCGCGTCGACTATCCCAGCGAAGACGAAGAGCGCGACATCCTGATGCAGACCACCGGCAGCGGATCTTCGCGGGTGCCGACGGTGATGGCCGGCGAGGCCGTGCTCGGCCTGCAGAAACTGGTACGCGAGGTCCACATCAGCGCCGACATGCTGGCCTGGATCAACCGTCTGGTGCGTGCCAGCCGGCCGCAGTCCGAAACACCGGGCATCGGGCAATGGGTGAAGTGGGGCGCCGGTCCGCGTGCCGGACAGGCACTGGTGCTCAGCGCCAAGGCGCGTGCACTCATCCACGGCCGCTTTGCGGTCACCGAGGACGACGTCCGCGCATTGGCGGCACCGGTGCTGCGCCACCGCCTGTTGCTGACCTTCATGGCCGAAGCCGAACAAAAGAGCGCCGATGACGTGGTGGCCCTGCTGCTGGCTGCGGTTCCATACCCGCACTGAGCCCAAACGCCATGGCCGGACCCGATCTGATTCCCGCTGATGTCCGGGCGCGCCTGAAAGGGCTGCGTCTGGTCTCGCGCCGGGTATCGGGCGCGCTCGGCATCGGCCAGCATCACAGCCGTTCACGCGGCGCCGGCATGGAGTTCGCCCAGTACCGCGCTTATGAGCCGGGCGACGAGCCGCGCCAGATCGACTGGAAACTGTACGCGCGCTCCGATAAATTCTTCGTGCGTGAATCCGAGCGCGACAGTCCACTGGCCGCCTGGGTGCTGCTCGACGCCAGTGCTTCGATGGCGCAATCGGATGCCGCACGGCCCGGCTGGAGCCGGCTGCAGGCCGCGAAAGCACAGGCCGCCTGTCTGTTCGAGCTGGCCTGCCGGCAGGGCGACCGTTTCGGCCTGATTGCGGTCAGCGGTGACCGACTGCAGGTCATCAATGCCGGCAGCGGCACCCGTCACCGCGACCGTTGTCTGCAGGCCTTGAGCGCGTTGTCGGCAGCGGGCGCCTGGCCGGATGAAGCCGCCTGTCGGCCGATCTGGGAGCGCATCCACGCCAACGATCTGGTGCTGCTGCTCAGCGACGATTTCGACGAGCGTGCCCTGGCCTTGATTGAACGGCTAGCCGCCGCCCGACGCGAGGTACTGAATATCCAGATCCTGACCGTCGAAGAGCGCGACTTTCCATTCCGCGATGGCCGGCGCTTCATCGATGTCGAATCCGGCGCGGCCCTGCTGACCGATGCCGCCGCCGCCCGCGAGGACTATCTGCGTGCGTTTTCCGCCGCCTGCAAAGAACTGGCGCTGCGTCTGACTTCGGCCGGCATCCGGCATGTGCCGTATGTTCTGGATGAGCGCCTCGACGCGCCCTTGGTACGTCTGTTCGCGCAGGGCAAGGCGCGCTTTCAGGAAAGCGCATGAATTTCCTGCTGCCTTCCGCATTTCTGGCCTTGCTGGCCTTGGCGCTGCCGGTGCTGATCCATCTGAGCCGACGCTCACAGCAGCAGCGCACCGATTTTGCCGCCTTGCGCTGGCTGCAGGCCCGTTTCCGTCCACGGCGTCAGCCGATCGTGCAGGAATGGCTGTTGCTGCTGCTTCGCCTGCTTCTGCTGGCGCTGCTTGTACTTTTTCTGGCGATTCCCGTCCGTCAGCACACGTCGGCTCCGGCGCATTGGCTGGTGGCGGTGCCGGGCGTCATCTGGCCACCTGATGCCGAGCTGCCCTCGGGGTCCTCGGTGAGCAGGCATTGGCTGGCGCCCGGCTTTCCCGAAGCGGACCGTCCACTGCCGCCGACAGCGGTTCCGGTGGCCAGTCTGCTGCGCGAACTGGATGCACGACTACCGGCCAAAACCCGCTTGACGGTACTGGTGCCGGAACGCCTGCATGGTTGGGATGCCGAGCGGCCTCGCTTGCAGCGTGCGGTGGAATGGCGGGTGGTCAAAGGCCGGACGCGCGAGACCGCGTCGCAGCCTGAAGTTCCGGCCATGGTGCTGACTGCCGATCCTGCAAATGCAGACCGTGCGCGCTATTTCCGCGCGGCCTACCGGGTCTGGCAGGCGCAGCTGCCGGAGGCGCAGCAACGCGATCTGCCCTTGCTTGCCGCGGAGGCTACGCCACCGGCATCGGCGCGGATCTGGGTGGTTCTGTCCGCCGGCAAAATTCCGGAAACGGCGGGCGGGCGGTACGCTCATGCTCGCGCCGGATGCGCTAACCGATGCCGGCATGTCTGACGTGCTTTGGCGCACGGAAGACGGTAGCATCCTGCTTGAGCAGCAGGCCTTGGGCGAAGGCCGCATATTGCAGTGGCGACAGCCCTTGAACGGTTCGCAGACGCCGCAACTGCTTGATGCCGCCTTTCCCGATCAATTACAGGCGGTGCTGACGGCAATGCCTCAGCCCGACACGGCATCGGCGTTGAATCAGCGACCCCGTACCGGCGCCGCGCGAACCATTCCCGATCCGCAGCCACTGCAGCCGTGGCTGATGATGGCCATTGCCCTGTTGTTTCTTGCCGAACGCGTGCTGGCCACGCGGCCGGCGCGGAGCCCGCCGGCATGACGGTTCCTGTGCGTCCCCTGCGTTGGCTCACACAGGCCCGTTGGCGTGAGGTCGGCGTCGTTCTGGCAATCGGTCTTCCGCCATTGGCGGCGGCGTGTTACCTCCTCGGGAAAAGTGTCGGCGCGATTGCCGCCTGGGTTTTTCTGGGTGCTGCGCTCGCGCTGTTCGGATTGATTCTGCGGCATCGGCTGCAGCGCCTGGATAACGCGTGGCTGATCAGGCGTCTGGATGCCTTGCCTGTTCTGGAAAACAGTGCGGATCTGCTGTTTGGCCATCAGACGTCCGAATCGCCTCTGGTCGGCCTGCAGCGTCAGCGCATCCAGCAGCGCCTGGCCGCCCTGCCGGAACAGGATCTGCGCCGGCCGTTCCCGATGGCGTGGATTTCCGGAATGCTGCTGCTGAGCTTGGCCATGATTTCCGCCGCATTGTTTTGGCCGAAGCCGCAGGAAGCCGGACGCTTCAAAACGCAAGCGACCGTGGAGTCGGTCGCGCGTACGCCGGTAAAGTTGATCGAGGCCCATCTTCGGATTATTCCACCGGCATACACCGGACTTCCTGCGCGGAATGAAACCGGTCTGCCGGCGAAATTTCCGGAGGGCAGCCGCATTGTCTGGCAATTGCGATTCGCGCCGCAACCCGGGCAGGTGCGGCTGCAGTTTTTCAGCGGGCGCAACGTGGATCTGCACCGCGAAGGCGATGCCTGGACAGCGGATGCCGTCATGACGGCTTCGGATGTGTACCGGGCGGTCATCGACGGGCAGGCGCAGAACAAACCCTGGCAGCGTCTGGATGCCATTCCCGATCAGGCGCCGCAATGGCGCGTCAGCCTTCCGGACCGCAGTCTGAGCCTGCTTGCCCCGGGGCAGCGCACATGGCCGCTGCAGCTGGAGGCCGAAGACGATTACGGTCTGTCCGATGCGGTCATGGAAATTCAATTGGCCCAAGGCAGCGGCGAGAACATCCAATTCAAAAGCAGTAGCCGCGCGTTGATCGGCCAAGGAACGTCAAAACGGCAGCGCTATGCGGCCACGCTGGATCTGGCCGCGCTGGGCATGCAGGCCGGCGATGATCTGATTGTGCAGTTCCGCGTCGGTGACCGGCGCCGGCCGCAGGCCAACAGCACCGTCAGCGCCGCGTATATCCTGCGCTGGCCGGTCGAAGACGCCTATGAGGCCAGCGGCGTCGAAGGCATGCTGAAAAAAGTGATGCCGGCTTATTTCCGCAGCCAGCGCCAGATCATCATCGACACCGAAAAGCTGCTGGCCGAGAAGAAGAAACTCAGCCGGGAGCAATTCGAAATCCGATCCGATACCATCGGCGTCGATCAGCGCGTTCTTCGGTTGCGTTACGGCCAGTTCCTCGGCGAAGAATCCGAAACCCCGGAACCGCCGTCGGAGGACGGCGGGCACCACGCGGATGACGGTCACGACCACGGCGGCGGCAAGGCGCCGGAAAAATCGGCAACCGTTTCCGATCAGAGCATCCTCGAGCAGTTCGGACACACGCATGACATTCCGGAGGCCGCTACCTTGCTCGATGCCGGAACCAAATCCTTGCTGCGCTCGGCATTGAATGAAATGTGGCAGGCCGAGCTGCACCTGCGGCAGGCCGAACCGGCCAAGGCGCTGCCCTTTGAATACCGGGCTCTGGCCTTCATCAAGAAAGTGCAACAGGCTGAACGGATCTATCTGGCCCGTGTCGGTCCCGAATTGCCGCCGATCGATGAAAGCCGGCGGCTCAGCGGCGACCGTAGCGGTTTCAAGGCGCCCGACGACGAGTTGCGTGCCGCCGTGCGCGAGGACGCTCCGCTGCTGGCGTTCTGGCAAAGTCTCGATGCGGCGGATCCGCCGAAGACGGCCGATTTGAAAACCTGGATGGCCGATCATGGCGATCGCCTGCCCGATGCCCTGGGTCTGAAAGTGGCGCTGGCGGAAATGGAGAGCCGGCCCGATTGCCGCAGCTGCCGCGAAGCGGTCAAAGCGCTGCTCTGGCCGGTATTGGCCAAGCCGCCCGCCGTGCCGAAAGCACGGCGTCTGCAGCCGGTTGAAAGTCCCTATCAACGGGCACTGCAAAAGGAACGCCAACCATGATGTCATCGACGCTACTGGCGGTTGTGCTCGGGATTGCCGTTCTGATCAGCGCGGCGCTGATTCTACTTTCCGCGCGCCGCCATGCATTCCGCCCATGGCGCACCGGTGCATTGCTGCTCTTGAGCGTTATTTCGGCGCTGATGCTGTATTACGCATTGATTCCACCAACGCGGCAGGTGCCTGTCGGCCAGCGCATGGTGATGACGGCCGGCTCAGATACCGTCGGAAATCTTCCTGTCGGCCAGCGCGTCGCTTTGCCGGAAGCGCCGGCAGGGCTGGCGGTGCCACGCGTTCCGGATCTGGCCAGTTTGCTCCGTCGATCGCCCGACATCGGACAATTGCTCATCGTCGGCGACGGCCTGCCCGCGCGTGACCGCGAAGCCGTGGCGGGTCGGGGCGTCCGGTTTCTGCCCTCCGCGCCGCCGATTGGACTGACCGATTTCTGGATGCCGGAATCGATCAGCACCGGGCACCGTTGGCTCTTGCGCATCCGCGTGTCCGGCATGGCCGATGCGCGGGTCGAACTGCGGGACCCTTCCGGCGCATTGGTTGATGCCAAAGCCGTCGATGCCTCCGGGCAGGCCGCACTGTCCGATATCGCACGCGCCGCCGGGCGGGTGAATTATCAACTGCGGGTCTTGGATTCCGCCGGTAAGATCAGGGAGAACTTCACGGTCCCGGTTGCGGTCAGTCAACCGACGGCAATGAAACTGCTCAGTCATGCCGGTGGCCCCGGGCCCGATCTGAAGTCGCTCCGGCGCTGGGCACTGGATGCGGGGCTGCAGCTGCAAAGCCATATCGCCCTCGGACCGGGCATGGCGGTGCGTACCGAAGATTCCGCAATCCGGGCCGAAACATTGGCCGAGCAGGACATGCTGATCGTCGACGAACGCGCCTGGCAGAATTTCGATGCCGGTCAGCGGCGCAATATCCGTGAAGCCGTTGCAAACGGTCTTGGGTTGCTGCTGCGTGTCACCGGCCCGATGTCGGCGCAGACGGCGGCGGATTTCCGGCAGATGGGACTGCGCATCGACGCGGCGACGCTGACCCAGAGCGTGCAGCTGACGCCGGATGCCGGAAGCGCCGATTGGCCGACACTGACCCGGCAGCCGGTGCGCGTCAGCGCTGCCGATGCCCGGATTGTACTGACGGGCACACAGGGCGAACCTTTGGCCCTCTGGCGGGCGCAGGGCAATGGCCGTGTCGGCGTACTGCTCTTATCGGACAGCTTCCGTCTGGCATTGGCCGGATACGGTGATGCCCATAGCCGGATCTGGAGTGATCTGGTTTCGATGTTGGCGCGTCCGCAGACGGAAATGCCGCCGGTTCGGCGTGGAGATCTGGCCTGGCCGCAAGAGCGCATGGTGTTCTGTCAGTTGCAGCCCGGCGCCACGGTTCAGACCGATAGCGAGCGTCAGGCGCTCAGTGTTGAAACCACCGGAAGCAACCGGGGCTGCGCCGGATTCTGGCCGCAGGCCGCGGGCTGGTACACGCTTTACAGCGACGAAAACCAGTTGCCGTTTTATGTCCACTCCCCGAAAGAAGGCGAAGCGCTCCGCCGCAGCCTGAGCCGTGCCGCCACGCTGAAACTGGTCACGCCTGCTCCGGATGCGGCCATGGCATCACGCGTGCCGGTGCCAGGCTCGCCTTGGCCGTGGTTCCTCGGCTGGGTGCTGGCCAGCAGCCTGCTGTGGTGGATGGAGCGAAGCCGGCTCGGGCGCGGCATGTAGTTCGTCCAAATCGTCCTGCCGGAAGCCTGGCCATCAAGAAAAAGCCTTGAAATCGCCCCTGAAAACTCAGGTACTATAGGCTCTTGCAGCGCGATTCCGCCCTGCAGGGACATCGGGGGATGTCGATGGGGAACCCTTACTGCACACGCGGCAAGCGGCAGCATCCTGGTCAGGACCGGTCCGGGGCTGCGTCATGATCCTGCGCCGTCTTTCGCAATCACTGAAGGAACAGAACTGGACCGCCATCTGGATCGAGTTCATTCTGCTGGTGACCGGTGTTTTTCTGGGTATGCAGGTTTCCAACTGGAATGCGGAACGGGAAACCAGGCGGAAGACTGAGGTGTTCACGGAGCGGCTGAAAGCCGATTTGCGCAACGAGGCGTTTTTTTACCAATACCTGATTGAATACAACCGCGATGTGCTCGTCAGTGCCGAAAAGACGGTCAATGCGCTTACCGGCAAAGTGCCGCTGTCGGATGAACAGCTGCTCATCAACGCCTACCGCGCCACGCAATACAAGAATCCGCAACGTTTCCGGGCGACTTACGACGAATTGATTTCAACCGGAAATATCGGGTTGATCAAGGATCAGAAATTGCGCCTGACTGCCATGCGGATCTACAACGTCCCGAGCATGGACAGTCTTGCGCAGGAGGGCGTGAAGTCGCATTATCGGGAAGCGTTCCGGATGAGTATCGACAATGACATGCAGCGCGCGCTCGCCCGGCAGTGCGGTGACCGCTACGTCACGCGCGGCGATTACAAGGCCATTCTCAATGCCATCGATTACCCGTGCACGCTTGATCTGCCAAAAGATGAGATTGAGAAATCGGCAAAGTCATTGCGTTCGAATCCGCAATTCGTCCCCTATCTGCGCGTGCGTATTGCCGACATCGGCACCCGTCTGTTCGATATGACCGTGAACAATTCCGATATTGTAGAGGGACTGAAGACGGTCACCGGAGCGCAGCCATGATTCTCCGCAGGCTCTCGCAGTCGCTTAAGGAACAGAACTGGACCGCCATCTGGATCGAGTTCATTCTGCTGGTGACCGGCGTGTTTCTGGGCATACAGGTCAGCAACTGGAATGCGGCACGGGTTGAGCAGCGTCGGGCGGATGAGCTGTTCATCCGTCTCATCGGCGATCTGGAAAGCGAAATCAACAATGTCGATGCGCTGCAGGCGTACTACCTGACCACCGCGACGTATGCAAAAGTCGCCTTAAGTGAATTCGAGGCACCGGGTTCGGTCGATGCCGAGACATTCGTCATCAGCGCCTATCAGGCAAGCCAGTGGCAGGAGGCGGCGTCCAGCCGGTCGACCTTCGATGAAATCGTGGCTACCGGCGCCGTCAATCTGGTCCGTACCGAAAAGGCCCGCAACCTGCTGATCGCTTATTACGAATTTGACTGGACCGATGCACTGACGGTCACGTCCAGGCCGCATTACCGCGAATTGATGCGCGGCGTCATGCCCTATCCGGTTCAGGAGGCGATCAAATCGGCCTGTGGCGATCAGGTCAGGCGTACAGGCCGGGCCAATCTCACCTGGCTGCCCAGGACGTGCGATATCGACTTGCCGGCCGAGGACATCGAGCGCGCAGCCGCCGCGCTGCGTGCGGCGCCGGGCATGGAGCAGGCGCTGCGCTATCAGCTTGCTGAAAACGACACCAAAGCCGCCAATTACGCCTCAACCAGAAAACAGATTGTTCCTATCGTTGCCGCAATCAAGGAAGGCGTTCGATGATGCTTCGCCGGCTGGCACAGAGCCTAAGAGAACAGAATTGGACCGCCATCGTCATCGAGTTCGTTCTGCTGGTGAGCGGTGTGGTTTTGGGCATCCAGGTGAGCAACTGGAATGCGGAGCGTGTGTCCAGCAAACAATCCGAAATATTCACCGGCCGGCTCCGCGAGGACCTGAAAACCGAAGCGTGGAACTATATTTCCCTGAATGGGTATTACGGCAATGTCCTGAGCAACGCCGAAAGAACGCTGGATGCTCTGGAGGGCGATGCGCAGTTGTCGAACGAGGCGCTGATCATCGCCGCCTACCGCGCCACCCAGTACGGTGAAGCCGTTCGACACCGGTCGACCTATGACGAGCTGACTTCGACGGGGTCGCTTGGCCTGATCAAGGATCCGATGCTGCGAAAAACCGCGCTTGAGGTCTACAACAGCGTGGCCTATGAAAACCTGAAGTCCGAGGGCATCAATTCAAGATACCGGATTGCCTTCCGGATGAAGATTCCGTTGAAGGTCCAGACTGCCATCGGCAGCAAATGCGGCGATCTGCCCCAGGATGTCGGAAACTATGACAGAATCGATACCTCGCTTGATTATGCCTGTACCACCGGCCTTTCATCTGATGAAATCGACAGAGCCGCCGGCATATTGCGCTCGAATCCCGATTTCATCGAATTGCTGAGACTCCGTATCGGGGACATCAAGTCCCAGTTGAGCAATGCCCAGCTGTTTCTGAGCGATGATGTCAGGAACAACATCCTCGCCATGGCCAAGGAAAATCCATGATCCTCCGTCGCCTGTCGCAATCCCTGAAAGAACAGAACTGGATGGCCATCGGCATCGAATTCGTGTTGCTGGTGGTCGGCGTTTATCTCGGCATTCAAGTGGCGAACTGGAAGGAAGCCCGGGTGGAGCGTGAATTGGTGCGCGGCCATCTGACCGAAATCGCCCAGGACCTCCGGATGCATCTTGCCATACGCGATGAGCTGGAAGATTCGGCCAAACTGCGTATTGCCGCCGTCGATTACATTTACGATCAGGCGTTCGGAATCCGCCTGCCGGTGACTCTCGTGCGTGCCAGCGAGCGTTGGGAAGCACCGCCGGCCGAAGCGTTTCCGCCCGAACAGCTGGATCACCTGATGGGCGCGGTGAATCTGGTGAGGATCTCGGTGCGTTCTCGCAACGGCTACGAATCCCTGATAAGTTCCGGCCGCCTCGGGCTTCTGAAGAACCGCAAACTCGCACATCAGATTCAGGCCTATTACGGCAATTTCGACAGCCTGCTGGATGTCCAGTCGAATGTATTGCGCCCTTTCCGGAACGACGGGGCTCGTGATCAGTATCCGTTGGGCCTATCGGTGTTCGATCAGCGGCCGGCTGCCGAAATCGTGGCGTTGGCACGGGAAAACCCGGGGTTTGCGGCCTACCTGCGCAGCCAGCGCGAGTGGGCGATTACCCAGTACCATCTGATGAGCGATATCAACGAGGAAACCGCTGAACTGCTCGCGGCCATCGAAAAGGAACTTGCCGCGCCATGATCCTCCGCCGCCTCTCGCAATCGCTGAAAGAACAGAACTGGATGGCTATCGGCATTGAGTTTGTATTGTTGGTGGCTGGTGTTTATTTGGGCATTCAAGTGGCGAATTGGAATGCCGCGCGCGCCGAGGATGCCAAGGCGCAAGCGTATTTGACCCGCATTGAAGTCAATCTGCAGGCTGATATGCAATCAATCGAGCGCCGCGAGGCTTTGTGGCGACAGGTGATCAACTATGGCAAGGGCGCTGTCCGCTATGCCGAGACCGGCGAATTGGTGGACGGCTCCGCCTGGAAAACGGTGTTGGCGTTTTATCAAGCCAGCCAGCTGTGGCAATGGGTGACTTCCGACTCGACCTATCAGGAAATGCGCAGTGGCGGCGAACTGGGACTGATCCGCAACCAGCGCTTGCGCGATGCGCTGTCCCAATATTACCTGGAGAACGGCTCCGGAACCGCGTATCTGTTCATGCTGCAGCCGGAGTATCGGAAGCTCGTGCGGGGACTGACGCCATCAAAAGTGGCCGACCATATCTGGGCGAAGTGCTGGCAGCAACCCAAACCGAGTGAGCAGTATCTCATCGATTGCGAATCGCCGGTCTCCGAAGTCGAGGCGCAAGCAGTACTCGATGCATATCTGAAGGATCCGAAACTGTTGCCGGAACTGCGCTTTTGGGTCGCCAATCAGGGCGTAGCCATCACTGCCATTGGGAATTACAAGCCGTATTTACAGGACATGCAGGCGCTGATGAAAGAAACTGAGCGCTGATCAGCCAATCCATCCGCGGGCAAGCGCCCTGCGTGAAAGCACCACCAGTCCAATGGCGACCAGCAGCACAAAGCCCTGCATGGCCATCACTAAGCTGCCTGGATTGACGCCGCTGAGGATGAACAGGCCGATGTCCTGCACAATCACGCCCGCCAGTGACAGCTCGAGCAGTACGGCCGACCAGCGTTTGCGCAGTATCAGGCCAAGGCAGCCGGCCGCGCCGCCCCAGACCGCAACGGCCGTAGCTGCCACTGCCCAGGCCGGCCGGCTGTTGTACAGCGTCTGGTTCGCCGCATCCATGGCGGCGATGTCAGCCGGGCTCAGCATCACATCGCTGAGGTAGGCGGCGCATCCCATCAGGTTCCACAGCAGGGCGAGGATTGAAACAGGCAGATACCATTTCGGGCGTGCGCTCATGACGGACTCCGTGGATTTGATTCAGGCCATTACAGCGTTCCGCCATGCGTCCGTCAATAGGGGTGCCGTTGGGAACGCAGAAAGGGAAGCAGAGAGGCGCCCCAGGTCCGGTATCCGGCATCGTTCGGATGCACACCGTCGGTCACGAACAGTGCCGCGTTCTGTCCGCCGTCGGCATCGGTAAACTTCGGATACAGATCCAGGAACACGGTGTATCCGGCATGCGGCTGGCTGGCCGCCAGGTCTTTTACGCGGGCGTTGACCGGAACCACCACAGTCCGGTTGCGTTCGGCGTCATTGGTCGGAAGCAATGACTGAAGGATGATACGGGCCTTCGGTTTGCGGGCATGCACGGCATCCAGGACCGAGACAATGCCGGCGAAGACGCTGTCGACCACCGGATCTTCCTGCGCCCAGGTATTGTTGATGCCGATCATCAGCACGATGAACTCCGGATTCAATTCAGGCGCATCGAGTTGCCCCCTGCCGCCTTCGGCTTTCGGCTGGATGCGGAACAGCACGTGTTCGGTACGGTCTCCGGAAATTCCCATGTTCAGGGCACGGTTTTCCGGAAGTCCTTCAACGAAGGCCGGCCGCCAGCTGTCCTGTCCGAATTTCTGCCCACGTACCCAGGGATTCTCGCCCAGTTGCCAGAAGTCGGTAATGGAGTCGCCGAGAAATACCAGTTTCACCGCGGATAATGCGGCACGGTCTTGCAGGGCCGCATCGATTGCTTCCGCGCGCAGCTGCCAGTATTCCACCCGCCGCAGCGGAGATTCCGAAACAAAGCCGTCCGGGCCGTTGGCGGATACCTGGCCTGAATGGAGAGCCAGGAAAACAATAAGCAGGAACGATTTCGCTCGGTGTGCCCCTAAAAAGAGCGGAGGGAGGTACGTCATGTGGGTCACTGCCTTTTCCATGTGCGGGAAGTACGAGCATGCCATATTCATGTCAGGTGCCGCCATCCGCCCGCCGCTTTCAGGAATGATGACCTTTGCAGGCATTGACATGATTCCAGCTATGGCGGTCGTCATGCCGGTGGATGTTGCGCAGCACCGACGGACACTCTGCATCCTGTTCAGTTTCGGCGTTGCTTGGCAGGTAATTGATTTTACTGTCAAACCGCTGATATGCGCAGATTGAACATGAATGTACCCATACCGGTGCCTGAATGGATTCGGCATGGTTTTACAAGCTTAAGGTGAATTGCTAGCATCAATCGCCAGAGCATTTATTGCAACGGCACATCACATCAGATCATTCATCGGGGGATTAAAAATGTTGAAACGTGCGATTTTGACCAGCATGCTGCTGGCGGCTGCAGGGACTGCCTCGGCAGCGGATTCGTGGTCCGGTTGGTATGCAGGCTTCAATGCCGGACAGGGAAGCGGCGATGCGGATGCCTCGGCGGCCTTGAGCGGAAACTGGAGCGTCGAGACGGTTGCAACACAGACGGCCGTTCTGGATGCGTTGTCCGGAAAGGTGGACGGTAGCGGAACATCCTGGGGTCTTTTTGCCGGTTACGACCATGATTTCGATAACGGCTTCGTGCTCGGCATCGAGGCGGAGTACGGCGATTTCGGCGCAAACGGAGATGATGTCCGCAGCGTTCTGGCTACCGGCAGCGGTCTTGAATATACGGTCGGGCAGGGTTTCGATGCCGGCGACAGTTATTCGATCCGGCCCCGCTTCGGATATGCCGGCGATCAGGTGATGGTCTACCTCACCGCCGGTTGGGCTTGGACGGATGTGGATTTTGCCACGGTGTTGACGGAAACCGGTCTTGACAACGGCTATGCCAAAATCGGCGGTGCCTCGAAAAGCCTCAGTCAAACCGTGCTCGGTGCCGGTCTGGAGTTCCGCTTCGGTGGCAACTGGAGTGGACGCCTTGAATATCTCCGCTATGACGGCGGCGATGTGACTTATGATCTGGATTATGCGCCGGGCAGCACCTTCCCGAATTATGGCGAAACCGTGACACAGGAATTCCAGGCGGATGTCATCCGCTTCGGTCTGGCCTATCGCTTCTGAGTTCCAACACGCCCGGCCCTTGATGGGCCGGGTGTTTCAGGCTTAATCAAAAAGCAGAGCATCGAAGGTCCGTAACTCCGATTCAATGCCTTCCAGGTCGAGGGCTTGCGCGCCGATGCCGATCTCGAAGCGGACCCGCTCCCTGCCGTCATCACCTGTCATCAACTGCGAGTCCAGTGCGGTCATATCGATGCTGTGCCGCGCCAATACGGTCAGGATGTCGCGAAGCATGCCGATACGGTTTGGGGCTTCGATCGCGAGGCTCCGGCTGCGGAGATTGCCGAGCCGGATCAGGGCAGCTTCCGATTTATGGGCCATGTCCCGCCGCCAGACGCCGTCCGGATCAATGCGTTGCGTTGCCGCATCGAACAGTGCGGCCAGCTCGGTACGTGAACTGCCGTGCGTTTGGATGGCTTCCAGACGGTCATGCAGCACCGCCAGCAGGTTACGGCCGAACTCGCTGGTCATTCCGGTGGCGATGATGCCGGCGGAGACCTCGCCGCGCTGCGCGGCGACACGCCCGAGACCGAGCTCGGCCAGCAGGTAGTTCGCGGAGGCAAGCATCGTCAGATCGGCAATGTCCAGCGCATGCGCGGCCAGACCGGTGGCCAGCGCATCGAGGAAAACCCGTTGCACCACATGCGGCAGCATCTGGACCACTGCCATGATCTCGCCATGCCGTGTGAAATCGATCCGGCTGATCTGCATTCCGAGCAGGCCGTAGATGTGCCGTGCCGCCGCTTCGGCAGTCTCCGGCTGATTGCCGATGGGCATCAGCAGCACGTTCTGTCCGCGCAGGGCGGCGTTGGAGGCCGCCATCGGGTGGCTCGAACAGACACGGACTCCGCTTGAGGCCAATTCCTGCAGCCGGACGTTGAATCCGGATTTGTTGGTGGCGCAGTCGATCAGCATGCGGCCGTGCATGGCACTGCCGTGCATCTGCAGCAGACCATCAATGGCCGGATCCGGAATGGCGATGAACAGCAGGACGCTGTTGGCAATCGCCTGGTCGATTTCAGCAGGGCTGGCATGTTTTTCAACGATGAGCACCTTGAAGCCGGCGTTAATCATCGTTTCGGCAACGCGCTTTCCCCAGCCGTTACCACCGCCGAACACACAGACGGGTCCGATGGCCGGCGAGAAGAAATCCGTGTTGCTCATGGCCCGGATTCCGGGCAGACCGGTTTTCCCGGTGCAAGGGGAAAGCGGATGCGCTCGGCCATTACAGGTATCCGCTTCAGGTTGCCGTCCGTCAAGGTTTCGAGCCGGTACAGCGTACTTTCGCAGCGTTGTGGTTGCGGATGCAAGTGCAATTCGTAGAACTGGCCGGCGAGCGGGATGAACACCGGTGCTTCACAGAAAGCAGACTGCGAATCCGTCAGCGCCTTAGCACTGGCACCGCCGGGGCTGATGGCTCCCATTAGTGAGGTACTGATGGACTGTTTGGGCATGATGAAGCCGGCACCGATGGCGAACCGTCGATCGGCCGGAATGCGCCGTTCGAGGAGTCCTTCGCGTGGCATTTCACTGCCTGGCATGTCGATGCGCACGGCATCGATTTTGCGGCCCCCGCTGAGCCAGCCGACATCACCCGTTTTTTTGCAGGCTACCGGATCATATTCGGCGATATGCACCGAATATGCCTCGGGATTGACCAGCACAATGCGCAACCCGGCTGCATTACCCGTGGGCTCGGTGTAATTCTTGGCCCCGATGTTGCCGCTAGCGAACAAGAGCAACAGCAGGAAATGTCGTAACCTCATCGTAACAGTTCCTGCAAACCCAGTTCCGCCAGCATCTGCACCATGCGCCCGGCTTGCTGGGCCTGTTCGCTGGAGGCATTGCCCTGCTGCGCCCGTTTGGCCACGCCCTGGGCGATGGCGGCCAGACGGAAAAAGCTGAAGGCCAGTACGAACGGCCAGTCGGCAGGAATGCGCCGTCCGGTCAGTGTGGCGTAACGAGCCAACAAGGCCGCTTCGTCCGGAATGCCGAGGGCCGCACGGTCCATGCCCGCCAAACCCGGCAACGCCGGATTGCGCGGTAGACGCAAAGCCATGCACAGATAGCCCAGATCGGCGAGCGGGTGCCCGAGGGTGGACAGCTCCCAGTCGACCACGGCGAGCACTCTGCTGCCGTCCGGCGTGAACATGAGATTGTCGATGCGGAAATCGCCATGCACCAGCGAAACGCTGCCGTCGTCTTCCGGGCAGCGCAGGGGGAGCTGCGTAATCAGTGCCTCCATGGCCGGAATGGTCTGGGTTTCCGAATCGCGGTATTGCCGGCTCCAGCGATCCAGCTGGCGGGCGAAATAATTACCCGGTTTGCCGTAATCGGCCAGACCGGCTTTAGTCACATCCACGGCATGGATGGCCGACAGGGTCTGCAACAAGGCCTCGTAAAGCGCGGTGCGCTGTTCCGGCTGCAGTTCCGGCAGCGAGGGGTCCCAAAACACCTGGCCATCGATGTAGGACATGACATAGAACATCGACCCGATGACCGTGTCATCGGAGCACAGGTGCAGGGGATGCGCGACCGGAACGCCGGAACCGTGAAGCGCTTCCAGAACCCGGAATTCCCGGTCGACCGCATGTGCCGAGCCGAGCAGGGTGCCCGGCGGCTTGCGGCGCAGCACATAGCGGCCACTGCCGGCCTCCAGCAGATAGGTGGGGTTGCTTTGGCCGCCTTTGAACTTGCTCGATTGCAGCGGACCGCGGAAGCCGGGAATTCGGGATTCCAGATAGTCGGCCAGCGCCGCATCGGGGAGTTGCAGGGAGGCGCGGGAGCCGGTCATCGGATTATTTCAGCAGCCCGCGTGCCAGGGCGGCGATGTGCACCTCATCCGGCCCGTCGGCCAATCGCAGACAGCGTGCGCCGGCCCAGGCATGCGGTAAAAATGGGTGCTGCAGACCTTCGGCACCGAACAGCTGGATGGATCGGTCGATGACCTGCAGCGCCATGCGCGGCGCGACGATCTTGATCATGCCGATTTCATGTTTGGCGGCCTTGTTTCCGCCGGCGTCGAGCATGGCGGCGGCATTGAGCGTGAGCAGACGCGCCTGTGCGATTTCACAGTGCGACAGGGCGATCATTTCCTGCGCCATGCCCTGCGCGCCGAGTGGCTTGCCGAAGGCGATGCGTGATTTCGCGCGTTCGATCATCAGCTCCTGCGCGCGCTGGGCCAGACCGATCAGACGCATGCAGTGGTGGATACGGCCCGGACCCAGCCGCGCCTGGGCCAGCGCGAAACCGCTGCCCTCGGCACCGATCAGATTTGCCTTCGGCACACGGACGTTATCGAAGGCCAGCTCCATATGGCCGCTGGGCGCGTCATCGAAGCCAAAGGCTTCCAGCGCACGAACCACAGAGACCCCCGGCGTGCCCATCGGCACCAGCACCATCGAGTGCCGTGCGTGTTTATCCGCATCGGGATTGGTCACACCCATGACGATCAGGATGGCGCAGCGCGGGTCGCCGGCGCCGGTAATCCACCATTTGCGGCCGTTCAGCACATAGTCCTCGCCGTCCGCGCGGATACTGAGCGCGATATTGGTGGCATCGGACGAGGCCACTTCCGGTTCGGTCATGGCAAACGCCGATCGGATTTCGCCACGCAGCAACGGCGCCAGCCACTGGGCTTTCTGCACCTCGTTGCCGAAGTGTGCCAGAACCTCCATGTTGCCGGTATCCGGGGCATTGCAGTTGAATACTTCCGAGGCCCACAGCACCCGCCCCATCTGTTCGGCCATCGGGGCATAGTCGCGGTTGCTCAGGCCGGCGCCGTGTTCGGCATCAGGCAAGAACAGATTCCACAGACCTGCGTCTCGGGCGAGCCCTTTCAGGGTTTCGATGCGCGGGCAGGGCAGCCAGCGCGTGGCCGGATCCTGCTGCCAGGCCGCGATTTCTGCTTCCGCCGGGTAGATGTATTCCCGCATGAAATCGACCAGCCTGCGCTGAATTTCGGCGGCATCATGACGCTTCGGGCTTGATGGATTCACGTCTTACTCCTGAGGTTCAAAGCATGATATCAATCGGCAGCCAAGAAAGCACGGTCACTAGACCGCGTTTGAGAAGCCCGGTCTCGGGCTCTTCATGCCACGCCACCTCGGTGCCCGAGGAGCGGTCGATCCATTCCAGGTTTCCGGCGGCGTCCAGCCGGACCTCATAACTGCCCTTATGCAGTCCGGAATCGAAGGCGTCATGGATGGCCCTGGCCAGCTTCGGACTCTCGACCACGAAGCCCATTTCGGTATTGAACTCGGCGGAGCGCGGATCAAAGTTGAAGGATCCAACGAATGCGCGTCTGCCATCGATCGCAAACGTCTTCGCATGCAGGCTGGCGCTGGAACTGCCCAATCCCCGGCTGGTTACATCACCCGAACCTTGAGCCGCATCGGGTTTGAGCTCGAACAGGCGGACGCCTGCCGCCAGAAGTGCTTTTCGGCGCTTGGCGTAGCCGGCATGCACTGCGCTGACATCGGTTGCGGACAGTGAATTGGTGAGCACACGAATGCTTACCCCCTTGCGCGCCATACCGGCAAACGCCTCGGTGCCTTCAGTCATGGGTACAAAGTAGGGCGAAACCAGATCCAGCCGGTTTTCGGCCTTGCCGATGGCATTTCCCAGACGCGGCAGCATGAGGGTACGGGTTCGGTCATCGCCTTGCGCCAGCGTTTTTTCAGGGGCATCGGCAAGCAGCTTAACCGGCACCCATTCGAAGCTGAAATTGCCAGAGCGGAGGTTGGCTATGATCTGGCTGGTCTTGAGCGCCGCTGCGTATTTTCGTATTTCCGGTTCACCGCCGAGCGCGCCGAGTTTGCGGAATATCTGCTGTTGCGCACTTTCAGGTGCTGTCCTGACAAGCTTGGACAGCGGATAAGATGATTCACTGTTCCAATAGCGGTCGAATAATGAAGATACCTCAGTGACCACACTGCCGACCGCCATCATGTCGAGGTCGGCGAAATTGACGCCCTCTGCAGCGTCGAAATATTCATCACCGATGTTGCGGCCGCCGATGATGGTGGCCGCATTGTCGGCAGTGAGTGATTTGTTATGCATTCGGCGGTTGAGGCGCCTGAAGTCAGTGAGATAGCCCAGGACTTTGAAGCGTCGTTGCTGGAACGGGTTGTAAAGGCGAACTTCCGTGTTCGGAAGCGCATCCAGTGCTGCCAGAACCGGGTCGAGACCTGCAATGCCATTGTCGTCCAGCAGGAGCCGAACCCGGACCCCGCGGGAGTCCGCGCGACGTAGCGCATCGAACAGCAGATGTCCGGAGACATCGTCATGCCAAATGTAGTACTGAACGTCGAGGCTGCGTTGCGCGCTTTCAATGAGAAGCATGCGGGCGGCAAACGCGCTTCGGCCATCTGAAAGCGAATGGATGCCGGTCAGCGTCGGGTGCCGAGCCGCAGCGGCGGCATAGGTGCGCGTGATTGCCGTGGTCGGATCCGGAGCCATGGCCTGCGAAGCCATGCGTCCGGTCAGCGGTGGCAATTCCGGCGCCGCGATGAACATGGCAACCATCAGGACGATGACGCCGCCCAACCACCACCACTTTCTGGGCATCGAATTTCCTTGCAATGCGGCCTTCAGACCATGATAAGCACTGAGATGCCTATCGGCAACGCTCAGGGAACGTAATCTAAGGCGCAGGTACTTTCTTTGAAGATTAACGGATCCAGCGGCCCGACCCATCCTTGCGGCTTCGGCTGGACATCGCGCATGAAGGAGGCGATGCACTCGCGCTCATACCGCACCGTGTAGGCATCAAGATCGATGCCGTTGAGGCCGGCTTCAACACGCGGGTGTTGTTGGATGAAGGTCAGCATGACCTCGAGATCGCGCCGGTTCTGGTACTGCGGCGGCAGGGCGGCTTGTGCTGGCAGGGCGAGAAACAACAAAAGGACGGCAGGTATTTTCATGTAAATGCTTCGGCAGTAGGTGCTGGGATTAGGGGCTTGGAAAATCCGTGGCATGCAGGTCGGCCATCAGTTTAATCCAGTAATCCGCGCCGAGCGCGCGGGCTTTGGCGATGTTGTTGTCCGGGATGGAGTCCGGATCCGGATAATTGGCGATGGCATCTTCCAGCGCGTCTTCCCGCAGCAGATGCAGCATCGGATACGGGCTTCGGTTGGTGTAGTTCGCCGGGTCATCGGCGTCGGCATCGGCAAAGCGGTAATCCGGATGGAAACTGGCGACCTGATACACGCCTTCATAGCCGCGATCGGCCAACAGGTCCTCGGCCAAACCGGCAAGATCGAGGTAGTCGTCAAAGTCGGCGAAGCCCTCCGGCAGAATCAGCAGGGTGGTCTGCGTACCGTCATCGGCATCCAGATGCGTGCATTCGTCCATCAGCTGCAAGAGCACGGATTCAATCTCCGGCTCCGGAGCGACGATGAAGCGCACCGTGCCATGGCGCAGCTCCCGCTTGGCGAAAGGGCAGAAATTCATGCCGACCACCACCGTCTCGATCCATTGCCGGGTCCGTGCAGTGACGGTGTCAGGAGTGTCGGTGTCCGACATCGGCTTACTTGACATCAACCAGCTGCCAGTGGTTTCCGGCCAACAGGCGCATGCGATGCTTGAATGCCGTGCCGTTCAGGGCGGTATCGGCGACCAACATGAAGCCGAGCCCGTGCAGCTTTCCCGAGACCTTGGCTTTGGCATCGATGGCCAGCAACGCCGGATCAACCTGGTCGGCCTCATCCTCGTCCATGCCGGCCAGCCAGTCTTCGATGAAGCGGCGGTCGGACAGGGCATGCTGCAATTGCTCGGCGAAGGCATCGACGCCCATGGCCGTGAAGCTGACGGCGGCATTGCTGCCGCGGGCTTGTTCCGGATCCGGCAGGGTGATGTAGAACTTCATGGCAGACTCCCCGATGCAAAACGGCCAAGCTACCGCGGCCCATGGGGCATTCTAGCAAAAGCCGGCTTGCTCAGTTCGGAGAATGGCAAATACGGTTTCTGCCCTGGCTTTTCGCGGCATACAGAGCGGTATCCGCACGCGATGCCGTATCCGCAACAGAAGCATCCTCTGCATTTGCAAGAGCGATTCCACCACTGATTGTTATCGCCAGCGAGGTATCACCAAGCATGAAGGGCTCACTGTGAATGGCCAATCGGATCCGTTCGGCAACCACCATGGCTTCTTCTAGGCCGGTGTCCGGAAGCAGTACCGAAAACTCCTCGCCGCCGACGCGGGCGGCAACATCAATCCGCCTTACGGCGCCGGTGATGCGTGCCGCTGTTTCAGCCAAAACGATATCACCGCTGTGGTGACCATAGGTATCGTTGACTGACTTGAAATGGTCGATGTCGAGTGCCAGGTAGGCAAACCCAGCGCCCGTCCGTTGATGCCGGTGCCATTCGTGCAGGGTGATTTCCTCGAAGGCCATCCGGTTGAACAGTCCGGTCAAATGGTCCCTGCGGGCTTTGGCATCCAGCTGGGCCAACAAGCGCCGTGACAGAAGATGATTCACGGTGTAATTCATCAATCCTGAAATCAGCATGTAACTGAGCAGCAGCGGCACAATAAGGCTGCCGCCGAGTCGTGAAATCTGCCATTGCAGGCCACCGAAGAAAATCAGCAAGGTGAGGAAATAAAGCACAAGCAAGGTACCGGGAACAAGGGCCGTGGCTGCAATGCGCATGCCAAATTCCCGGGTCAAGGGCAGATACATGATCTGCATGCTCCGTGCGGTCAGCCATATCGCGCTGGCATAGGACACACTCTTGCGCAGAAAATCCATCTCCGGAGAGGGGCCGGCGTAAAGGATCAGTGCAGAAGCGATGACGGCCACCCAGAGGTGCTCGGCATCATTCGGCCGGCGCAGGATGAAATGTTCGAAGCCGCGTTTCATGGCAATGAATGCTAGAAGTGAAAGCAGATTCGTGCCGACCACCGGCAGCCACAGGCGACCGTCGTCCCGCAGCAGACTGAGCATCAGTGCGGCAGAGGTAAGCGCCATGAATACTGTCCAGTTCAGCAGCGCTTTTCGCTCATCGGCCAGCTTTGGCTGAAAATGAAACCATGAGCCGGAATAAACCAATGTCTGGAAAAGCACCAGCGCAAACAGCGCCCAGGATTCAAGCGTTGTAATCATGGAAAGCCTGTTTCTGTGTTGACAACGCATCATAGCGTGGCCGAATGAATACGGCATTTCTCAATGCAATAGAACTGCCCAAAATGGGTTCATGTAAAGCATGAAAAAAAAGAAGGCGCCGTTTCCGGCGCCTTGGCTTACCACACGAGCTGTTCGGTCGCTTCCATGGTCGGTCCGTATTCCTGGCCAACACTCAGTCCGCTCTGCTGCCGGTTGAAGTAGAACTCCGGCGCCGGCCGCTGTTTGCCGCCGATTTCGGCCATGGTTGCGGCATCGAACAGACGGCCGTTGACCATCACGTAGGCGGTATCGATGGTGTTCTCGATCTTGTCCAGCGGGTTGCTGTTGGTGATGACCAGATCGGCGCGTTTGCCCGCTTCCAGCGAACCGATTTCGGCGCTGAAACCCAGATAATCGGCGCCGTCGATGGTGGCGGCACGCAGGGCTTCCCAGGGCGTGAAACCGCCCTGCACCAGCGACCAGATTTCCCAGTTCGGCGATAGGCCCTGCATCTGGCCGTGGCCGCCGACCTGGATGCGGATGCCGGCATCGCGCAGGCGTTTGGCCTGCTGCGCCACCTTGATGTGGTAGTAGTCCCAGTCCGGTGCGGTTTCCCGGCGGATCGAGCGTGCATCCAAGGCCTCGCGCGGGTAGAAGTTCAGGAAGCGCTGGTTTTCCCAGATGTTCATCTTGTCGTACCACCAGTACTCGGCATTCAGACCGCCGTAGTTAACCACCAGGGTCGGGGTGTTGCGGACATCGGTGGCCTTCCAGGTCTCGACCACATCCCTGTAAAGCGGCGCGACCGGAATGTTGTGTTCGACGCCGGTGACGCCGTCGAGAATCATGGTCATGTTGTGGTTGAAGGTGGAGCCGCCTTCCTCGACCACCAGGATGCCCTGTTCACGCGCTGCCTGGTTGATTTGCTGGCGTTGGTCGCGGCGCGGCTGGTTGTAGCTTTTCACGCTGAAGGCACCGACCGCTTTCATGCGCGCGATGGTGTTGCGCGCGTCGTCAATGGAGTTGATGACGGCTTTGAAATCGCCATCCGCGCCGTACAAAATGGTGCCGGTCGACATCACGCGCGGACCGACCAGGGCGCCGGCCTTCTGCAATTCGGCCTGCGAGAACACCGTTTCCGAGGTTGCCGAGGGATCGTGCATGGTGGTGATGCCGAACGCGAGATTGGCGTAATAGGCCCAGTTCTGCTGCGGAACCACACCGCCGCCGAAATGCGCGGCATGGGCGTGCGCATCGACGATGCCGGGGAAGATGGTCTTGCCACGGGCGTCGATGATCCGTGCACCGGCAGGCACCGTCACGTTGGCGCCGACCGCGGTGATTTTGTCACCCTGCACCAGCACGGTACCGCTTTCGATGATTTCCTGCTGGCGCTCGGCATTTTTCATGGTGATGATGCGGGCGCCGGTGAAGGCCACGGTGTCGGAAGGACGGTCGCTCGGCACGCTGAACGCCATCGAGGTCGAAGCGGCCGAAGCTCCGGGTTTGATGTCGCGCGTGAAATACTGGTTGCCCAGCATCCAGTGCACGGTGTCGGCATCCGACCAGTGCAGGTAGGGGCCGGCGCTGCTGGTCAGTCGGGTGACCGGCACCGCGGTGGTGTCCTTGCTCAACTCGATGCTGCCGCCATAAGCAGGCAGCGGCGCCACATAAGCATTGAACAGTTCGGTGAAGGCGACATGCTTGCCGTCCGGACTGAGCTGCACCGAGTCGGCGTATTTCAGGCTCAGGATTTCGCGTTTATCCTCGCCGTGCAGGCCGATGCGGTTCACTTTCTTCGACAGGCCACCGCCGCTCATGTACAACAGGGCTTTTGAATCCGGGGTGAACTGCGGCTCGCCGCCATCGGCGATTTTCTGCGGCGACCAGCTGGCAGTCGGCGTGATGTAGATGCCGGGGGTGCCGGTATTCAGGCTGCCGGTGAGGCTGCCGCCGCCGTCCTTGATGAACACCAGATACTTGCCGTCGGGCGACCACTTCGGCTGGTAATAAAAGCCGGGCTCATCGCTCAGGGTGCGGATGCTGCCGCTGGCCAGATCGATTTCCCGGATGCTGCCCTGGGTTTTGTCGCTCCAGGCGGTATACAGCAGCCTGCGGCCATCCCGGCTGAAATGCGGTTGGTATTCGAATGCCACGCTTTCGCCGGTCAGGCGGGTGATTGCACCGCCCGGCAGACTGCGCTTCCAGAGATGACCGACCGCATGGAACACCACGGTTTTGCCATCGGGCGAGGTCGCCACGTCACGCAGCATTTTCGGGGTGAAGCTGTCGCCTTCCAATGTATGGCTGACCCGGATCGGCGCGGTCAGTTTCTGCTGCACTTCGGCGGTGAACGCGATCGGGCTCGGTTTGCCGCTGGCCATGTCCACGCGCCAGAGCTTGCCCTGGGCCCAGATCACCACCGATTTCGAATCCGGAGTCCAGTTGAAGTTCGCGTAGGGGCCGAAAATCGCCCACACTTCCTGCATGTCGTGCGAGAGACCGTCCCACACCGGTGTGACCTTGCCGGATTTGAGATCGAGCACATGCAGCACGGTTTTGTCGCGCACGCGTTTGATGAAGGCCAGACGCTTGCCGTCGGGCGAGGGCTGCGGCCGGATGGCGCCGCCGGGGGTGTTCACCAGGGTTTCGGTGTCGCCGGTTTCGCGGTCGAGGCGTTTGATGGCGTAGATCACGCCATGCACGTTCTTGTTGTATTCGAAGGAACTGCCGGGGCTCACGTCTTCCGAGTAATAGACGTAGCGGCCGTCCGGACTGACCGCCGGCTCGCCCAGATCCATCTGGTCGTTGCGGCGTTTGGTCAGCTGCAGGCCTTCGCCGCCGTTGCGGTGGGTCATCCACAGCTCGCCCGCGCCGAGCGAACGGCCCGAGGTGAAATGCTTGCGGCCGATCAGATACTGGCCGTCCGGCGTCCACACCGGGTTGTTGAACAGCCGGAAGTTTTCCTTGGTGACCTGCACGGCATTGCTGCCGTCGGCGGCCATGCGCCAGAGGTTGTTGCCGCCGGCGCGGTCGGACGTGAACGCGATTTCGCGGCCATCCGGCGAGAACCGCGGCTGCACGTCCCAGGCCGGTCCGGAGCTGAGGCGCTGGGCGGTGCCGCCGGAAATCGGCAGCAGGTAGATGTCGCCCATCATCGAGAACACGATGCGCTTGCCGTCCGGACTGACATCCAGATCCAGCCAGGTGCCTTCATCGGTGGTGAAGCGCACGGTCTTGGTTTTGCCGTGATCGGCGGAAACGTCCCAGGCCGGTTTATCGGCGGCGGCCAGCGGGCCAAGCAGCAGGGCGCTGCAGAGCAGCGCCAGGGGTTTGATGGTCATACGTTATTCCTCAGGGTTGATAGGCGCGCGGCAGACTGCTTTCCGGGGCCAGATAGCGGTCACGCAACAGGGTCTGGCGCGAAACCAGCGGGGTGTTCTTGCCGGCCAGCCACATCGCGGATGCCGTCGAAGCGACATCCAGCGGGTCACCGGTCCAGAGCACGAGATCGGCCGTTTTGCCGACTTCGATGCTGCCAATCCTGCTTTCCACACCGAGCGCCTTCGCCGGCGCCGAAGTGATGCCGGCCAGACCGGCTTCCCAGGGCAAACCGTTGGCCACCGCAACGCCGGCTATCTGGCGGACTTTGCGGGCATTGTGCGAGGAATCATTGCCGTTGATGAAACTGACGCTGACGCCGGCACGGTGCAGACGCGCCGCATTCTCTTCGCTGGCGCCGATCTGCTCGAAGCTGCCGGGCAGATTGTCCATCGCATCGAGGAACACCGGAACTTTCGCTGCCGCCAGTTCATCGCTGAGACGCCAGGCTTCGGCACCACCGACGATGGCGATGCGGATGCCGGTTTTCGCCGACAGCTTCAAAGCCTGCCGGATGTCGGCTTCACGGTTCACCGTGACCAGAAAACGGTTGCCGAGCGATGCCGTGTTCAGTGCATTGCGTCCGGCGGCAGTCAACAGGCGCGGATCGCCGGCAATCGGCATCTTGGCTTCGGCGAAGGCCTGTTCCAGCAGCATGAACTGGGCCGCGCGGCTGGAGCCGCTTTCATTGAGCTGGCTGCTGCCGATACGGATGAAGGGCGTCCGGCGCAGCGGTTCATAACCGCCGTCCAGGCGCATCACACCGCCTTGGCCGGGCAGCAGGCTGCCGCCGGTGCCCAGAGCAGTGAAACTCATGCCGCCGACACGTGCGACCGCCAGCAGCGTCGAGCGCGGGTTATAGGCGCGGGTGGCGTCGAATTCCGGGCGCAGGGTTTCAATCAGTCCGGAGTCCCCGGTTTTTAGACTCAAGTTGGCATCAACGGTCGAGCCTTCCTGGCTGATCTCCTCGAGACCGATGTCGGTAATGCCGCCGAACAGACCGGGCGTCAGCGGTTTGCCGCCGGCATCCACCACCGGCGCATTGCCGGGATTGGCCAGATTCCTTCCGACCGCGCGGATGATGCCGCCCTGCACCAGCACATCGGCATTCTGCAGGGTGCCCTGCGCGGCCGCGGTATGCACGGTGGCATTGCGGATCAGTACATTCTGCGCCTGGGCGCCGAAGGCGAAGGCCATCAGGCCGATGAATACGTAGCGGCGGCTCATGGTTGGCCCTCCTGTCCGAGAATGAAATCGACCCGCGGCTGCAGGGCGCGATTGCCGCGGTCATACAGCAAAGCACCGTCGATGTAGACCTTTTCCGCCTTCGCGTAGGTCGAGAACGGCGTGCCGTTCCAGACCACCACATCGGCCATTTTTCCGGGTTGCAGGCTGCCGGTGCGGTCGTCGATGCGCAGGGCCTTGGCGGCGTTCGCGGTCAGCCAGCGGATGGCATGCTCGGGCGTGATGTCGATATTGACGCGTTTGGCCGAAGCGATGACCTTGGCGGCTTCCTGGTTCAGGCGCTGGACGCCTTCCGAGGAATCCGAGTGCACGATGGCGCAGCCGCCGGGCACGCGGTCGACCAGCGCGATGTTTTCCTCGATGCCGTCATAGGCTTCCAGCTTGAAGCCCCACCAATCGGCCCAGAGCGCGCCGCAGATGTTTTCGCGGGCCAGCACATCGGCGATCTTGTAGGCTTCCACGCCATGGTGGAACGAGGCGATTTTGAAACCGAATTCCCTGGACAGATCGATCATCTGCGCCATTTCGTCGGCGCGGTAGCAGTGGATGTTGACGGTGATGTCGCCGCGCAGCACACCGGCCAGGGTCTCATTGCGCAGATTCTGTGCCGGCGCCTCGCCGCGGCGTCCGCCGGCTTCATAGGCATCCCATTGCTTCCGGTAGGCCTGCGCATCGATGAAGGCCTCGCGGTAGCCGGCCATGTTGCCCATACGGGTCGACGGACCGCCCTTTTCGCCGTAAACCCGCTTCGGATTTTCGCCGCAGGCCATTTTGATGCCGTAGGGCGCATCCGGGAACTTCATGGCCTGTACGGTGGTTGCCGCCACGTTTTTCAGGATCACGCTGCGGCCGCCGACCAGATTGGCCGAGCCGGGCAGGATCTGCAGGCTGGTCACGCCGCCGGCCAGGGCCTTGGCGAAACCGGCATCCTGCGGCCACACGGAGTGTTCGGCCCAGACATTGGCGGTGACGGCATTGGTGGCTTCATTGCCGTCACTGGTCGCATCGATGCCGGGGCTGGCATAGACGCCCAGATGCGAGTGGACGTCAATGATGCCGGGGGTGATCCATTTGCCGGTGGCATCCACGCTAAGGGCACCTTGCGGTGCGGCCAGACCCTTGCCGACGGCCTGGATTTTGCCATCCTGCATGAGGACATCGGCGTTCTCGAGGCGTTCCCCGGTACCGGTCAGTACCGTGGCATTGCGCAACAGTACCGGCCCGGAGGCAACGGGCCGGTAGGTGCTGGCATAGGGCGCCGGTTTGGCGGGTTCCGGTGCCGGCTTGGCTTTTTTCGCCTGCAGGGGGGATGCGCCCAGGGCGGCGGCCATGATCAGGCCGAGAGGGATTTTTGACATGGGAATCTCCGGTTGAACGGATACCGTATAGCAGATGGCGCTTTCTGCCAAGAATTTTTACCCGAATGCCGACGCATGGCACAATAGTGCAAAGGAGAATCCATGAAAGACAAACAGGAAATCGTCAGCAACTGGCTGCCCCGTTATACCGGTCTGGCGCTCGAGGACTTCGGCGGCCATATTCTGCTGACCAACTTCGGCGGCTATCTCGACACTTTCGCCCGGCTGACCGGCGCCGAAGTGGTTGGCCGCGACAAGCCCATGCCCAGCGCCACTTTCGATGGCATCACCATGATCAATTTCGGCATGGGTTCGGCCAATGCCGCCACCATGATGGATCTGCTCAGTGCTCTGCCGCCGAAAGCCGTGCTGTTTCTGGGCAAGTGCGGTGGGCTGAAAAAGAAGAACCAGCTCGGCGATCTGATCCTGCCGATTGCCGCCATCCGCGGCGAGGGCACCTCGAATGACTACCTGCCGCCGGAAGTACCGGCCCTGCCGGCCTTCGCCATGCAGCGCGTGATTTCGACCATGATCCGCGATCTCGACCACGATTACTGGACCGGGACGGTGTACACCACCAACCGCCGGGTCTGGGAGCACGATGAAGAATTCAAGAACTACCTGCGCAAGCTGCGCTGCATGGCCATCGATATGGAAACCGCGACCATCTTCGCCGCCGGGTTCGCAAACTCGATACCCTGCGGCGCACTGCTGCTGGTGTCCGACCAGCCGATGGTGCCCGAAGGCGTCAAGACCGAAGCCTCGGACCGCAAAGTCACCGAAAACTTCGTGGAGCGCCACATCACCATCGGCATCGAGGCCCTGAAGCTGATCCGACGGCACGGCAAATCGGTCAAGCATCTGCGCTTTGACTGATGCGCGTTGCCCGGATGCGAAAACCCCCGCCATGGCGGGGGTTTTCTTTGGCCACGGGCGTTGTTCAGAAAATGAAGTTGATGGAGGTCACTTCATCGGGTTTGCCGTCCTGTACGCGCACCTTGCATTCCAGGGTCTGCTTGGCTTCATCGCGCAGCCCGGGCTCGATGATGATCGGCGCCTGCAGGGCCCAGACATCGTCCACGCGCTTGGCGCTCTGAGCCAGGGCGGCGGCATCAAGCTGGTAGGTTTTATCACCGATGCGGACTTTCGCCTCGGCTTCGCATGCGGCAGCCGCACGTTCCTTGGGTGAATTCGATGTGCCGCCGGTGCCGCCGCAGGCACCGAGGCAAATCGCTGACAATAGGATCAATGGGGCTTTCATGCGGCAGAACCCTCCTTTCAGGCATGCCTACAATCTACCGAACTTTCCAGTGCAAAGCAAAGCCTGCGCCCACAGGCCGTACATGTCCGCCGAGGGGTGCAGACCGTCCTCGGCATGCATACGCGGGTCGGTGCTGTGCCGGCGGGTCAGTGCGGTGATGTCGAGCAGGGCAATGCCGCGCGCCTTGCACCGCCGGGTGATGGCCAGATTGTATGCATCGATTTCGGCGCTGACCTGATTCAGGTCGCGGCCACAGGTTGCGCCAAAGGGGGTCTGGCCCCAATCCGGGATGCTCAACACCTGAACCCGCTCCGGGCGGTCGGCCACGGCTGCCATGGCCGTATCCAGCAGACTGTTGAATTCCCTGCTGAAACTGTCCACATCGCGGCCGCGATACTGATTGTTGACGCCGATCAGCAGGGTGGCCAGATCCCATGCGCCGAGCGGTTCCGCGGCAAGGATGGCCTGGGCCAGTTCATCGGTGGTCCAGCCGGTTTGAGCGATGACCCGCACCGGACGGGCCATGGCATGGCCTTCGGCCTGCATCAGGCCGGCCCATTGTTCGACCCAGCGCTGTTCGGGCGCGACGGCCTCACCGATGGTGTACGAGTCGCCGAGAGCGAGCAGATGAAGCATGGAGGATTCCGGCAAAGGGGTTGCGGCGATGATAACGGGAATCGGCCCGGACTGAACACCGGTGTCGAATGCCGTTACCATAGGCGTATGACCGAGAACGCGCATCCCCTGCCGCCCGAGTTGCTCGCCGTTGCCAAGCGCCTGCTGCATCGGCCGGCCGATTGCCACAAATACGACTTCGGCCGGGTGCTGGTCATTGGCGGCAGCCGTTCCATGGCCGGTGCGCCGGCTTTGGCCGGCATGGCCGCGCTGCGTGCCGGAGCTGGGGTGGTGGAAGTGGCGGTGCCGCAGTCGGTGGCGGCCACGGTCGCCGGATTCGATCCGGCCCTGATCGTGCATGGCCTTCCGGAAGCGGACGGCGGCTGCTTCGAGGGCTCGGCGCTCGCGGGCCTCTTGGCGTTGGTCCAGCGTGCCGATGTCGTGGTTTGCGGTCCGGGCATGGGACGCTCGCCGGTACTGCTGGATCTGGTGCTGGCATTGTGGCGCGATTTTCCACGCACCCTGTTGCTGGATGCCGATGGTCTGAACGCCCTGGCTGAAATTCCCGAAGACCGGCTCAAGCGGCCGGCCGGGCCGCGTCTGCTGACCCCGCATGCCGGGGAAATGCGGCGCCTGCACGCCGGCACGCCGGCGAGCCGTCCTGAATTCGAAGCGGCAGTCGATGCCTTTGCCCGCGACCGTCATGCCGTGCTGGTTCTGAAAGGGCATCGCAGCCGAATCACGGACGGTACCCGCCATGACCTCAATGCCAGCGGCAGTCCCGGTCTGGCCACCGCCGGAGCCGGTGATGTGCTGTCCGGCGTCATTGCCGCAATCGCCGCGCAGGGCATTGCGCCCTTTGAAGCCGCCCGCTTCGGGGTGTGGTTGCATGGCATCGCCGGGGAATTGGCCTGTGAGGCGCTGAGCGCGCCCGGGATGACCGCCGGTGATGTGCTGGACGCCCTGCCGGTGGCCTGGAAGGCGCTGGACGCGTGACCGTTCCCAATTCCGATTTCGCGGCCATCGGCTGGCCGCCGGCACAATCCATTGCCGAGGCCTTGAAGCCTTGGCCCGATGCGCAACTGGCGCGGGTCGTCGCGCAGCACCGCAGCGGCTATGAACTGGCACAGCACCCTGATCACAGTTTCCGCGCGCAGGCCCCGGCTGGCTGGCTGCGGCCGCGAACCGATCCGGAGCTGCGTGCCGTGGTCGGCGACTGGGTGGCGCTGGATGCGGCCGGCAAGCAGATTCTCGGCCTGCTGCCGCGGCATGCTTTGCTCAAACGCGCCGCTGCCGGCGAGCATTTCCAGCAGCAGCTGATCGCCGCCAACATCGATCACGTGCTGCTGGTCAGCGGCATGGACGCCGACTTCAACGCCAAACGCATCGAACGCTATCTGCTGTTGATCGCCGCCTCCGGTGCCAAGCCGGTCCTGGTGCTGACCAAGCTCGACAAATGCGGTGATCCCGCGTTTTACATTTCGCAACTGGCGGCTTTGGCCGAGGGCGGTATTCCGGTGCATGCGCTCAATGCCAAGAGCCCCGAAGAAGCCGCGGTCCTGCATACGTATTTATCCCCGGGCAAATCGGCGGTACTGGTAGGCTCGTCAGGTGCCGGCAAATCGACGCTGACCAACACCCTGCTCGGAACTGAGAAGATGAAAACCCGCAGCGTGCGCGAGGCCGATGCCAAAGGCCGCCACACCACGACGCACCGGGCGCTCATTGCCTTGCCGCAGGGCGGCTGTCTGATCGATACGCCCGGCATGCGCGAGCTCAAGCTCAGCGGCGACGAGCGCTTCGACGAGGGCATGTTCGCCGAATTCGCCACCTTGGCGGGACAGTGCCGGTTCAGCGACTGCAGCCACGGCAACGAACCTGGCTGTGCGGTGCAGGCGGCCATTGCCGAGGGCCGGCTGACGCTCGAGCGCTACCAGCACTACTGCAAGCTGAAAGACGAGCGTGACGCGGCCGCCATGACCCTGGCCGACCGGCGCGCTTCGGACAAGGCGCTGAGCGCCCGGGTCAAACGCCACGTGAAGGATAAATACGGGCGGAAATAAGCGGTTAGGGCCGGATTAAGCCGGTTTCGACCGGCATTGGGTACAATAGAGCGTTAGCACTAACCGTGCTCGATTCTGGAAGCGGAAATGTCTGAAGAAGATTTCAAGCAAGCGGCACTCGATTACCACCGGATGGCGCCGTACGGCAAGATCAAGGTCAGCGCCACCAAGCCGATGGTGACCCAGCGCGATCTGGCCCTGGCCTACTCGCCGGGCGTGGCGCATGCCTGCGAGGCCATCGTGGCCGATCCGGGCCAAGCCTCTTCGCTGACCGCCCGTGCCAATCTGGTGGCCGTGGTCACCAACGGCACCGCCGTGCTCGGTCTGGGCAATATCGGCCCTCTGGCCGGCAAGCCGGTGATGGAAGGCAAAGGCGTGTTGTTCCAGAAGTTCGCCGGCATCGATGTGTTCGACATCGAAATCGATGAAAACGATCCGGACAAGCTGGTCGACATCATCGCCAGCATGGAGCCGACCTTCGGCGGCATCAATCTGGAAGACATCAAGGCGCCGGAATGCTTCGAGGTCGAACGCAAGCTGCGCGAGCGCATGAAGATTCCTGTGTTCCATGACGACCAGCATGGCACCGCCATCATCGTCGGCGCCGCGGTCATCAATGCCCTGCATGTCGCGGGAAAGAATATCGAAGACGTGAAGCTGGCCACCAGCGGCGCCGGCGCTGCCGGCATCGCCTGCCTCGACATGCTGGTCGCGCTCGGCCTGAAGCCGGAAAACATCCTGGCCATCGACCGCGATGGCGTGCTGTTTGAGGGCCGCGAAGGCCTGGATGTCGACAAGGCCCGCTATGCACGCCGTACCGACAAGCGCAGCTTGGCGGACATCATTGAAGGCGCCGATATCTTCCTCGGCCTGTCGGCCGGCGGCGTGCTCAAACCGGAAATGGTCGCCACCATGGCCGAGCGCCCGATTATCTTCGCGCTGGCCAATCCCTATCCGGAAATCCTGCCGGATGCGGCCAAGGCGGTGCGTCCGGATGCCATCATCGGCACCGGCCGTTCCGATTACCCGAACCAGATCAACAACGCACTGTGCTTCCCGTATATTTTCCGCGGCGCGCTCGATGTCGGGGCGACCTGCATCAACGAAGACATGAAGCGCGCCTGCGTGTATGCCATCGCCGAACTGGCGCGCAAGGAAGCCTCCGATCTGGGGTCGGCCTACAGCGGCGAAACCCCGCGTTTCGGCGCCGATTACCTGATTCCGCGTCCCTTCGATCCGCGTCTGCTGATCTCGCTGGCGCCGGCCGTGGCGCAGGCCGCGATGCTGTCCGGCGTCGCCACCCGTCCCATTGCCGACATCCATGCCTACCGCGAACAGCTGTCGCAGTTCGTATACCGCACCGGCCTTTTGATGCGGCCGATGTTCGAGCGCGCACGCGCCGACCTCAAGCGGGTGGTGTATGCCGAAGGCGAAGAGGAAACCGTGCTGCGTGCCGTGCAGACCGTGGTCGATGACGGCCTGGCCCGCCCGATCCTGATCGGCCGTCCGGCGGTGATCGAACGCCGCATCGAAAAGCTCGGCCTGCGCCTGAAACAGGGCGTCGATTTCGACCTGACCAACCTCGACGACGATCCGCGCTTCAACGATTATTGGCAGCATTATCTGCAGATCATGGCGCGCAAAGGCGTCAGTCCGCCGGCGGCCAAAGCCATCGTGCGTTCGCGCGGCACCGTGGTCGCGGCGCTGATGGTCAAGCGCGGCGAAGCCGATGCCATGCTGTGCGGCATCGTCGGCAAATACTCCGGCAAACTCAAGCATGTCATCGATGTCATCGGCGTCGATCCGGCGGTCAGCGCGGTATCGGCGATGTCGGTGGTGATCAGCGACAAGGGTCCGCTGTTCTTCACCGACACCCACGTCCAGCATTGCCCGAGCGCCGAGCAGATCGCCGAAGCGGCCTTGCAGGCGGCGTTCCGTCTGCGTCTGTTCGGCATCAATCCGAAAGTCGCCCTGGTCTGCCATTCGAACTTCGGCTCCTCGGAAGCGGCCAGCGCGAAGAAAATGCGTGAAGCCCTGCAGCTCATTCTGGCCCGCTCGCCACGGCTGGAAGTGGAGGGCGAGATGCATGTCGATGCCGCCCTGCGTCCGGAGATCCGCGACCGCCTGTTCCCGGATTCGCGCCTGACCGGAGCCGCCAATCTGCTGGTGATGCCGGACATGGACGCCGCCAATACCGCCTACAACCTGACCCGGGTCATGACCGACGGCATCGGCATCGGTCCGATTCTGATGGGCATGGCCAAGCCGGTGCATGTGCTGACCCCGTCCGCGACGGTAAGACGCGTGGTCAACATGACCGCCATCGCCGCCGTCGAAGCGCAGATCCGCGAGCAACGCGGCGCCTGACCCGACCGAACCCCGACTTGAAAATACGAGAACCTGGAAAACGCTATGAGCTGGATGAACGATGTGCTGAATAACGACCACGATCCGAAAGAAACCCGGGAGTGGCTGGAGTCGCTCAAAGCCGTGCTCGACCACGACGGTGCCGAGCGCGCCCACCAGCTGCTTGAACGCATGGTCGAACTCACCCGCCGCGCCGGCGGCAATCTGCCGTTCCATCCGACCACCGAATACATCAACACCATTCCGGCCGAAAGCGAGCCGGCGATGGATGGCGATCTGGCCATGGAGTGGCGCATCCGTTCGATCATCCGCTGGAACGCGATGGCGATGGTGGTGCGCGCCAACCGCAAGCCCGGCGAGCTCGGCGGCCACATCGCCAGCTTCGCCTCCAGTGCCACTCTTTACGATGTCGGTTTCAACTATTTCTGGCGCGCGCCGAGCGAGAATCACCCGGGCGATCTGCTGTACATCCAGGGCCATTCCTCGCCGGGCATCTATGCCCGCGCCTTCCTGGAAGGCCGCATCAGCGAAGACCAGCTCGACAACTTCCGCATGGAAGTCGATGGCCGCGGCGTGTCCTCGTATCCGCATCCGTGGCTGATGCCCGATTTCTGGCAGACGCCGACGGTGTCGATGGGCCTGGGTCCGATCAGCGCCATCTACCAAGCGCGGTTCTGGAAATACCTCGAAGGCCGCGGCCTGATGCCGAAGACCGACCGCAAGATCTGGTGCTTCATGGGCGACGGTGAATGCGACGAACCGGAAAGCCTGGGCGCCATCGCGCTGGCCGGCCGCGAGGGTCTCGACAACCTGTGCTTCGTCATCAACTGCAATCTGCAGCGTCTGGACGGTCCGGTACGCGGCAACGGCAAGATCATCCAGGAGCTGGAGGGCAGCTTCCGCGGCGCCGGCTGGAACGTGCTGAAAGTGGTCTGGGGCAGTTACTGGGATCCGCTTCTGGCCCGTGACAGCAGCGGCCAGCTGAAAAAAATCATGATGGAAACCGTCGACGGCGAGTACCAGAACTGCAAAGCCTTCGGCGGCGCCTACACGCGGGAACATTTCTTCGGCAAAACGCCGGAGACCGCCGAGCTGGTGTCCAAACTCAGCGATCAGGACATTGCCCGTTTGAACCGCGGCGGTCATGATCCGCACAAAGTGCATGCGGCCTATGCCGCCGCCACCGCGCACAAGGGCCAGCCGACCGTGATTCTGGCCAAGACCGTGAAAGGCTACGGCATGGGTTCGGCCGGCGAATCGCTGAACCCGACCCACCAGACCAAAAAACTGGACACCGAATCGGTCAAGTCCTTCCGCGACCGCTTCAACATCCCGGTCAGTGACGAGCAGATCGAGAATCTCGGCTTCTACCATCCGGGCGAAGACTCGCCGGAAGTGAAGTACATGAAGGCGCGCCGCCAGGCCATGGGCGGCTATCTGCCGCAGCGCCGCCAGAAGTCGGATCTGACCCTGCCGGTACCGGCGCTGGAGACCTTCGAACGCTTGCTGAAATCCTCGGGCGACCGCGAGATTTCCACCACCATGGCCTTCGTGCAGACCCTCAACATCATTCTGCGTGACAAAGAGGTGGGGCCGCGCGTCGTCCCGATCGTGGCCGACGAGGCCCGTACTTTCGGCATGGAAGGCCTGTTCCGCCAGATCGGCATCTATGCGCCGTTCGGCCAGAAATACAAACCGGTCGATGCCGACCAGCTGATGTACTACCGCGAAGACACCGCCGGCCAGGTGCTGGAAGAGGGCATCACCGAAGCCGGTGCGTTCTCCAGCTGGCTGGCCGCCGCCACCAGTTATTCCACCAACAACCAGCCGATGCTGCCGTTCTACATCTTCTACTCGATGTTCGGCTTCCAGCGTATCGGCGATTCGGCCTGGCAGGCCGCCGACATGCGCGCGCGCGGTTTCCTGCTTGGCGCCACCGCCGGCCGCACCACGCTCAACGGCGAAGGCCTGCAGCATGAAGACGGCCATTCGCACCTGCTGGCCGGTGCCGTGCCGAACTGCAAATCCTACGATCCGAGCTTCGGTTATGAAGTGACGGTCATCGTTCAGGAAGGCATGCAGCGCATGCTGGCCGAGCAGCGCGACGAGTACTACTACATCACCCTGATGAACGAGAACTACCCGATGCCGGAAATGCCGGAAGGCAGCCGCGAGGGCATTCTCAAGGGCATGTACCTGTTCAAGGATGCCGGCAAGGCCAAGAAGGGAGAGCTGCGCGTGCAACTTCTCGGCTCGGGCACCATCCTGCGCGAAGCCATCGCCGCCGCCGAACTGCTCGACAAGGACTTCGGCGTTTCCGCCGACATCTGGTCCTGCCCGAGCTTCAACGAGCTGCGCCGGGACGGTTTCGATGCCGAGCGCTGGAACCGTCTGCACCCGGAAAGCGAAAAGCGCACATCGCATGTCGAACGCTGCCTGAGCGGCCGCAGCGGTCCGGCCATCGCCGCCACCGACTACGTGCGTGCCTTCGCCGACCAGATCCGCGCTTTCGTGCCGATGCATTACACCGTGCTCGGTACCGATGGTTTCGGCCGCTCGGATACCCGCGGCAATCTGCGCCGGTTCTTCGAAGTCGACCGCTACTACATCGCCCATGCCGCCATCGCGGCGCTGGCGGCCGAAGGCAAGATGAATGCCAAGGATGTGGCGCGCGCCATCAAGACCTATAACATCGATCCTGAGAAAGCCAACCCGATCGGCGTCTGACGCCGGCACAACCGAGAGGTTTCCATGAAACAGCCCGTACTTCTGATTGCACTCCTTGCCGCCGGCACCGCCGGCGCCGCCGACACGCCGTCATTCGATGCACAGCGACTTTCCCAGCATGTAAAGACGCTGTCTTCGGATGCCTTCGAAGGCCGCGGCCCGAACACCGCCGGCGAGGAAAAAACCGTCGCTTACCTGATCGAGCAGTTCAAGGCCGCCGGCCTGCAGCCGGGCGGCGACAGCAAGAACGGCAAACGCCTGTGGACGCAGGCCGTGCCGCTCGGTCGCTTCGAAATCAAAGGCCCGGTGCAGGCCTCGGTGTCGCTCGGCGGCAAAGCCAAGCCGCTGCAGCAGGGCAATGAAATCGCCATCCGCGCCGCCATGAACGGGCAGACCGCGGTCGCCATCAAGGATGCGCCGCTGGTGTTCGTCGGATACGGCGTCAAAGCGCCGGAACGCAACTGGGATGATTTCAAAGGCGTCGACCTGAAAGGCAAAATCGCCGTGGTGCTGATCAACGACCCGGATTTCGAAACCGGTCAGGGCGCGTTCGGCGGCAAGGCCATGACCTACTACGGCCGTTGGACCTACAAGTTCGAGGAAATGGCCCGTCAGGGCGCGATCGGCACCATGATCGTGCATGAAACCGCGCCGGCCTCTTACGGTTGGCCGACCGTGAAGAACTCGAACACCAATGTCATGTTCGATATCGTCCGCCAGGAACCGCAGAAATCGCATGCCCCGCTCGAATCCTGGATCCAGCGCGATACCGCGGTGGCCTGGTTCAAACAGGCCGGTCTGAACTTCGACACCCTCAAAAAGCAGGCGCAGACACCGGGCTTCAAGCCGGTCACGCTCAAGGGCGTCAGCTTCTCGGCCGATTACGCCGTCAATGCCCAGACCATCACCTCGCAGAACGTGGTGGCCCGCCTTGAAGGCAGCAAGAATCCGAAGCACACGGTGATTTACAGCGGTCACTGGGATCACCTCGGCGTCGGCGCGCCCGATGCCAAGGGCGATACCATCTACAACGGCGCCGTCGACAACGGTACCGGTCTGGCGGCCATGCTGGAATTGGCGCGCGCTTACGGCAAGGCTCCGAAAACCCACCGTTCGGTGGTGTTCCTGGCGGTGACCGCCGAGGAAAAGGGACTGCTCGGTTCCGAATACTACGCCGCCAATCCGGTGTTCCCGCTCGGTAAAACCGTCGCGATGATCAACATGGACGCGCTCAGCCCAGGCGGCAAGGCGCGCAACTTCAACATCTCCGGCAGCGCCAAACTCGAACTGCTCGACCGTCTGGTGGCCACGGCCGCGAAATGGAACGTCGCCTACTCGCCGGATCCGAAGCCGGAAGCGGGTCACTTCTTCCGCTCCGATCACTTCCCGATGGCCAAGCGCGGCGTGCCGGCGATTTCCTTCGGCAGCGGCGATGACCTTCTGGTCGGCGGCAAGGCGGCCGGCGACAAGGAAGAGGTCGATTACACCACGGCGCGTTATCACCAACCGGCGGATGAATGGCAGGCCGGCTGGAGCTTCGAAGGCATGAGCCGTGATCTGGAAATCCTGTACACCCTGGGCCGCGATCTGGCCAATTCGAACGACTGGCCGAACTGGTCGGTGGATTCCGAATTCCGCGGTGCCCGCGACCAGAGCGCCTCCGAGCGCAAGGGTGACTGATTTTCGCGGATTTCGCGCGTGAAGCTGGTCAAGCTGCTGGCCAATCTCGGTTACGGGTCACGCAAGGACGTGACCCGGCTGATCCGTAACGGCTGGCTGACCCGGCGTGACGGCAGCACCGTCGGTCTGGACGACGCCTACACGCACGAGGATCTGCTGGTGGACGACGAGCCGATCGATCCCGCCCAAGGGGTTCTGATCCTGCTCAACAAGCCGATCGGGTACACCTGCTCGACCAAAGATCCCGGGCGCGTGGTCTACGATTTATTGCCGGAGCGCTTCCGTTACCGCAATCCGGTACTGAGCACGGTCGGCCGGCTCGACCGCGACACCTCCGGTCTTTTGATGCTGACCGATGACGGCCAGCTGCTGCACCGCATTATTTCCCCGAAAGCCGAGTTGCCGAAAGTGTACGAGGTGGAATTGGCCGAAGACCTGCGCGGCGACGAAGCCGCGCTTTTCGCGGCAGGCACCCTGCTGTTGGAAAGCGAAACCACGCCCTTGGCGCCTGCGGTGATGGAAACTATCGACGCCCGTCATGCCCGGCTGACACTCATTGAAGGGCGCTATCATCAGGTGCGGCGCATGTTCGCGGCCACCGGCAACCGCGTGCTCAGCCTGCACCGCAGCCGAACCGGAAATCTGGATTTAAGCGGCCTCGAACCCGGACAGTGGCGCATCGTGCCGCGTGACGAAGCGGAAGCGAAGCTGTTCGCTTAAGTGAATAAGCAATCCGCCCTGATTGGGCGGATTAAGTCACTTCACATTGATGACGGGGTCAATCTGACCGCCGACGATAAACGTACAATTCGCGCCTTGTACGCTACAGACTGCCTGCTGCATCTTGATGCGTTCCATCTCGACGAACTGCGCGGGATTCAGATTCATGGCGTTTCGGTACGCATTGTCTGCCTCGGCCCGACTCTGTTCGGCGGCTTTTCGGCTTTGCTCGGCAAGATCGCGTTTATGTTCGGTGAGCACACGCTGTTCCTGCTGCGCCGTTTCAACGCGCTGATTGCGCACTGCATCGGGTGGATTGGCTTTACCTACCGTTATCTTCACAAGTCGAATCGGTATGCTGTTAGCCTTGAAATATTCTTGCATTGCTTTCGTGACTTCGGTGTCGATCTCATCGATGGCGGTAGTCTGAATAGCTGTTTCATTCATGCCGTGCTTTTTGACCGCAGAGCGGACGCGATTGAAAAATTCCTGCTCAACGTTGTTTTTGTACCAGTCTTGGCCAAAGTCCTTAACCAGAACTACCGGATCAGTAACCTGCAGGCGAATGATGGCATGAAAGTCCAGCGGTACGCCGTCACTTGACATCAAATCAGTGAAATTACCGTCGAATTGCTGCGGAAACATATTGACGTATATTTTCTGCGTGGACATCCATGTGTATGTCAATCCAGGAGATACCGGCTGCGCCCGAACACCACCGTGTCCAAACAGCCAGGGTTTATCAATCAGCACCGCCTGTTGTCCGGCATCGGGTGCTACCACGGTACAGGCCGTGCAGACAAATAACAGCGAGGTCGCGAGCGCTGCGTGTTTAATGTATTTCATCAAAATTCCCCAAGGATTATTATCAAGGCCTTTAACCGGCTGGCGCTTTCATTTTCAATATAAACATCTGCCGGGTCAAGCTCTCTGCGGCTTGCGAATTTACGTCGCACACTATGTATCCATTTCAATTCTACGGGTAGAAAAAAGCCGCCAGAAGGCGGCTTTTTTGCAGATGTGCAGCGTTTAATCGACGCGGATCACCGGCGGCGGGCTCCAGCTGCCGCTGCCCGCAGGAAGAACCGACGGTGCTTCGGTTTTCGGCCAGTACAGGCGCATGACCATGTAAATCGGACCGTTCGGTGCCGGGAGCCAGTTGGCTTCCTTGTCCTTTCCGGGCGAATCCTTCTGGATGTAAAGGGTCAGCGAGCCGTCGGCATTGGTTTTCATGCCGGGCAGCATCGGCGAGTTGATCAGGTAGCGGTTGATCGGGTTCTGGATCAGCAGCTGGCTCGTACCGTCGTACATGGTGACTGACCAGAAGGCATTGACCGGTGGCAGTTGTCCGGCATCGAAAGTCAGGGTGTATTTATGCTTGCTGCCATCGAGCACTTCGCCGTTGGCATCCGCACGCGTCATCGGGTACATGGCTTCTTCGGCGTTGTTGCCGTAAATGCCGCCTTTCGCAGCCGCGGCCCGCATCATCCAGTTGCCGTTGAAGAATGCGGCATCGCCGAACATGGAGCCGACTTTCCAGCCATTGATGGTCTTGCCGCCGCTGTTGAGGAATGTATCGATTTTTTCGGCGCCCGATTTCATGCCCAGCATCATTGCCGCTCTGCGTGCGGCCGGCAGTTCCTTGAACGCGAATGGTGCATCGGTACCGATACCGAGCCGCGCCAGTTTTGCCCGGATCGCTTTGTCCTGGGGGGATTCCGGGACGAACTGCAACGCGGCATCGAGATAGTCGAAGAACTCCGATTTGATACCGGCGTTGCTGGCCGGCGGGAATGCCGCTTGTGCAGCTGCCGGCGGAGCCGGCTGTTTCAGGAAGGCGGACAGCGGCTGTACCCGGTAGCCGGCCTGAATTTTTTTCACATTGGCCAGATCCTCGGCATTGAACAGCTGGGTGCGGAAAATGGTCAGGCCCAGCGGCGTGGTGGCCCGGAACACCTGCTTGATGCCATCCGGGGTTTCGCCATTCCAGTCCGGGCCGGCCACCAGATAATCCCCGCCGTCGCTGCCGGTCGCGCGGCTGCCGATGTAGCCGTAGTTATAGGTGTTGCCGTCGGTCAGCTGTACCGAGAAATAGCGGTTCTTTTCCACCGCCGGGACCGATATCACCATCGGTTCGGCGCGCAGGTCCAGCCAGAGCATCGAATAGGGCGTGTCGCTGTTGGGCGTGACCACGGCCGTGTCCTGATAGGTGAAGACCCGGGCCTCGCTGGCAATGGTATTGAACGGGGCCTTGTACTGGCCGGAATCCTTGTTGAGGGCCAGCTCATTCATCACCGCGTAGTTCATCACGATCGGCAAGCCGTAGATGAAGGCCTCTTCGGCCAAGGCTTTGACCTCGCCAACATCCGCTGTTTCGGTGCCGGCAGCCTCTTGCTTGGACGAATTGCAGCCGGCAGTCATCACCGTCGCCGCTGTGACGCCCAGCGCCAAGGCCAAGGTCTTCACTCTGGATGATTTCATGCAGATTTCCCCGTGTCGTGGTTGTTTTCGGGATTATTGCACAACTTGACGCAGCGGTCGGCCAGCGCCCCCATGACTTCCGGCCATTGCCGGCAGCCAGCGGCGGCTTTATGCTTGGGGCATACCCACTCCGAGGACACCGGCATGCGCCGTCTATTCACCGTATTCCTGGCCTTGTGCCTGTTCAGTGGCACACTGGCCGCGCAGGCGCCAGCCGCCGCACCCGGCGAGCGCGAACTGCCGGCCGGCTTGATTGTGCCCGATGCCGCCAAACCCGGCCCGGGCTTCGATGCCGACAAGGCCACGCAGTCCTATATCGACCTGCTGACCCCGGAGCAACGGGCGCAGTCCGATGCGTATTTCGAAGGCGGCTATTGGCTGCAGCTCTGGGGCTTTCTTTACGGCTTGATGATTTGTGCGGTATTCATCGTCAGCGGTCTGTCCGTCAAGATGCGCGATATCGCCAAGCGCATCAGTCACCGCCCCTGGTTGTATACCGCTATTTTCGGAGCGCTCTGGTTGTTGGCGTCGAGCGTGCTGAGCCTGCCTTGGGCGCTTTACACCGAGTTTTACCGCGAACACGCCTACGGGCTGTCGAATCTGACCCTCGGGGGCTGGTTCGAGGAGTCCGGCAAGAACCTGCTGTTGGAATTGATCATCATGCCCTGGCTGGTTGCCGGCATTTTCGCTGCGGTGCGTAAAGCGGGCGAAAGTTGGTGGCTGCGTGCCGGCATCGCCAGCTTCTTGGTTCTGCTGCTGCTGATCATGGTCAGCCCGGTGTTCATCAATCCCTTGTTCAATGACTACAAGCCGTTGCCGGACGGTCCGGTAAAATCGGCGATTCTCTCCCTGGCCCGCGCCAACCAGATTCCGACCGACAATGTGAAGTACTTCGACGCCTCGAAGCAGACCACGCGGGTCAGCGCCAATGTCTCCGGTTTCGCCGGCACCACCCAGGTCAGCCTCAACGACAATCTGCTCAACAAAACCTCGTTGCCGGAAGTCAAGGCGGTGATGGGCCACGAGATGGGACATTATGTGCTCAACCATGCCGTCCGCAATCTGGCCTATATCAGCCTGGTGCTGATGTTCGGATTCTGGTTCGTGCACAAGCTGATCGACCGTGCCATCGTCCGTGTCGGCACGCGCTACGGCATCACCGAGCGCACCGATCCGGCGGTATTGCCGATTGCAGTGGCGGTGTTCAGCTTCTACATGCTGCTGGCTACGCCGGTGATCAATACCATCATCCGCACGGCCGAGAAGGAAGCCGATCTGTACGGCCTGAACTCGGCACGCGAGCCGCACGGTTTCGCCACCGCCGCCATGCGCCTGAGCACCTACCGCAAGATCCATCCGGGCTACTGGGAAGAAGTGATTTTCTACGATCATCCGAGCGGTTACGACCGCGTGCATTCCTCGATGCTGTGGTTGCAGGAAAACCAGGAACTGGCGACCGGACAGCCCTGAACCGAACCGATGGCGTCATGAAACAGGAGGGCTTGCCCTCCTTTTTCATGCGCGGTATTCACGCTCTGCGCACATTTCGAACACAACACGCTCACGCGAATCTGACGCGCTCTGCACGCCTGCCGCGGCATAGTGGCGCTGTGCCAAAGCACACCTCCCATGAACCGCAAAGGAAATCCCATGAACGTATTCAAGCATGCCCTGTTCGCCATCGCCTTGGCTGGCGCCAGCTCCGCCGCTCTGGCGCACAATCATGAAAAGAAGGAAACCGGCACCATCGTCGCCGTTGCCGCCGGTAACCCCGACTTCTCCACCCTGGTCGCCGCTGTGAAAGCCGCCGGCCTGGTCGACACTTTGAATTCGGCCGGTCCGTTCACCGTGTTCGCGCCGACCAACGCCGCATTCGCCAAGCTTCCGGCCGGAACCGTGGAAAGCCTGCTCAAGCCGGAAAACAAAGCCAAGCTGACCGCCATCCTGACCTATCACGTGGTCGCCGGAAAAGTCACCGCGGCCGATGTGGTCAAGCTGAAAAGCGCCGACACCGTGAACGGCAAAGCCGTCAAAATCATGGCCGGTCATCATGGCGTCAAAGTCAACGACGCCAACGTCACCGCCACCGACATCAAAGCCAGCAACGGCGTGATTCACGTCATCGACAGCGTACTGATTCCATAATTCACCCAGTGCAGAAAAAGCGGCCTTCGGGCCGCTTATTTTGGGAATCAAATCGAGGGCGGTTCGCTTCGGCTGCGGTAGCGGGCGGTGAGATAGACGGTGATCAGCACGAACAGCAGCCCGGCAGCGGAGGCAAATACCAGCGGCAGGCCCTGACCGGTGTAGCGGTAAAGCGCCACGGCATAGAACAGCGAAATCGAAGAAGACACGATCCAGATCGACCAGGACCGCAGCGACAGGTCGCGGCTGGATTTGGTGTCGATCAGTTTTTTCCACTGCGGCAGATAGGCGAGCAGGGAGATGACCGGAACCGCGGTCTGCAGCGTGCCGGCGATGATCAGTAATTTGTAGTTGTCCGGCATGGCCGACCGGGTCAGTCCCGGAAGTTCTCGAACTGCAGGGGCAGTTCGAAGTCCTTGGATTTCAGCAGGGCGATGGCTTCCTGCAGGTCGTCGCGCTTCTTGCCCATCACTTTCAGCTTGTCGCCGTTGATCTGGGAGTCGACCTTCAGCTTGGCTTCCTTGAGCGCGGCCGCGATCTTCTTGGCGGTCTTCTGCTCGATGCCGGATTTCAGCGTGACTTTCTGCTTGGCCGTGGCCAGGTTCACTTCCGGCTCGCCGATGTCCATGCAACGGGCATCGATGCCGCGGGCGATCAGGCGTGCCTTCAGGATGTCGAGCATCTGCTGGACCTGGAAGTCGCTCGGCGCCTGCAGGGTCACCACGAATTTCTCGAGCGTGAACGAGGCCTCCACGTTCTTGAAGTCGAAACGGTTCTTCAGCTCGCGGTTGGCGATGTCGATGGCATTGGTCAGTTCGTGGTTGTCCACTTCGGAAACGATGTCGAACGAGGGCATAGATCCTCCGGTAATAATGACGCTAGTGTGACTCGGCGGCGGAGGATGTGCAATCATGTGGCTATGTCCCACGACGCCAAAAACGACAACAAACGCCGCGGCATCCTGATGATGCTGCTGGCCTGCCTGTTCTTCAGTCTCATGGACGCGGTGATGAAGCGGCTGACCGCCGATTTTCCGCCGATGCAGGTCACCGCGCTGCGCGCCATGAGTTCGCTGCCGCTGATCCTGCTCTATGTGCACTGGCGCGGGGCCTGGTCCTCGCTATGGCGCGTGCGCTGGGCCCTGCATCTGCTACGGATCGGCCTGGGCGTGCTGATGTTGGCCCTGTTCATCTACGCCATCAAGCGCCTGCCGCTGACCGAAGCCTACGCGATTTTCTACATCTCGCCGTTCGCCATCGCGGCCTTGTCCATCCCCCTTTTGGGCGAAAGGGTCGCACGCGCCAGCTGGATCGCGATCGGTGTCGGCCTGCTGGGGGTGCTGGTGGTGCTCAAGCCGACCGGCGCCGGGATGGTCAGTCTGGCAGGATTGGCCATTCTGGCGGCCGCGCTGTGTTATGCGGTGTCGGCCATCAGCGTGCGCCTGCTCAGCCGGACCGACAGCGCCGAAAGCATGGTCTGGTGGTCGATGGCCGGCATTGCCGTGCTGGCGGGCCTGTTGGCCCTGCCGGAATGGGCCCCGTTGGAACGGCGGCATCTGCTGCCCTTGGCGGCCTTGGCGGTCACCGGCTTCTTCGGCCAGCTCACCATCACCGAGGCCTTCCGAATCGCGCCGGCGGCAACGGTCACGCCGTTCGAGTATTCGGCCCTGGCCTGGGCGCTGGGCTTGGATGTGCTGATTTGGCAGGTGGTGCCGGAGCTCAGGGTATTCATTGGCGCGGCCATCATTGTCGCCAGCGGCATTTATCTGGCGCGTCATGAAGCCGGGTTGCCCGAGTCGGAGCGGCCTTGACCGGTCATCGCTGGAAGTCGCTGCCGATGGCAATTTCAGGCACTATCCGATAAAGTAAAGGCGCCGGATGAGTCCCGTCCGACCGCACATGTGCGGAAACTTCCCAAGAATCGATCGAGGTGTCTATGAAGTCCTTATTGCTCAACGCCGTCCTGTTCGGAACCGCCCTGAGTCTGGCCGGGTGCGCCAGCCAGCCCAGCATCAGCAGTCAGTCGCGTCCGAATGTGGATTTCGCCGCCTACAAAACCTACGGCTGGGTCACCCCGCTGGCGACCGACAAAGCCGGCTATTCGACCATGATCACCGGGCACTTCAAGAGCGCGGTCCAGAATGAAATGGCGGCCCGCGGCTATGTCTATGATGCCAACAACCCGGATCTGCAGGTCAACTTCTATTCCAACATCGAAAACCGCAGCGAAACCTACAGCAGCCCGACGATGTCGGTGGGCTACTACGGGTACCGTGGCGGCTTCGGTTATGGTCTGGGCATTCCGGTTTATGGTTCCGATGTCGAAACCCGCAACTACAAGGTCGGCACCGTCAACATCGACATCGTCGATGCCAAGCGCAAGGAGCTGGTCTGGGAAGGCGTGCTGGAAGGCACCCTGAGCAAGAAAGCGATGGAAAACCCGGGAGCGGCAATCAAGTATGCGGTCTCCCAGATCTACACCCGCTATCCGGTGGCGGCCCGTACCGCCGCGCCGGCCCAGTAAGGCTTTCCGCAATTATGTAAAAAAACGGCCCATTCGGGCCGTTTTTTCATTCCGCAGCTGGAAACTCGCCGGACAGTGCGTAAAGCATGCGGTCACGCGGCCCGGGCCGGTCATCCTCAATCCATTCGCCGAGCTTGACCGGCGTGACGCCGGCTTTGGCCAGTTCGTCCAGGAAGCGCGCCTCAATCTCGCGTTTCAGAATGAACACGCGGCGGTCCGGCGCATTGGCCAGCTCCTCGGCCAGGCTGGAATCGTAGGCGGAGTCCGAGATCGGCTTCGGACGCGGCGTGAACGACACTTTCTTGATATTGGCATCGAAATACAGATTCAATCCGTTACGCGACATGTCCTCGACGAAAATGATCTGCTCCGGCTTGCCCGGCAACATCGGCTTTATCTCTGATGCGAAGGCCCGTGAGTCCTTATCGTGATCATCCAAGGCAACAGGCAACAGGCCTTTGATGGCCAACACCGCGACCAGCCAGACGGCCATGGCGATGGCGGTGCCGCGTCCGAAGTGCACCGGTTCAAGGCGTCGGCTCAACAGGAGCAATGCCGGAATGGTCAGGCCCAACACATACAAGGGCAAGCGCGATTGCGCCAGAGAGAACACCAGCAGGGGCAGCAGGAACCAAAGCCAGAGAAAGCGACTTTGTTCGAGAGGTGCTGCAGGTTTCGCGGCTTGTTTCCGGAAAACCGCAAGTGCAATCAGGGCCGGCAGCGTGCCCAGCAGCAAAGTCGGCAGAAACTGCGTGAACGGCCCGTACCACTCGCCGTTTCGGTTGTGGGTATCGCTGGCGATGCGGGCGACCACTTCGTGGCCGAGGAAATAATCCAAAAGTCCCGGATGGCGCAGGATGACCGCCACATACCAGGTCAATCCGATCAGGACGAAGCCGAGCAGTCCAAGCGGCCGCAGCAGGGCGCGCCCGTCACGGTGCCAGAGAGCAAATACGGTGATGGCCAGCAGCGGCAAGAGGCCGGGGGGGCCCTTGGTCAGGAAGGCCAATCCGAAGGCGCACCACATGGCATCCAGCCAGCGGCGATTGCCGCCGCCGAATCGGTACTGGGCATAGCAGCTCATGGCCAGGGTGGTCATGGCCGCCAG
>NZ_JAPDUI010000089.1 GCF_025980345.1 Arenimonas sp. GDDSR-1 | reverse complement strand
GACCTGCATCAGCATCAGCGCCTGCTGGCGGTGGCCGTTGATCCAGCCGGCCACGTCGATCATCGCCCGTTTGATGATGTCGGCGGCGGTGCCCTGCATCGGGGCGTTGATGGCGGCGCGCTCGGCGCCGGCCCGTTGGGCGGCATTCTTGCCATTGATTTCATTGAGGTAAAGTCGCCGTCCGAAGACCGTCTCGACATAGCCATCGGCTTTGGCCTTGGCACGGGTGTCGTCCATGTAGGCCCGCACGCCAGGGTAGCGGCTGAAATACAGGCTGATGTAGTCGGCGGCCTCGTTGCGGCCGATGCCGAGCTGGCGTGCCAAGCCGAAAGCGCTCATGCCGTACATCAGGCCGAAGTTGATGGCTTTCGCGGCGCGGCGCTGATCGGCGCTCACCTCGGCCAAGGACACACCGAACACTTCCGCGGCGGTGGCCCGGTGCACGTCCTGGCCGGAGCCGAAGGCCGCCAGCAGGCCGGCGTCATCGGACAGGTGCGCCATGATGCGTAGCTCGATCTGGGAGTAATCGAAGGACAGAATCTTTCTTCCAGGCGGGGCGATGAAGGCTTCGCGGATCTTGCGGCCGTCTTCGGTGCGCACCGGGATGTTCTGCAGGTTCGGATCGCTCGAGCTCAGCCGGCCGGTAGCGGCACCGGCCATGTGGTAGCTGGTATGCACGCGCCCGGTGCGCGGGTTGACCATCTGCGGCAGCTTGTCGGTGTAGGTGCTGCGCAGCTTGGCCATGCCGCGGTAATCAAGAATCAGCCGCGGCAGTTCGTGATCGTCAGCGATGGCTTCCAGCGCCTCCTCGTTGGTGGACGGCGCGCCGGTCGGGGTTTTCACTTTGGCATCAAGGCCGAGTTCGTCGAACAGCAGCGCGCCGAGCTGTTTGGGCGAATCCAGATTGAAATGCCGGCCGGCGATGGCATAGGCTTTGTTCTGCACCTGCAGCATGCGTGCCGACAGATCGGCGCTCTGGCGTTGCAGCAGTGCGGTGTCGACCAGCACGCCGTTTTCTTCGATGTCGCACAGCACCTGCTGCAGCGGAATTTCCATGGTGCGGTACAGCGCTTCGAGCACCGGCGCCTGCTGCCACTGCGGCGCGAAATGCCGCTGCAGGCGCAGGGTGATGTCGGCATCCTCGGCGGCATAGCGGGTGGCATCATCGATGGCAACCTGCGAAAACGGAATCTGCTTGGCGCCCTTGCCGGCCACGTCACTGTAGGCGATGGTCCGGTAACCCAGATAATTCAGCGCCATCGAGTCCATGTCGTGGCGGGCACGGCCGGCATTGAGCACGAACGAGGCCAACAGGGTGTCTTCGCGCAGGCCCTGCACGGCGATGCCGTAGCGGTTCAGCACGTGCAGATCGTACTTGCCGTTCTGCGCGCACTTGCCCTTGCCGGCATCGGTCAGCAGCGGCGTCAGGCGCTGCAGCACTTCGTCCATCGGCAGCTGCGCCGGTGCACCGGGGTAATCGTGGGCCAGCGGAAGGTACCAGGCAAAACCGGGCTCCACCGCAAAACTCAGACCGACCAGATTGGCCTGCATCGGGTCGAGCGAATCGGTTTCAGTATCGAAGCAGACCAGCTCGGCGGCATTCGAAGCAGACCAGCTCGGCGGCATTCAGCGTCGTCAGCATTGCCTCGAAAGCCGCCCAATCCAGCACGGCGGTGTATTCGCCGGGCTTGGCTTCGGGCAACAGAACGGGCGGCGCATCGGTTTCGGCAGGCTTGGCGGCGGCTTTCGGTGCTGAAGGATGCGAGGCGTCAGTACCCTGCAGCTCCTTCAAGGCCTGCTTGAAACCGAAGCGCGAATAAAGCGCGGACAGATCGTCCTTGTGCGGCGGCAGCTGCAGCAGCTGGGTGTATTCCCGTTCCAACGGCACATCGGTTTTGATGGTCACCAGGGTGCGGTTCAAGGGCAGGATCGGCAGCGCCGCACGCAGGTTCTCGCCGATCTTGCCGGTGAATTTTTCGGCATTGGCGATGACCGCTTCCAGCGTGCCGTATTCGGCCAGCCATTTGGCGGCGGTTTTCGGTCCGCATTTTTCGACGCCTTTCACGTTGTCGACGGCATCGCCCATCAGCGCCAGAAAGTCGATGATCTGGTCGGGGCGCACGCCGAATTTTTCCGGCACGCGTTGTTCATCGGTCACGCTGCCGGTCATGGTGTTGGTCAGGGTGATGTGCGGGCCGACCAGCTGTGCGAAATCCTTGTCGCCGGTGGAGATCACCACGTCAACGCCGTCCTTCGCCGCCTGCACGGCATAGGTGCCGATGACATCGTCGGCCTCGACGCCGGATACGCGGATGACCGGCAGGCCGAGCGCCTGCACGATGGCGATCATCGGCTCGACCTGCGCGCGCAGATCATCGGGCATGGCGGCGCGGTTGGCTTTGTACTCGGGGTACAGCGCATCGCGGAAGGTCGGGCCGGGCGCGTCCAGCACGAAGGCGATGTACTCGGCGTTTTCCTTCAGGCTGCTTTTCAGCATGTTGACGATGCCGAACAGCGCGCCGGTCGGCGTGCCATCGCTGGCGGTCAGCGGCGGCAGCGCATGAAAGGCGCGGTACAGATAGGACGAGCCGTCGATGAGGACGAGTTTGGGCATGACCGGAATCCTTCGTGATTCCGGTTATTATGCCACTTGAATGCCGATTTCCTTGAGTACGCATGGCCCTGCAGAATCCGAAACAGTCCTCCGATCAATCCGGCCTCGATCCGGTCGAGCGCGCCTCGGAAGTGGTGTTCGGCACGCTGATGGCGATGAGCTTCACCGGCACCCTGTCGGTGGCCACCGCCGGCGAGCAGGATATCCACACCATGATGCTGGCGGCCATCGGCTGCAATCTGGCCTGGGGCCTGACCGATGCGGTGATGTACCTGCTTGCCGAAATTACCGAACGCGAGCGCAAAATCAGCTTCCTGCACCGCTTGCACCACGCCGCCTCCGCGGAAGAGGCCGATCGCCTGATTGCCGATGAAATGCCGGAGCGCCTGCGTTCGCACGCCAACCCGGCGGTATTCGAAGCCTTCCGGCAAAGTCTGGTGGAATTGCCCGAGCCCCGCGCCCTGTTGGAGCGGCGTCAGTATCTCGACGGCCTGCTGGTGTTCCTGTTGGTCGCCCTGTCCACCTTTCCGATCGTGTTGCCGTTCCTGCTGGTCGATGAGGCGGTGCAGGCGCTGCGCCTGTCGAATGCACTCGGCGTGCTGACCCTGTTCGTTTCCGGCTATCTGCTCGGCCGGCGCGCCGGTGGCAAGGGCTGGCATTTCGGCCTGGCCATGGCCGCCATCGGCAGCGTACTGGTCGGCATCATCATTTTGTTGGGTGGCTGAATCAGGCCGCCTGCAGTTTCGCGTAGGCCAGCACCAGCCACTTGCTGCCGGCCTCGCTGAAATTCACCTGCACGCGCGCGTGCGCGCCCGAGCCTTCGAACTGCATGATCACGCCCTCGCCGAAACTGGCGTGGCGCACGCTCTGGCCGAGACGGAACACGCCGGTGTCCTCGCTCAGGGAACGGGATGACGCATAGGCGGAGCTGTTGCCGTACCGCGCGGCTTTCGGACGGATGGCGTGGATCAGTTTTTCGGGAATCTCGCGGATGAAGCGCGAAGGCGTGCCGTACATTTCCATGCCGTGCAGGCGCCGGGTTTCGGCGTAGGTCAGGGTCAGCTTCTCGCGGGCGCGGGTGATGCCGACATAGGCCAGACGGCGTTCTTCCTCGAGCCGGTTGGCTTCATCGAGCGAGCGCGCCGAGGGAAACAGGCCTTCTTCCACGCCGACCAGAAAGACAAACGGAAACTCCAGACCCTTGGCGCTGTGTAGCGTCATCAGCTGCACGCCGTCCACGCCCTCTTCCACTTGGCCCTCACCGGCCTCAAGCGCGGCATAAGCCAGAAACGCGCTGAGCTCACTGGTCGACTCTTCCTCGTCGGGCACGATCCGGCGCGAAAACCGGCTGGCCACCGAGACCCATTCGTCGAGGTTGTCGACGCGCGAATCGAGTTCGCCTTTCGATTCCTTGCCGTAATGCAGGCGCAGGCCGGATTGTTCGAGGATGATGTCGAACAGCTCATACAGTTCGATGCCGTCACGGCTGTCGCGGATGCTATCAACCAGTGACTGGAAGCCAGCTAAGGCATTTTTGGCTCGGCCGTTCAGTGCCGACGATTCGCGGATCAAGGCCGAAGCCCGCCACAGCGATAAAGCCGAATCGCGTGCCATGCGGCGCAGCTCATCCAGCGTGCGGTCGCCGATGCCGCGCGGCGGGGTATTGACCGCGCGCTCGAACGCGGCATCGTCATCGGGGTTGGATACCAGCCGCAGATAAGCCATGGCGTCCTTGATTTCCAAGCGCTCGAAGAAGCGCTGGCCGCCGTACACCCGGTACGGCAATGCGTTCGACAGCAGCTGCTCCTCGATGGCGCGCGACTGGGCATTGTTGCGGTACAGCACGGCACACTCGGAAGCGCTGTGTCCGTGCTGGATCAGCTGCTGGATCTGCGCCACCACGTAACGCGCCTCGTCCACTTCGTTGAAGGCGGTATACAGCTCGATCAGCGCGCCGTCGCGGTCCTCGGTCCACAGCTTCTTGCCCAGCCGTTCCGGATTGTGTGCGATCACCGCATTGGCGGCGGCCAGGATGTTGCCGGTGGAGCGGTAGTTCTGTTCCAGCCGGATGGTGCGCGCGCCGGGATAGTCGTCGAGGAACTTCTGCATGTTACCGACCTGCGCGCCGCGCCAGCCGTAAATCGACTGGTCGTCATCGCCGACCACGAACACCTGGCCGCGCTCGCCGGCGAGCAGACGGATGAAGGCGTACTGCACGTTGTTGGTGTCCTGGAATTCGTCAACCAGGATCTGGCTGAAGCGCTGCCGGTAGTGCTCCAGCAAGGCGGGTGTTTTCAGCAGGGTTTCGTGCGCGCGCAACAGGATCTCGGCGAAATCCACCAAACCGGAACGCTGGCAACGGATTTCATATTCCTCGTAGACCTGCAGCTGCGCCCGCGTAAAAGCGTCACCCATGGCGATCTGGATGGCCGCCGGCCGCCGGCCGGCATCCTTCTGGGCATTGATCCACCACACCAACTGCTTGGGCGGAAAGCGGGTATCGTCCAGTTGCAGATCGGCGACCACGCGCTTGACCATGCGCAGCTGATCGTCGGCATCGAGCACCTGGAAGCTTTCCGGCAGCGCGGCATCCTGCCAGTGCAGGCGCAGCAAGCGGTGCGCGATGCCGTGGAAGGTGCCGACCCACATGCCGCGTGCGCCGTCCGGCAACAATGCGGCGATGCGCGTACGCATCTCGGCGGCGGCTTTGTTGGTGAAAGTGACCGCCAGAATGCGGTACAGCGGAATATCGAAGACTTGATTCAGCCAACCGATGCGGTGGGTCAGCACGCGGGTCTTGCCGGAACCGGCACCGGCCAGCACCAGATACGGGCCCGGCTCGGCGCAGACGGCCTCGCGCTGCGCCGGATTCAGGCTATCGATGAGGCCGGAAACATCCATTATTTGCCGCTGACGCGTTTGACGCCGGGCAGACGCAGCACGTAATCGGCAC
>NZ_JAPDUI010000016.1 GCF_025980345.1 Arenimonas sp. GDDSR-1 | reverse complement strand
GAACTGGTGTCCGGGGATACCACGCCGACATTGGGCGATGCCGTGCACTTTCATCATTCCGATGGCCACACGCCCGGTCTTCTGTTGGCCGAAATCCGCGGCAGTTCGGAGAGCGTGGTGTTCTGCGCGGACTTGATTCCCGGCAGAGCCTGGGTCCATTTGCCGATCACCATGGGCTACGACCGCAATGCTGAACTGGTCATCGATGAAAAGGCGCCTTTTCTGGCCGATATGCATGCCCGCAATGTGCAGCTGTTCTTCACCCATGATGCCGAGTTTGCCGTGGCGCGCCTGGTGCGCGATGATAAAGGCCGTTACACCACCACCGATGCCCAAGCCGTCTGGTTGGCCCATCCCCTTTAAGGAGCAATGCCATGATTTCAATGATGTATGCCGGGTTCTGCACGCTGCTGGTCATCCTGCTTGCCGTGCGCGTCATGCCAATGCCACCGAATACATGCCGCTGGCCTTGATTCTCTTGGGCTCGCTGGAACTGACCGGATTTCCGCCTTATCTGATCCATGTGCTCGGCGGCACGTTCCTGTTCTCGCGCATCATCCATGCCTGGGGCGTGAGCCACAATGCCGGCTATTCCAAAGGCCGGTTCTGGGGCATGGTGCTGACCTGGCTGCCGATGATCGTGATGGCGGCGTTCGCCATCGTCGGTTCCATCAGCGCGCAGATTCCCCGCTTCCAATAAGGGTCAGGGCGCCTGCGCCCGGCGGCGTGCGGACTGCTTGATCTGGCGGTACAGATCGCGAAGTACCATCAGGGAAAACAGCACCAGCAGAGCCGTGAAGACCCGCTGCGGTGCAATCGGTATGCCGAGCTTGTCCAGAAGCGGAGTCAATAGCGCCACGCCCATGCTCTCGACCTGGGCAAAGCCCGGCGCAACATACTTCTGGGTGATTTCGCCGGTGACCGCCGAGGCCTGATGGGCGTCTTTCGGACCCAACAGAATCCAGATGCCGGCCAGGACCAAGGCGATGGCGAATGCGGTGGCGAACATGGTCATCAGGCTTTTGCGTTTCCGCGGCGGCGCGCTTGGCGCCGGTTCAGGCGCCGGCTGCGCGGCCGGGATGGATGCTGCCGCAGCCGGCGCGGCGACTGCCGGTGCTTCGGGGCCGCCGGCCTTGAGCTGTGCCAGTGCCGCAATCAGTTCCTGATTGTCTTTCTGCCGCTGCGCACGCTCGGCTTCCATCATCTTGGTCAGCGAAGCGCTTTCTTCCCGGCTTTGCCGGCGGTCGTGCAGATGTTTCTCGGGATCATTGGGATCCACGCTTTCGAACATCCACAGGCAGACGAGTGAAACCGGGAAACCGAGCAGAATCGAAACAACGAGATAACGCACCGCCCACGGCGGCACATTGAAATAGGGGAACACGCTGGTCGCGACCTGCACCATGACCCATCCGGCCACGATGTACATCACACCGCCGCGGTAAATCTGCCGGCGTTTCATCTCGCTGAAAAAAGTGGGTTTTCCCATCGTTCGCTCCCCTTTGCTGACAATTGCATGAATTCTGCATACACGCCTTCCCCTGCGTGTTGAAGCGAGTCTACTGCTGCGGTGCGGGCCTTGTAAATGGTTCAGCTTCGTTGTTATTGGTTAATGCTGCATTCAGTTTCAAAAGCAAGCACGTTCAAGCGGAAATCAGGGGTTCCGGCAACGAAAAAAACCGCCTTGCGGCGGTTTTTTCGGAATGTCGCAATGGCGTTGAATCAGGCCGCGGCGGCTTCTTTCCGGCGCGGACCATTGAGCAGTGCGAAGCGGATATGTTCGATGACCAGATCCAGTTCGGCGCTGGTGATCGCGAAGTGCGGGGTGAAACGCAGCGAGTTGGTGCCGCCATGAATCACGCCGATCCCGCGTTCGCGCATGAACTCTTCGGTGGAGCCGGCACCGTAGCATTTGAAGGCGGCATCGAGTTCGCAGCTGAACAGCAGACCGGTGCCCTGGACTTTGGTGATCAAACCGCCGAGTTCGTTTTTCAGGATATTGAGTTTTTCGAGGGCTTCCTTGCCTTTGTCGCGGACATTGGCGCGGATTTCCGGGGTCAGCGAACGCAGCACGGTGGTGGCGATATCCATGGCACGCGGATTGGTGGTCATGGTGTTGCCGTAGGTGCCTTTGGCATAGATCTTGGCGGCGCGCTCATTCACCGCCAGCACCGAGAGCGGGTACTGGCCGCCGTTGAGTGCTTTCGAATAGGTTTCCATGTCCGGCGCTTCCAGGTGTTCAAAGCCCGGATAGTCGACGATGGACAGCACGCCATGCGCACGCAGACCGGCCTGGATGGAGTCGACCAGCAGGAAGGTGCCGTGTGCGGCGGTCAGTTCGCGGGCAACGGCGTAGAACTCCGGCGGTACTGCGCGGCCGGGATCGCCTTCGCCCATGACCGGTTCGAGGAACATGGCTTCGATGTACCAGCCATTGGCATCGGCATCGGCAAAGGCCTGCTTGAGGCCTTCGATGGAGTAGGGCTCGATGGTGATCAGCTGATCGTTGTGATGGCGGTAGCTGGCCAGATGCTGCAGGTAGGTTTTGCGCGAGGAATCCGAATACAGGGCCGGCAGTTCGGTGCGGCCATGGAAGGCGCCCTGCACGGCGATGCGCTTGACCCGTTTGCCGGCGTGGCGGCCGTTCGGATCGGTCATCAGTTTGGTGTTGGTGTCGGCGATGCGGCCGGCCAGGGACACCGACTCCGAGCCGGAGTTCAGGGTCAGGAATTTGGCATACGGGCAGCCGCCGCGGCGGTGGCCGATTTCGGCACGCAGTGCCTGCACCACGCGCAGCTGCGACAGGCTCGGCGACATGATGTTGGCCATGACCTGCGGCTTGGCCATGGCATCGATGACCGGTTGCGGGGTGTGACCGAAACCCAGCATGCCGTAACCGCCGGAATCGTGCAGCACCCGGCCTTTCAGGGTGATGACCCAGGGGCCGCAGGCGGCGATCGCCACATAGGGGTTGATGGCATCGTCCGGGTAGAAGTTCACGAAGCCGGCCTGGGTGGCATCGATCTGGACCTGCTCGTCGGCATCCATCAGTTCCGGAAATTCCGCGGCCAATGCCGGGTATGCGGCGGCGGCGCGTTCGGCGGCGGTCAACAGATCCGGGTACTGAGCCGACAGGCGAAGCAGGGTAGCGTCATCGAGGCCTTGGGTGCGAACGGCACCGGTACGGCTGCGCAGGGGGGTAAGGGTGTCCAGAATGCTCATCGGGTACTCCGGCTGACAGACAGCCATTGGCAAAACGCGATTTTATCATGCGGGTTTTCGCCCCGTAACCCCCTGTAGGGGAAAATCAATGGCTTAGGCTACAATAAGCGCCTGATTTGGAGCCTTATGAAGAAATCCGATTTCCACTTCGATCTGCCTTCCGAGCTGATCGCCCAAGCGCCTTTACCCGACCGCAGCGATTCCCGCCTGTTGCTGGTGCCGCCGGAGCATGCCCCGTTCCAGGATCGGCAGTTCCGTGACCTGCCGGAACTGCTGCACGCCGGTGATCTGCTGATCTTCAACGACACCCGCGTCATTCCGGCGCGGCTTTACGGCCAGAAACAAACCGGCGGTCAGGTGGAAATCCTGATCGAACGTCTGTTGCCCGATCAATGCGTGCGTGCCCAAGTCGGCGCTTCCAAGTCGCCGAAAACAGGCAGCACCATCAGCCTGAGCGATGGCACGGTGTTGACCGTGCTCGGCCGCGAAGATGAATTTTACCGATTGCGTTTTGAAACCGAGACTCCGCTGGAAACCGTGCTCAATCGCATCGGTCGCATGCCCTTGCCGCCCTACATCCGCCGTGATGCCGATGCCGAGGACGATACACGTTACCAGACCGTTTTCGCCCGCCATGCCGGGGCGGTCGCGGCGCCGACCGCCGGTTTGCATTTCGACGAGGCGCTGTTGGCCCGGCTGCAGGATAAAGGGGTGCAGTTCGGACATGTCACCCTGCACGTGGGCGCGGGCACCTTCCAGCCGATGCGGGCCGAACATCTGAAAGACCATGTCATGCACAGTGAGTGGTTGAATGTGGGCGCCGAGTTGTGTGCCCAGATTGCGGCGACCAAAGCCCGTGGCGGACGCGTCATCGCGGTCGGAACCACGGTGCTGCGTGCACTGGAAACGGCGATCGTCGATGGCACGGTCAAGCCGTTCGCCGGCGATACCCAGATTTTCATCTTCCCGGGCTACCGGATACGCAGCATCGATGCGCTGATCACCAATTTCCATCTTCCGGAAAGCACCCTGCTGATGCTGGTGTCGGCGTTCGCCGGCAAGGACCGGATTTTTGACGCCTACCGGCATGCGGTTGCGCAAAAGTACCGGTTCTTTTCCTACGGCGATGCCATGTTGCTGTTTCCCGGAGCCGCGCCATGAGCCGTATGAGTTTCCGCAAAACCGGACAGGACGGCATGGCCCGTCGCGGCGAACTGACATTTCCGCGCGGGACCATCCAGACCCCGGCGTTCATGCCGGTCGGCACCTACGGCTCGGTCAAGGCCATGAAGCCCGAGGATATCCTCGCCACCGGCGCCGAAATCATCCTCGGCAATACCTTCCATCTGTATCTGCGTCCCGGTCTTGAAGTGATCGAAGCGCATGAGGGACTGCACCGGTTTACCCAATGGCAGAAACCGATCCTGACCGACTCCGGCGGTTTCCAGGTCTGGTCCTTGGCCAAACGGCGCAAGATCACCGAGCAGGGCGTGACCTTCGCATCGCCGGTGGACGGCGCCAGGGTCTTCATCGGACCGGAAGAAAGCATGCAGATCCAGCGCGTGCTCGGTTCCGACATCGTGATGATCTTCGACGAATGCACGCCGTATCCGGCCACGGAAATCGTGGCGCGCAAGTCCATGGAGCTGTCGCTGCGCTGGGCCGAGCGCTCGAAAAAGGCGCACGAAGGCAATGATGCGGCCCTGTTCGGCATCGTACAGGGCGGAGTGTATCCGCATCTGCGTACGGCTTCGGCCGACGGTTTGAAAGCCATCGGATTCGACGGCTACGCGGTCGGCGGTCTGGCCGTGGGCGAGCCGGCGCATGAGCGGGAACAGACCCTGGAAGCCATCTGTCCGCAGCTGCCCGAGGACAAGCCGCGCTATCTGATGGGCGTCGGCAAACCGGAAGACATCGTGGAGGCGGTGGCCCGCGGCATCGATATGTTCGATTGCGTGATGCCGACCCGCAATGCCCGCAACGGCCATTACTTCACCCACCAGGGCCAGGTCCGCATCCGCAATGCCCGCTACGAAAAAGACCTGTCACCGATCGAGCCCGGCTGCGGCTGCTACACCTGCACGCACGGATTCACCCGGGCCTACCTGCGCCATCTGGACCGCTGCAATGAAATCCTGGCCTCGATGCTGGCCACCATCCACAACCTGTATTACTACCAGCAATTGATGCGGGAAATCCGGCAAGCCATTGAAAATAATGCCTACGCGGCGTTCCGCGAGGACTTCTACCGGCAACGCACAACGCCTTGAAAAGCCCGCTGGCCGTACCCAGTTATGTCATAATTGCCCATTGTTTCGCATTCAATCAAGGATTTACCGTATGTCCCTGCTCGATTTGATCATTTCGCCGGCCGCCGCCCAGGCCGCCCCCGCCCAACAGGGCAGCCCGATGTCGCTGCTGGTGATGATGGTGCTGTTCTTCGCCGTGTTCTATTTCATGGCCATCCGCCCGCAGATGAAGCGCGCCAAGGAACACCGCGCCTTGCTGGCCGGTCTGTCGAAAGGCGATGAAGTGGTTGCCGCCGGCGGCATTGCCGGGCGGGTCGAAGACCTCGGCGAACACTTCGTCGGCATCGAAATCGCCAACGGCGTCGTTATCAAAGTGCAGAAGAACGCCATCACCGCGGTGTTGCCCAAGGGCAGCCTGAAGTCCGCTTAATTCCTCGTTGAAGGCCGTTCGGCCTCGGGTTCCGTCATGCTTGAATTTCCGAAATGGAAGTACGCTCTCATCGCAGCGGTATTGATTGCGAGCGTCATCTACTCCCTCCCCAACATCTACCCGCAGCAGCCCGCGGTGCAGATCAGCGTCAGCCGCGGTCAGCTCGAAACCGGTCTTCCCGGCCGGATCGAAGCCCTGCTCAAGCGCAACGGCATCCGCCCGGTCGGGGTCGCCGTCGAAAACGGCGACGTCATGGTCCGTCTGGCCAATCCCGAAGACCAGATCAAGGCCGCCGATATCATCCGGCCGGAACTCGGGGCGCGTTACACGGCGGCATTGAACCTGGCTTCCACGGTTCCGGCCTGGCTGAGTGCCGTGGGTGCCAAGCCGATGACCCTCGGTCTCGATCTGCAGGGCGGCGTGCACTTCCTGATGCAGGTCGATCAGCAGGCCGCACTCGACAAACGCACCAATGCCTACGCCGAGGAAATCCGGGCGGCACTGCGCGAAGACAAGATCTCCGGCTATGACGTGAGTTCTACGCCCCAAGGCATACGGGTCACGTTCGCCTCCGAAGCCGACCGCAACAAAGCCCGATCCCTGTTGGGGAAGAACTTCCTGACCCTTGCCGCAGTGGATTTGCCCGCAGCGCAGGGCTTTGGCATGAATGTCAGCATGATTCCGTCGGAAGCCAAGTCGATTGCCGACGGTGCCGTTGACCAGAACATCAATACGCTGCGCAACCGCATCGATTCCCTGGGGGTTTCCGAGCCGGTCATCCAGCGCCAAGGCAGCAACCGCATCATCGTGCAGTTGCCCGGCGTGCAGGATACCGCGGAAGCCAAGGACATCATCGGCGCAACCGCGACTCTGGAATACCGCGCCATGATTGGCGACATGGCCGCCGCCGCCGAGGCGCAGCGCTCCGGCATCGTGCCGGCCGAAGCGCGCCTGTACTACATGCGTGAGACCAATCCCGACGGCAGCCGCATCCCGATCCTGCTGTCGCGCCGCGTCATCGTTTCCGGTGACCAGCTGGTCGATGCCACGCCGGGCACCAATCCCGAAAACGGCCAGCCGATGGTGAGCATCAAGCTCAATACAGCCGGCGGCAAACGCATGTTCAACCATACCTTGGATAACGTTGGCAAGAGCATGGCCGTGGTCTACGTCGAACGCATCCCGGAGACCCGCAAGGTCGACGGCGTCGAAGTGCGCAGCATCAAGATCATTGAAGACGTGATCAACTATGCCACAATCCAGGGCGTGTTCGGCAAGGATTTCCAGACCACCGGTCTGGATCCGCAGGAAGCCGACCGCCTTTCCAAGCAATTGAAGTCGGGCGCGCTGGCGGCACCGATGGATTTCGCCCAGGAGCGAGTCATCGGCCCGACCCTCGGTGCCGAGAACGTGGAGCGCGGTGTAAAAGCCGTACTGTTCTCGTTCGTGTTCGTGCTCATCTTCTTCGTCATCTACTACAAGATGTTCGGTCTGATCACCAACCTGGCACTGGTGCTGAACCTGCTGCTGGTGGTCGCGGTGATGTCGATGTTCGGCGCCACCCTGACCTTGCCCGGTTTTGCCGGTATCGCATTGACCGTCGGTATGTCCGTTGACGCCAACGTGCTGATCAATGAACGCATCCGGGAAGAGCTGCGCATCGGCAATACGCCACTGGCGAGCATCGCGGCGGGTTATGACAAGGCCAGCGGCACCATCGCCGATGCCAACTTGACCGCGCTTCTCGGCGGCATCGCGATGGCGGCCTTCGGCGCCGGCCCGATCCGCGGCTTCGGCATCACCCTCATCATCGGCATCGTCACCTCGATGTTCACGGCCGTGACCGTGTCGCGGGCCATCGCCACCCTGATCTACGGCCGCCGGCGCAAGCTGAAGACGGTTTCGGTCTGATCGCAGGAGCATTACAGTGGAACTCTTCCCCCCGAACAGCAATATCAACTTCATGCGCCTGCGCCTCATTTCGCTGGCGTTTGCCGCCATCGTCATGTTCATCGCCATCGGCGGCATGGTGTTCAAGGGCTTCAATTTCGCCCTTGATTTCACCGGCGGCTACGAAACCGAAGTCCAGTTCAGCCAGCCGGTGGATGTCGGTGCGCTCCGCGGAAAACTGGAACAGGCCGGCTTCAAGGGCACCCAGGTGCGCGTCATCGGCTCGTCCAATGAGGTGGTGATCCGCATGCAGGCCCAGGAAAGCGGCAAGCGCATCGACGGTTCAACCGTCGTTGCCGCCGTTCAGAGCGCGGACAACCCCGCAACCCTGCGCGACTATTACTACGTCGGACCGCAGGTCGGCAAGGAACTCGCCGAGAGCGGTCTGCAGGCCCTGATTTTCGTGGTCATCGGCTTTCTGGCCTATGTCTGGATCCGTTTCGAATTCAAATTCGCGGTCGCCGCCATCATCACCACCCTGCACGACGTGGTATTGGTCGCCGGCTGGTTTGCGCTGACCGGACATGAATTCGATCTGGCCGTGCTCGCCGGTGTGCTGTCGGTCATGGGCTATTCGATCAACGACACCATCGTGGTGTTCGACCGCGTCCGCGAGAACTTCAAGACCCTGCACAAGCTGTCGCCGTTCGAAGTCATGAACCGATCGGTCAACCAGACCCTGTCACGCACCATCATCACCTCGTTCGTGGCTCTGTTGACCGTGCTCGCCCTGTATTTCTTCGGCGGCGATTCGCTCAAGGGTATGGCCGAATCCCAGATTCTCGGTATCGTCATCGGTACCCTGTCCTCGATCTTCGTGGCCTGTCCGCTGCTGCTGCTGCTCGGCGTCACCAAGCAGGACCTGATGCCGAAAGCGCGGGATGAGGAAGCCTTGAACGCCCGTCCGTAATTGCCGGAAACGGATGCATGAAAAACCCCGCCAAGGCGGGGTTTTTTAGTGGCATCGAACCGAACCGGCTCAGAAACTCTTGCCGTATTCCGATTGCGCGATGGCCGCCTGCAGCATCGGGTTGATGCGGACATTGCCGGCCACGATGTTGCCGGCGTCGAGAATGCGCTCGCCGCGGCCCTTGAAGTCGGAAACACGTCCGCCGGCTTCGCGCACCAGCAACATGCCGCCGGCCACGTCCCAGGCTTTGATGCCGGATTCGAAGTAGGCATCGCTGCGGCCGCAGGCCACATAGGCCAGATCCAGCGCCGCCGAACCGGTACGCCGGATGTCCTCGGCGGTGCTCAGCAGGGCCTTGCAGAAGTCCAGATGCGGACCGATGCGGCCGCGGTCACGCGGCGGGGTGCCGGTGATGACCAGGGCGCCGGACAGATCCTTGCGGTCGGTGACCCGGATTTTGCGGTCATTGAGCAGGGCGCCTTTGCCCTTGCTGGCGGTGAACAGCTCGTTCTTGATCGGGTCGTAGATGACCGCCTCGATCGGCTCGCCGTTTTCCACCAGCGCGATTGACACGCAGTAATGCGGAATGCCGTGCAGGAAATTGGAAGTGCCATCAAGCGGGTCGATCACGAAGGTCTGCTTGCCTTTGCCCATGGCGCCGGATTCCTCGCACAGGAAGGCCGCCTGCGGGTAGGCGCGTTTGAGTTCTTTGATGATTTCGGCCTCGGCGAGGGAGTCCACTTCGCTGGCGTAGTCCTGTTTGGTCTTCTCGAACACGTTCAAGCTGTCGAGCTTGTTCATATGGCGTAAAATGACCGTGCCGGCCTGGCGTGCGGCTTTCACCATCACGGTGATGACGGGATTCTGCATGGGGACTACCCTTGGCTAAGTTGGAATAAGAACAGGATGCTGTCGAGCAACACCGCGTCTATCATACCTCAAACCGCCGCCCGGCTGGAATGCCGCCGTGGTCCCCATTCATCCACCAGACCGGAAAATGCCGACCATGGTTCCGATTGATCCCATCCGCATCGTGCTGGTCGGTACCCAGCATCCCGGCAATATCGGCTCGGCGGCGCGCGCCATGAAAACCATGGGACTGAACCACCTGGTGCTGGTGGCACCGCGGCGCTTTCCGGATCCGGAAGCCAATGCCCTGGCGGCCGGCGCCGAGGATATCGTGCAACAGGCACGGGTCGTGGCCAGTCTGGACGAGGCCCTGCAGGGCTGCCGATTCGCCTTGGGAACCACCGCCCGTGACCGCGCCATCAGTCTGCCGGAACACACGCCGCGCGAGGCCGCTGCGGCCTTGCTGGAGCACACCGCAGATGGCGGCCAGGCGGCACTGCTGTTCGGGCGCGAGCGGACCGGCCTTGAAAACGATGAGCTGATGCGCTGCCATGGCCGCGTCTTCATTCCCTGCAATCCGGATTACGCCTCCCTGAATCTGGCCTCGGCGGTGCAGGTGCTCAGCTATGAAATCCGCCTGCGCCGTCTTGAACTCGGCCAGTTGCCGGCCAAAGCCCCGCTAATGGCGGAAGCCGAACCGGCCAGCATCGACCAGCTCGAACGTCTGTTCGCGCACCTGGGTGAATTCATGGATGAAATCGATTTCCACAAAGGGCGCTCGCCCGACATGATCAATCAGCGTCTGCGCCGGCTGTTTCTGCGGGCACGGATGGATGAGCGCGAAATTAAAATCATCCGGGGTCTGCTCTCGGATGCGCAGAGGCTGCTGCGTCAGGTGAAGTAGGCGATGAATTTCTGGGTCAGTTCGATCAGCAGGCTGGAGAACACCACGGCCGCGACGATTTCAATCAGACCCAGAATCCAGCCCAGTCCGAGCAGAATGCCGTCGCGTTCGATGAAGCCCAGGCTGTAGGCCAGAATGATGGCGCCGAACGGATAGTTGGTGCCCAGGATCGGCAGGGCCAGCAGAATGCCCAGAATCACCAGCAGCAGGCCGCTGAAGGCGCGCGCCCAGGCGTGATCGAAGGCGTATTCATACCGCGGCTTGCAGAGTCTTTCGATATAGCCGAGCCAGCGGTCGAAATGTTTCTGGAAATTGATGATGTGTACGCGCTTGAATGTTTTGCGGCCGATGAACCGCGGTACCCAGGGATGCTCCATCTGCCAGAGCATCTGTGCCCCGATCAGGGTGGTCAGCAGGCCGCTGAGCGCCCCCTGGCCGGCGGGAATCGGAATGAACACCGGAATCAGCACCAGCATCAGGAACAGACCGTAGCTGCGGTGGCGGAAGCTGTCCAGCAGCTGCTCGAGCGTCAGCTCGTCGTCCGGACTGCCATCGGCCAGCTGCTGCAGAAGGACGCGGGTGCTGATTTCATGGCTCATGGCATTACTGGTCGAATGCGGCGTCGGCTGCCGGTTTACGGCCGATCAGAAGCTTGTCGATCCGGGCGCCGTCGAGATCGATGACCTCCACCCGCCACGCGCCGAACTCGAAAATCTCGCCGGTGTGCGGTATCCGGCCGAAGTGCGCGATGACCATGCCGGCGACCGTGGTGAAATCATTGTCGTCCTCGCCGGGAAGCACCTGCACATTCAACAGTTCCCGGAGTTCCTCGATGGCAAGGCGGCCGTCAACAAGCCAGGAACCGTCCTCGCGCGTAACGATCAATGCCTCGTCTTCGGCATCTTCCATGCCCTGGATGCGTCCGAGCACGGCGCCGATCAGGTCATTGACGGTGACCATGCCGAGGATGTCGCCGTATTCATCGACCACCAAAGCCAGGGTCTGCTGCTCTTCCCGGAAAATTTCCAGCAGGCGCAGGGCATTGGTCGATTCGGACACGAACAGGGCAGGGCGCAGTACGCCGAACAATTCGCCGTTGCTGCGCGCCTCGCGGCCGACCAGGGTTTTCGACTCCAGCACGCCGAGCACATTGCTGTCGTCCTTGTCGAACACCGGGTAGCGGCTGTAAGGATGCTCGCGCAGGGTCGTTTGGTTTTCTTCCAGGCTGGCGTCGGCATCCAGCCAGATGATCAGGGTGCGCGGCGTCATCAGCGATTCCGCCGTGCGGTCACCCAGACGCAGCACACGGTTGAGCATGTTGCGTTCGTCGGCGTCGATCATGCCCTGTTCGTGGCTTTCCGCGACCAGATGGCGGATTTCCTCGTCAGTGACTTTATCCTCGGCGCGGTTATCCAGCCCGAGCAGGCGCATCAGGAAGCGGGTGCTTCCGGCCAGAACGACCACGGCCGGCCGCGCGATGGTGGCCAGGATCCGCATCGGGATGGCGACCATGACCGCGACTTTCTCGGAATGCAGGGTGCCGAGGCGCTTCGGCAGGAGCTCGCCGAGCACGACCGAGATATAGAGGATGCCGCCAAAGCTCAGCGCGTAGGCAATGGCATGGGCATACGGCTCCAGCAGCGGGATATGCGCCAAGGCCGGTTGAATCCGATCCGCCAGCGATTCGCCGCCGAAATAACCGGTCAGCAGGCCGAGCAGGGTAATCCAGACCTGAACCGCCGACAGGAAGCTTTCCGGGTGTTCCGAGAGCTCCAGGGCGGCCTTGGCACGCTTGGAATCCTGTGCCAGTTGTTTCAGCCGGGATTTGCGTGAAGTCACCACGGCCATTTCCGAAAGGGCGAAAAACCCGTTCAGCAGGACCAGCAGGATGACGATGGCGATTTCAAACATGGATATCTGACGATTCCGGATGCAGTGGATAGCATACCTTATGGCATAGCGCCCTGTTGCCGGGAATATTACAAAATTGTAATATTCCCCTGCTTTTGTCCTACAATAATGCCAAGTTAATCCCTTGTTCAGGAGCGCGCCATGTTTTCCCTGCAAACCATTTTCGGCAAAGGCGATAAATTCTACGGACTTCTGGAGGCGAGCGCTTCAGCAGCCCGGGAAAGCACGCACGCTCTCGCTGAGCTTCTGGCCACGCCTGCACCGCAGCGCTCACTGGAAAAATTCAAGTTGGCCCGCCAGCGTGAAAAGGACTTAGCCGGCCAGATCAGCCAGGAGTTGGTCAACACGTTCGTGACCGCCCTGGAGCGCGAGGATATCGAAGAACTGTCGAATGTGCTGTACAAAATCCCCAAAGTCATCGAAAAGTTCGCGGAACGGTTCACCCTGGCCTCGCACCGTCTCGGCGATGTCGACTTCATTCCGCGCGCCAAGATGCTGGAGCAGAGCTGCGAAGTGCTCGAAGACATGGTCGGCCAGCTACGCAAAGGCATGAATATCGAAACCAGCAAGCGCCTGAACGACAAGATGCAGGCCATCGAAGCCGAGGCCGACAGGCTGATCCTGGAGCTCTACCGGGATGCCTACCAGAATGAAACCGATCCGATGCGCTACATGATTCTCAAGGATCTGTTCGAAATGCTGGAAAAAGCCATCGACCGCTGCCGCGATGCCGGCAATGTCGTGCACCACATCATCCTGAAGAACTCCTGAGGACGCCGCAATGGATTTCGCACTGGTGCTTCTGCTGCTGGTGATCATGACGGCATTGGTGTTCGAATTCATCAACGGCTTCCATGACACCGCCAATTCGATCGCCACGGTGGTCGCCACCAAAGTGCTGAACCCGACCCAGGCAGTCATGCTGGCGGCGGTGATGAACCTGATCGGCGCCCTGGCGGGCACGGCCGTGGCCAAGACGATTTCTTCCGGCCTGATCGATACCGATGTGGTCAATGTCAGTTCGCAGGTGCTGATCTGCGCCCTGACCGGCGGCATCATCTGGAATCTGATCACCTGGTGGCGCGGTCTGCCGTCGTCGTCGAGCCATGCCCTGATCGGCGGCCTGTGCGGCGCGGCTTTGGCCGCGGCCGACAACAACTGGCATGCGTTGATCTGGTCGGATATCGGCGAGAATTGGACCAAGAACGCCGGCCTGCTCTGGAAAGTGGTCATCCCGATGATCACCTCGCCCATGGCCGGTTTCCTGCTCGGCATGCTGTTGATGGGGCTGTTGATGGCGGTCATCAGTTCGATGAATTCCGCCGGAGGCTGGTTGGCACGGATTTCCCGCCCGCGTTGGATCAACGCCGTGTTCGGCAAGGCCCAGATTGCCAGCGCTGCCTACATGGGTTTCGCGCACGGCACCAATGACGCCCAGAAAACCATGGGTATCATCGCGCTTGCGCTGTTCGGTGCGCAGACGGCCGGAACCCTCGATAACCTGCCGGACTGGCTGGCCTTCCTGCATCCCGGCGGCGGTGAAAAGGATATCGACACCTGGATCGTATTCACCTGTGCCACGGTCATGGCGGCCGGTACCGCCATGGGTGGCTGGCGCATCATCAAGACGCTCGGCCATAAAATGGTCAAACTGCATCCGATCAATGGATTTGCCGCCGAAACCAGTTCCGCGACCATTCTCACCGTGGCCGCGCATTTCGGCATGCCGGTGTCGACCACCCACAGCATCTCGACCGCCATCATGGGCGTCGGCTTCGCCAAAAATCCGCGTGCACTGAAGTTCTCGGTCATCGAACGCATCATCTGGGCCTGGATCCTGACCATCCCGGCCGCGGGCGGCATCGCTTACGGTCTGGTCCGTCTGCTGGTGCATTACGGTGTCGGAATCTAGGCAGGACCGGATTCTTGCGGTCATCCGTACGCTGCCCCACGGCAGTGTGTGGTCTTACGGCACCATTGCGGCCAAGGCCGGTTTTCCCGGCTGCGCCCGGCTGGTCGCACGGATTCTTTCCACCTCCGGGGCGCCGGATCTGCCCTGGCACCGGGTTTTGCTTTCCTCCGGGAAAATCGCCTTCCCCGAAGGCTCGCCGATGTTCCTCGAGCAGGCCGCGCGCCTGCGTGCCGAGGGCGTCGCGGTCCGTGCGGGGCGGGTGAAAATGCCCAAGCGCGGCCTCGATCTGGACACGTTGCTGTGGGCGCCGGATTGAGTCAATCGGGTATCATGGGATTCCATTCCTGAAGATACCGCCATGCATTTACCGAAAGTGACCCGTAATCTGCTCTGGATCATTGCCCTGGTCTATCTGGCGCAGCAGTTCCTCGGCGATGCGCTGATGCCGTTCATGCTCTGGCCGTTCGGTGAGATCATGGTCGGAACCGGCAGTGACGGTTTGCCGGTCAGCATGGGTTTCCAGCCCTGGCAGCTGCTGACTTACGGATTCATGCATGATCCGACCGGCTTCGGGCATCTGTTCTTCAACGGTATCGCCCTGTATCAGTTCGGAAGCCGGCTGGAAGAGGTCTGGGGCGCTCGCCGCTACCTGACCTTCTTTCTGGTCTGCGTGGCCGGTGCCGGCATCTGCCAGCTGGCGTTCATGGCCTGGATGCCGGAAACGGCGGGCCCCACCATCGGGGCCTCCGGCGGCATCTATGGACTTCTGCTTGCTTACGGGATGCTGTTTCCGCGTGAACGCGTGATGCTGCTGATTCCGCCGATTCCGATGTCGGCACGCACGCTGGTCATCGTGTTCGGTGCACTGTCCCTGCTGATGGGGGTGACCGGCACGGCCGGCGGCATCGCCCACTTCGCCCATTTGGGCGGCATGCTGTTCGGCTGGCTGCTGATCCGCTACTGGCGCGGCCAAGCCCCGTTTACCCGAAAACGCAAAGGCCCTTGGGGCGTTTAACGGTTCTTTTTGCCGAACAAGGCAAACTCGGCGCCGACCACCAGCCGTAGCGCTTCCAATGTTCCGGCATCGGTTGCCGCGGCGTGTTCCAGGCTGCTTTCCAACAGTAGCGGGTAGATCTGCGTCAGGCTACGCATGAACGGCTTGAGCTCAATACCGCTGTCGCGCGAGCGGAATACCGCCTGCTCGTTCGGGGCGTAGGCGGTCAGGAGATTGCCCCGTACATCCAGCGCTAACAGGGACACGGCACCCTCGGTGCTTCGGAATACCGATTCCAGCACGGCACTGCGTGCGGGCAGGGTGTCATCAATCAGGAAGCTCGCGCAACCGGCACGGCTTTGCAGAAAGCGTTCGAGGGCTTCCTGCATGAGTGGATGACCGCCGTGGATGAAATGTCCCGCCTCACTGCCTTCATCGCTGCCAAAACGGCAGGGCGTGCCTTTGTCAAATCCCGGGTCCAGCCCGGAGGTTCCGGCATCAAGCAGAAATACATGTTCCGAGACCGGTGTGAACCGGCAACCGAAGTGACCGAGCAGGGCCATGGCAAAAAGTTCGAAAGCTTCCTGGTCCAGAAAACCGGCCTGCAGGGCACGGCGGCGCAGTTCGAACAGATAGGCGGCATCGTATTGGCCGACCAGCAGGCGCAGCGCAGACGGGAGATGAGGCTGCTCGGGATCGATGCTGCCTTCATGCAGAATATCCGCGTCACAGTGGTAGTTCAGGGTGCCGCCCGCATCTTCGGTCACCGCATCCACGCGGCGTGCAGCGCCATCCATGTGCAGGCAGTCACCGGGCGCGAAGCGCACGCGCAGCAGGGGTGAAGCGGCATGGGTGAAATGCTTGAGTTCGCCGCAACCGGTGAAGATGATGTCGGATTGCCGGGCGTCTGCCCTGAGAATCGTACCGAGTCCCAGTTCGGGCTCGGCACTGCTGATCCATCGTTGTCCGGGCATGATATTCGGCATCGGCGCATTGTACTGGCTCTGCCCTTGCAGCGCAAAGAAAAACCCCGCCGAAGCGGGGTTTTTCCGGGAAAACAAAAGCGCTTACCAGATGGAAACTTTCTTGTCGGCCGGACGCACCATGGCATCGCCGGCTTTGCAGCTGAACGCCGCCGCGAAACTGTCCATGTTCGAGGGCGCACCGATGGCGCGGAAATTCGCCGGCGCGTGCGGATCGGTATTCAGGCGCACTTTCAGCTCATCCGGCGTGAAATTGCGGCGCCAGACCGTGGCCCAGTTCATGAAGAAACGCTGGTCCTGGCTGAAACCGTCGATGGCCGCGACTTTCTTATTGGCCAGTTCCAGCTGCAGGGCATCGTAAGCGACTTTCAGGCCGCCGACATCGGCGATGTTCTCGCCGAGCGTGAGCTGGCCTTTGACATGCAGGCCGTCAATCGCGACGTAATCGTCGAACTGGGCCACCAACTTGCCGGTACGGGCCTGGAAGTTCTTCAGATCGGCTTCGGTCCACCAATTGACATTGTTGCCGTCCTTGTCGAACTGGCTGCCCTGGTCGTCGTAGCCGTGCAGCATTTCATGGCCGATGACCGCGCCGATGCCACCGTAGTTGATGGCCGGATCGGCTTTCGGATCGAAGAACGGCGGCTGCAGGATGGCGGCCGGGAACACGATTTCGTTCTTGGTCGGGTTGTAATAGGCGTTGACCGTCTGCGGCGTCATGCCCCATTCGGTGCGGTCGGCCGGCTTGCCGATTTTGCCCATCTGATAGGCGTTCTCGAAAGCCTGGGCGGCCAGGACGTTTTCCAGATAGCTTTTGCTGCGGTCGATTTTCAGGCCGCTGTAATCACGCCATTTGTCCGGATAGCCGATTTTCGGATCGAAGGTGGCCCATTTGGCCAGTGCTTTTTCCTTGGTTTCGGCGCTCATCCACTCCAGGTTCTCGAGGCGGGTCTTAAGTGCCTTGCTCAAATTGCCGACCAGTTCCTGCATCTGTTTCTTCGAAGATTCCGGGAAGGTTTCTTCCACATAGACCTGGCCGAGTGCTTCGCCCATGGTGCCATTGACGGTATCCAGAACGCGCTTCCAACGCGGCTTCTGTTCTTTCTGGCCGCGCAGGGCGGTGCGATAGAACGCGAAATTCTCGTTGCTCAGTGCATCGGACAGATACGGCGCGGCGCCGGACAGGGTCTGATAACGCAGGTAGGCCTGCCAATCGGCGGCCGGAACCTCGGCGATCATGCGGTCCATTTCGGCAAAGAACTTGGGTTGCGAGAGCGAGAAGCCTTTGACATCGCCGAGCCCCTGGGCCTTGAAGAATTCACTCCAGGAGAAATTCGGGGATGCTTTGTCGGCTTCGGCCATGCTGACGAAGTGATATTGATTGGCCGGATCGCGCGATTCGATCGGTGACAGCGAGGCTTTGGCCAGACGGGTTTCAAAGGCCAGTACGGTGGCGGCCTGGGTCTTCGCCGCGGCGGCATCCGCGCCGCCCAGAACCAGCATGCGCTCGACATGGGCCAGGAAGGCATCGCGTTTGTCCTGGTACTGCGGCTCCAGATAGTAGGCTTTTTCCGGCAAGGACAGACCGCCCTCGAAGGCGTAGGCGATGACGTTCTTCGCGTCCTTGAAGTCTTCATAAGGACCGAAGGAGAAAACCGATTGATTGCCTTTGGCATAACTGCTGCGCAGGTATGCAGCCAGTGCGGCGCCGTCTTTGATGGCGTCGATTTCAGCCAGCAGCGGCTTAACCGGAGCCACGCCGTCGGCATTGAGCTTGGCTTCATCGTTGCCCAGCGCGTAGATATCGCCGAGCTTCTGCTCAACCGTGCCATTCGCGGCTTTGGCGGCAGCGGCGGCTTCCACGATCTGTTTCTGTACGGCCAGCGAATACTCGCCGAGCATTTCGAAGCTGCCCCAGGAGGTTTTGTCGGACGGCACCGGATTGGCGGCCAGCCACTTGCCGTTGACGTACTGGTTGAGGTCGGTGCAGGCGGAAACGGTGGTGTCGAGATCGGCCACGGCAAAAGCGGGCAGTTTCGGCAGTTTGCTCATGTCGATGCTGAGCGTGTCGGCTCCGGCATCGGCGGCGGCCGGTTGTTCTTTTTTGCAGGCAGACAGGCTGAGCGCGACTGCGACGCTCAATGACAGCAGTTTCAAGGACTTGTTCACGAAAACTCCAGCAGAAGGTGGGGGTAGGGGCAAAAATGCACTCCGAGCATACGCTTTTTGACCTTTTAAGGCGATATGCCGGAAGTAATCTCTCGGCCCTATTTTAAAAATCAGCAACTTATCGAATAAGTTCCGGGATGAACTTTAAGCCGACCCCAGCCTCCGTGTAGATATATTTCGGTGATGAAGCATCATCTCCGAGTTTTGTACGCAACTTTGCAACAAGGATCCGGAGATAGTGGGTATCTTCCTGGTGTGTAGGCCCCCAAAGTTCCCGCAAAATTTGCGGTTGCGTGATGACCCGGCCGCTATGTTTAATCAACAAAGCGAGCATTGCCCATTCTTTGCGGCTGAGAGTGACCGCCTCTCCGTACCGTGTTATCGAGCGATGCCCGAGATCGATGCGAAGAACTCCGTCATCGAAAACCGTCGGGGCATCGTTGACGGCCTGCAAACGAAGCAGCGCCCGAATGCGTGCCGATAACTCCTGCACGCCAAAAGGTTTGGTGACATAATCGTTCGCGCCCGCATCAAGCGCCAGGACCTTTTCGGGCTCCGTAGAACGCACTGACAACACCACGATCGGAGTTCCAGACCAGGCACGCATCTCGCGTAGGACGTCGAGTCCATCAAGATCAGGAAGTCCCAGGTCGAGTATCACCAAATCCGCGCCGTTGGTTGCCAGCAGCTCCAGCCCGGAATGCCCGTTTTCGGCCTCGATGACCTTATAGCCTTGTGCGCGCAGACTGATTCCGAGGAACCGCCGGATCTGCGGTTCATCATCGACGATCAAGATGCGCATTTCCTTCGGGTTCTGCATCATTCCTCCCGGATCGAATCGGTAGGCATGGCTTCCAATGGCAATGTTATACGTATGATCGTGCCTATGCCGTGTTCGCCCGGCAAAGCCACGACGGTGCCCTTATGGGCGGTTACGATGCCCTGGCATATCGTCAAGCCAAGTCCGGTTCCGCCGCCGCTTCGATTGCTTCGGCCGGATGTATGGAAACGGTCAAATATCATCGTCCTGTCCGACTCGGGAATGCCGATGCCGAGATCGCAGATGTCTATTTTTATTTGGTCCTGCGTCCAGCTTGCGCGAATGGTAACGGGTTCATCGAAAGGCGAAAACTTTACGGCATTATCGAGCACATTGAACAGAGCCTGTTCAATCAGCGCGGAATGCACATAAAGCAGCGGCACGGGAGACGGTGAATCCAGATTAACGGTAGCGGATGGATGGAATTTACGCATCCTTGCCAGTACTGCGCCGAAGATTTCGTCAAGACCTATCCACTCGCGCGTTATAGCCAGAGCGCCATGGCCGACTCGTGTCATGTCGAGAAGGTTCTGAATGTAGCGGTCCAGTCTCTGGCCTTCGCTGTGAATGTCGCGTGCCAATGCCAATTGATCTTCCGTAGTTAGATTGTCCCGATACGCGCTTAAGCTTTCCGCACTGCCGATGATGGTCGATAGTGGCGAGCGCAAATCATGGGATACCGAAGATAGCAAAGCGGCGCGCAGGCGTTCGGATTCAGCCTGGACGCGGGCATCTTCGAGTTGGCGGACCAGTCTTGCGCGCGCCAGCGCCTGCGCAAGATCGCGCAGCATCGCATCGACCATCTGCGCCTTGCCCTGCGGTATTTGCGGCATGGCGGTAGTTTGTCGAAAGCAGGCTATCCCCAGATTGCGGCTATGCAGCGAAACCGCCTGACAGTGCCAGGACAGGTCGCGCATTTCATTTGTGCGGCCGTCCTGCTTTGCATGCAGGCAAGCCAAAGCCGATGACTGTAATGACGGATCGAAGCGCGTGTTCGCGGGCTCATCGCGTTGTTCATGAATTTCACCGCTTAATTCATCGACGCTGAACATGACGACTTCGGCCTCGAGAGCATCACGTAGCGCATTCTTTGCTGCCCGCATGGCTTCACTTTCGTCTGCTGCTGAAGTAAGCCGCTGTCCGAATGTCTTCAATGCAGATGCCTGGGCATTGGCCGATCGCAGCAGAATAATCTGGGTCCGCAGTTTATTGGCGAGACGTCCGCAGATAAGCGCCGCCACCAGAAACGTCCCGACCGTCACCATGCCTTTGGAGGCGGTAATGAGAAAACTATAGCGGGGATGTATGAAGAAATAGTTATAGAAAAGAAAGCACAGAATCGCGGAATAAACCGCTACGGACATGCGTGAGCGTGTTGAAACGAAAATTACCGCAGTGATGAATATGAGTGAGAGGTCATCGAACTGAACCGTTCTTTCGGCGACCATGCCGACCAGTACCGCTAACGCGCACGCTCCCGTGGCATAACCGGTTTCTCTCGCGAGACCGGAGTATTCAATCGTTACTTCGTTGTTCTGATAGTTCATCGCGATGGCAGAGCAATATCTGGAATTCCGATTTAAATGGTTGGGCTTTGAAAACAACCCGTATATTGTGCCCAACTCTGCGTAAATTGTCCGTAAAAAGTGTATTGAGCGCGCCTCTGATCGCGACAATCTTTTGCATAATGCCTGCACCAGAGCGCATTTGCCGCGCCGGCATTTAGGATTAATGGATTTATGAGCAAGACCTCACAAACAAACAACAACAAACGAATCTTTCCATTGGTTATTGGTGCTGTCGGCATTGTTTTCGGGGATATCGGCACAAGTCCTTTATATGCCTTGCAGCAGGCATTCAGCAAATCCTACGGATTGAATCCGGACCCTGGAAATGTCTTGGGTGTCCTGTCTCTTGTTTTCTGGTCATTGATTCTAGTCATCACCTTCAAGTACGTTTTCATCGTGATGCGCGCGGATAACCGGGGTGAAGGCGGGATACTTGCCCTGATGGCCGTGGTGCAGCGAAGCCTTCCAATTTCATCGTCGCTTTCGTATGGGCTGGGGATACTGGGAATCTTCGGGACGGCACTTTTTTTCGGCGACGGCGTTTTGACGCCGGCCATTTCGGTGTTATCCGCCATCGAAGGGCTCGGTGTAGTTGCGCCGCAACTGTCTGAATACATCATTCCCGCAACTATCGTGGTCCTGTTGCTGTTGTTTTCAATACAAAGCCATGGCGTGGCCCGTGTCGGAAAACTATTCGGACCAATCACCGTGCTCTGGTTCTTGGCGATAGGCGCGACCGGCGCAGCACAGCTTCTCAAAGACCCTTCGGTACTAGAGGCATTGAATCCCATCTGGGCAGTTAATTTTTTCATCCACCACGGCGCATTGGCCTGGCTGGCTCTCGGCGCCGTGGTCTTGGCGATTACCGGAGGCGAGGCGCTTTATGCCGATATGGGCCATTTTGGACGCCACCCGATCAAGCTGGCCTGGCTTGGTCTGGTATTACCGTGTTTGCTACTCAACTATTTCGGTCAGGGCGCACTGATTCTTTCAAACCCCGATGCGGTTAGCAGCCCTTTCTATTTGCTGGTTCCCGGATGGTTCCAGTATCCAATGATCGTGCTTGCCACGCTGGCGACTGTAATTGCTTCTCAGGCACTCATTTCCGGGACTTTCTCAGTTGTGCGCCAGGCTATCCAGCTGGGATATTTGCCACGTATGCATATCATTCACACCTCGACTGACGAAATCAGCCATGTGTATATCCCATGGGTGAACCGCGCTGTGTTGTTTGCTGTCATGGCCGTCGTAATAGGCTTCGGGTCGTCTGGTGCTCTTGGCATCGCATATGGCGTCTCCGTTACCGGAACAATGTTGATCACCACCGTACTGATTATCGTGCTGGCCTCAGAACGCTGGCGGGTTCCATCGTTCATTCTCTGGGTGTCGGCACTTGCGTTCATCCTGATAGATATGGCTTTCCTGAGCGCCAATCTGGTTAAATTCATGGAGGGTGCATGGTTCCCGCTATTGATCGGGGCCTTGGTATTTGCAGTGATGCGCACTTGGCGCCGTGGTCGGGAATTGGTGCGTCAGCAGGTGAACCGGGACAGTCTCCGGATCGAACACTTTGTGCGTAGCGTAATGGCGGATCCGCCGCAACGCGTATCAGGAACAGCAGTATTCCTGACGCCATCCAACGACTACCTACCGCCGGCTTTTCTGCATAACCTCAAACATAACAAGGTTTTGCATGAAAGAAACGTCATCTTGAGCGTTGAAACACTGGCTGTTCCGCGGGCTGAGAGTGACGAGCGCGTGTCTTATGCCGATCTTGGCAATGGCTTTTCACGGCTGAACCTTCGTTTCGGGTACATGGAAGACCCGAACGTACCGAAAGCCCTTGAGTCGTGGCAGCTTCCGGGTCCGAAAATTGATTCGATGAATACCACGTTTTTCGCCAGCCGCGAGGCGCTCAACGCACGTGCCAATCAGGGCATGGCACTTTGGCGTGACAAGCTTTTTCTGTTCATGTCGCGCAATGCAACGCCCGCAACGGTGTATTTCGGCATTCCAGATGACCGCCTCGTGGAGCTGGGCGTGCATGTTTCTATCTAACTCTATGAATTTCTGTGCAAAAATTTGAATATTGGCGTCATTATTCAATCGAGGCCTGATAAAACCACTTGGCAAATCCCCGCGGGTTTGTTAGCCTGAAATGGAATTGGTACAGGACTCCCATGCGTATGACGCCCCGTCTCCTGGCCTCTGCGGTTGCTTCAGGCAACCACGGTAGCCCGTATACATCGTTATTCTTCCGACTCCACGCATGGGGTTCTGGCGCACAATTTTCCGCCTTGAATCAACCCCCTTGGAGCTCCCATGAAAATCCTCGCTTGTGACGGCATCCACGCCGATGGCCTGACCCTGTTCAAAGAAGCCGGTTTCACCGTTGAAACCAGTGACCCCATCAAAGATCCGGCCGTATTGGCCGAGAAACTGAAAGACTTCGACGGCATCATGGTGCGCTCGGCGACCCTGATTAGCGCAGAATCCCTGCAGCATGCGGCGCATTTGAAGGTCATCGGCCGTGCCGGCGCCGGCGTCGACACCATCGATGTCGAAGCCGCCACCGCCCGTGGTATCGCGGTGATGAATGCCCCGGACGGCAATACGCTGGCGGCTGCCGAACATGCGGTGTCCCTGCTGTTTTCCATGGCTCGCCATGTGCCCAAGGCCGATGCCGGGATGAAAGCCGGCGAATGGCCGAAAAACGGGCTGACCGGCTTCGAACTGGAAGGCAAGCGCCTGGGTGTCATCGGCCTGGGCCGTATCGGGGCGACCGTGGCGCGCAAAGCCGCCGGCATCGGCATGGAAGTAGCGGCGTATGACCCATTCCTGCCGGCCTCCGCCTCCGGCCGCATGAGCGTGCCGATGAAGACACTCGATGAACTGTTGGCCTGGGCCGACATCATCACCCTGCATATTCCGCGCACCAAGGAAACCACCAACATCATCGGTGAGGCGCAGATGCGCAAGATGCGCAAAGGCGCCTATCTGATCAATGCCGCCCGCGGCGGCCTGGTGGATGAAGAAGCACTGATTACCGTGCTTAATGAAGGTCATCTGGCCGGCGCTGCGCTTGATACTTTCGTGACCGAGCCGCTGCAGAAGGATTCGCCGCTGCGGGCACACCCGAAACTGATTCTGACCCCGCATCTGGGCGCATCGACCTCGGAAGCGCAGCAGGCGGTCAGCACCATTCTTGCGCGGCAGATGATCGATTTCCTGAAAACCGGCGCCGTGGCCGGCTGCGTCAATCTGCCGCCGCTCAGCGCCGAGGCGGCCAAGGAAGTCGGGCCGTGGATGCCGCTGATGACCGAACTGGGCAAACTGGCCAATCGTCTGGTCCCGGCAGCCAGCAGTCTGCATATCACTTATGCCGGCCGCACCGAAGCACTGGATACCCGGCCGCTCAGCCGCCTTCTGGTGGCCGCCATGCTGGGCACGGCGTCCGGCCGGGTGACCCCGGTCAATGCTTTGAGCGAGGCGGCCGCCCGCGGTCTTAAGGTTTCGGAAACCCTCGGCGGCGATGGCGACGGTTTCGACCGACTGCTGCGCATTGAAGTGGCCGGCGAACAGGGCCGACGCATCATCGAAGCCACCCTGCACCGCGGACCGCGGGTGGTCCGATTGGACGGCGTCGAACTCGATTTCGATCCGGGTGCGCACATCCTGTTGATGAAAAACGAAGACCGTCCGGGCGTGATCGGTCTGTTGGGCTCGAATCTGGGCGCGGCCGGCATCAATATCATCAATTTCTCACTCGGTGCCACCGGCGATGGCCATGCGATTGCGGCCATCACCGTCGACCGCGAAGTCTCGCAGGCGCAAGTGGCCGGGTTACGCACCATCCCGGGCATCGTGTCCCTGGAAATGTTCTGAGGCGGCCCGGATGAAAATCATTCTTGCCCGTCACGGCGAAACCCCCTGGAACGCCGCCGGCCGTTATCAGGGTCAAATCGATATACCGCTTTCCGACATCGGACAAGCCCAGGCCGCCAAGCTGGGGGAACGCCTGCGTGATGTGAGCATCACCCGGGCCGTCAGTTCGCAGTTGGCGCGCGCCCGCAGCACCGCCGAAGCGGCGCTCGGCGAAAGCCGGAAACACATGCTCCAGATCGACCCGCGCCTGCAGGAAATCGCCCATGGCGACTGGGAAGGGCTGTTGGCCCAGGAAATCGCCGAGCGCGATCCGGTCACCTTCCAGGCTTGGCGGGAAGCGCCGCAGACCGTGCAGATGCCGCAGGGCGAGAATCTGCAGCAGGTGCTGGACCGGGCCTGGGAAGGCCTTGCCGCCGCTTGCGAGGGTCTCGGTGCGGACGACACCTTGCTGATTGTGGCGCATGATGCGGTCAACCGCGTCCTGCTGTGCCGCATTCTCGGTCTGGGCCTCGACCGCCTGTGGTCGTTCCGGCAGGCGCCGACCACGCTCAATCTGCTGGAAGGTGATGATGTGGACAATCTGGCCGTGGTGCGCTTGAATGACTGCCAACACCATACGCCGCTGTTCGGCGAGGCATTGCACCGCGCCCTGTGAAGACACGAACGCTCGACCAATGGCTGGAGTACCAGCTCGGCACCCATCCGCAGGCCATCGCGATGGGTCTGGAGCGTGTGCGCGCGGTGGCGGAGCGTTTGAATCTACTCCTTCTGCCCTGTCCGGTCATCACGGTGGCCGGCACCAACGGCAAAGGATCCACGGTCGCCTACATCGAAGCGATTGCGCGGGCATCCGGGCACCGGACCGGCGCTTTCACCTCACCGCATCTGCTGCGCTACAACGAACGGATCCGCATCGATGGCACGGAGGTCTCCGATGCCGAGTTGGTGAGTGCCTTTGAGGCCATCGAGGCGGCACGTGCGGACATCGCCCTGACCTATTTCGAGTTCGGCGCTTTGGCGGCCCTAGTACTGTTTGCCCGTGCCGGGTTGGATCTGGCCATCCTTGAAGTCGGTCTGGGCGGCCGCTTGGATGCGGTCAACATCCTCGATGCCGATATCGCAGTCATCACCACCGTCGATCTCGATCATCAGGCCTATCTCGGCAATGACCGTGAAAGCATCGGTTTCGAGAAGGCCGGCATCATGCGTCCCGGACGGCCCTGCATTCTGGGCGAAAAAGACCCGCCATCTTCAGTGCTCCGCCATGCCTACGAAAACGGGGTTTATTGTGTCCGTGCCTACAGTGATTATCTGATCGACCGTTTCGATACCCATTGGGTCTGGCGCGAACCCGGGTTCAGTCTGGAGTTGCCGTATCCGCAGTTGCAGGCTCCCGCACAGATCCAGAATGCGGCCTGTGCCATTGCGGCTTTGCGCGCCTCATCCTTGACCATTGCCGAAACCGCCTGGGCACAGGGCGTGGCGTCGGCGACGGTGACCGGTCGATTGCAACGCTGGCGGACCGATCCGGAAGTGATTCTGGATGTGGCCCATAATCCCCAGTCCGTCGCGCAACTGGAAACATGGTTGCAGATGCATCCGAAACCGACCGTGGCGGTATTCAGCGCTCTGAAGGACAAGGATATCGCCGGAATGCTGGTCCGGCTCGCGCCGTATATCGGCTTTTGGCATGTCGGTGTCATGGCCGAGCCGGCCGACAGGGCGTTGTCGGTACAGGACTGGCAGGAACGGCTGTCCGCAGCAGGACTGCCGGGTGCGGATTTCCGGATCCACGCCGATGTCGCCGCCGCCTATGCCGCGGCATTGGCCGAAAGCAACGGACAGCGCATTCTGGTATTCGGCTCATTCCATACCCTGGAAGCGGTGATGCGCCTCCCGCAGCCGGAGGCAGTCGGAGTATAATTACCGCTTCCACCGGAGGTTCACATGGAAGCACCGTTGAAGCAACGCCTGATCGGCGCCGTCGTATTGGCGGCACTCGCCCTCATCTTCGTGCCGATGCTGCTCCGTAGCCCCGATGTGCGCGATCCGGACAGCGCCGATGTTTCGCTGAAAATTCCGGATGAGCCGGATGCCGATGGCATCAAGACCATCGACATTCCGCTCGACCAACCCGCCGCCGCGACTCCGGTGCCGGATCCCGAAACTCCCAGTCTCGAGCCGATTCCGGTTGCCGATGAGGCTGCCGTTGCCGCCGGTCAATATGCCGTAATCATCAACGCCAGTGATGAAGCCCAGGCCAAATCCATTGCCGAAGGCTTGAAAGCCCAGAAACTGGTGCCGCTGATTCAAAGCAATGGCCAGCGTTTCCGCGTCCGCATCGGGCCCTATGACAGCCGCGAGTTGGCCGAAGCCGCGCGCCTGCGCAGCACGGCCGTAGTTTCCGGCGGTACCGTGGTGGCCATGGATGCAGCGCCTCCGGCGACAACTGCGCCTGCGCCCGTCAAGACGGCGGATGTTGCTCCCGTCGTTACTCCTGCCGTTGCAGCGGCAAAGCCCGCCAGCGTGCCTGCGGTCGAGAAGCCCGTGCTGAAACCCGAACCTGCAGACGACGCCAAGGGCTTTGCCGTGCAGATCGGCGCGCCTGCCAGTGAACCGGCGGCACAGGCGCTGCGGGACAAAGCCCGCGCTGCCGGCTTCGCCAGCTTCATTCAGCCGGTTGATACCGACTCCGGCCGCCGTTACCGGGTGCGGATCGGTCCGGAGCACAGCCGCGAGGCCGCCACGGCCCTGTTGGCGGCGGTCAAGCAGAAAACCGGCATCGACGGCATCGTGGTCAAGCATCCCTAAAAAGGCTTTTTATGTGCGGAATACTCGGAATTGTCGGTACCACGGATGTTGCCGCGGCGCTGTATGACGGCCTCACCGTGCTGCAGCACCGGGGTCAGGATGCGGCCGGCATCGCCACTGTGTCCGGACAACGCATCAATCTGCATAAAGGCAACGGGCTGGTCAGCGATGTATTCGGCCCACAGCAGATGGCCCGTCTGCGCGGCCATGTCGGCATCGGACACTGCCGCTATCCGACCGCCGGCTCGTCCGGCAGCGATGAGGCGCAACCGTTCTATGCCAATGCGCCGTTCGGCCTGTCGCTGGCGCACAACGGCAATCTGACCAACACCGAAACCCTGCGCCGTGAAGTTTCCGAGCAGGATCACCGGCACATCAATACCCAGTCCGATTCGGAAGTATTGCTGAACGTACTGGCCCACGAGCTGCTGGAGCAGGGCGCCTTGAGCCCCCAGTCCGCGTTGAAAGCGGTCGAGGGCGTTCACCGCCGCGTCTCCGGCGGCTATTCCGTGGTCGCCACGGTGATGGGCCTGGGGCTGCTGGCCTTCCGTGATCCCAATGGCATCCGTCCGCTGGTGCTTGGCAAGCGCGAAACCCTGTTGACCGATGAATATGCGGTCGCCTCCGAGTCGGTGGCGCTGGATATCCTCGGCTTCACCCGCCTGCGCGACATCGCCCCCGGCGAAGCCGTGGTCATCACCGATGACGGCCAGCTGTTCACGCATCAGGCGGCGCCCGGGCGCAAACACACCCCCTGTATCTTCGAGTTCGTTTATTTCGCCCGTCCGGATTCGATGATGGATGACATCTCCGTGCACAAGGCGCGCATGCGCATGGGCGTCAAACTCGGCGAGAAAATCCTGCGTCTGCGTCCGGATCATGACATCGATACCGTGATTCCGATTCCGGATACCTCGCGCGACGCCGCGCTGGAAATCGCCAGCCTGCTGGGCGTGAAGTACCGCGAGGGATTCATCAAGAACCGCTACATCGGACGTACCTTCATCATGCCCGGGCAGAGCCAGCGCGTGCAGTCGGTCAAGCGCAAGCTCAATCCGATTCCGCTCGAGTTCAAGGACCGGGTGGTGCTGCTGGTCGATGACTCGATCGTGCGCGGCACGACTTCGCAGCAGATCGTGCAGATGGCGCGCGAAGCGGGTGCACGAAAGGTTTACCTGGCTTCGGCCGCGCCGCCGGTTCGTTTTCCGAATGTCTACGGCATCGACATGCCGGCCGCCTCGGAACTGGTCGCGCATGGCCGCTCCGAAGCCGAAATCCAGCAACTGCTCGGCTGCGATTGGCTGATTTATCAGGACATCGCCGATCTGGAAGATGCCGTATCCGGCCCGAAACACAAAGTGGCGGATTTCGACTCGTCCTGTTTCACCGGGGAATACATCACCGGCATCGAGCCCGGCTATTTCGAGAAACTGGAACAGGCGCGCAGCGACGCTGCGAAAGCCAAGTCAGGCTAAGCCGCATGGATGCCGATCTGCGCCTTTTGGCCCGCAATGTGCTGAAGGCGGATTCGGTCGAAACCAAGCTTGCGGCGGCGGATGCGCTGATGGCGGCCGCAGAGCAGGGTGTCCGAATCGATGTTTCGGCGCAAGGCGAGGATGTCATGCGGCCGGGACGTCCGGGACGGCCGGAACTGGTCCCGCCGAAATCCTTGCCCAAGCGCAGTCTGCTTCGCATGCCATTGCCCATATCGAATTCAACGCCATCGATCTGGCCTGCGACGCGGTACAGCGCTTTCCGGACATGCCGGCCGGGTTCTATACCGATTGGATCAGCGTGGCCACCGACGAAGCGCGGCATTTCCGCTTGCTGCAGAACCGTCTCGCTGCAATGGGCTACGCCTACGGTGATTTCGCGGCCCATGACGGCCTGTGGGAAATGGCATTGCGAACCCGTCAGGACTGCCTGGCACGCATGGCCCTGGTGCCGCGTCTGCTTGAGGCCCGCGGACTGGATGTGACCCCGGGCATGATCGCCAAGCTTGCCCAGACCGGTGATGGTGAATCAGTGGCGGTGCTTGAAATCATTCTGCGGGAAGAGGTCGGCCATGTCGCCATCGGCACGCGCTGGTTCAACTTCTGCTGCCAGGCGCGTGGCTGTGATCCGGAAAGCACTTTTCTGGAGTTGCTGAAGGATGTCGGTCGCGGTGCTTTGCGCGGACCTTACAATGCCGAAGCGCGTCGCCTTGCCGGTTTCACTTCCGGCGAGATGCACGGCATTACGGTGCTGGCAAATAATGCAGGTTGAGGGTATTGCCGTCCGCGGCAAGATGCGAACTCTGGGTATACCAGTCCCCCAGAACGATGCGTTCGGCAGCTACACCGTCGATGGCCAGTGCATGCCGTGACGGTCGATGGGTATGGCCGTGAATCAGCCGTTTGACCCCGTAGCGGCGCATCGTCGCCAGTACCGCATCTGACGAGACATCGGTGATGGTTTCGAGTTGACGGGTATCTTTCAGGCCCTGTTGCCGGTTTTGGCTGGCTTGCCGAGCCTGTTCAGCAAAGGCACGGCGTGCCGCAAGCGGTTGCGCCAGAAAATGCTGTTGCCACACGGGATTACGGACCTGATTGCGGAAAGCGAGATACTCGCGGTCTTCGGTGCACAGCAGATCACCATGCATCAAGAGGGTGGGTTCGCCGGCACAGGAAATGACCGCGTAGTCGGGCAATAACTGCGCGCCGATGCGTTCGGCAAAGGCCGGGCCGAGCAGGAAGTCGCGGTTGCCGCGTTGCACGAAAATACGGGTGCCGCTGGCGCTGCAGGCAGCGAGAGCCCGCTGCGTCTGGAGCGCAAGTGCGCTGTCCTCGTCGTCACCAATCCAGGCTTCATAAAGATCGCCGAGGATGTACAGTGCTTCGATACTGCGGCATTGGCCGGCCAGCAGCTCGAGAAACTGCGCGGTGGTCTCCGGACGCGCCGCATCCAAATGAAGATCGGAAATGAAAATCTGACTCACGGCGTTTTCGCGGCCCGGATCTGACGGATGATGATGGGTTTGACCGGCGTGGCATCACCGATGCCGGCGCGCGGGCCGACTTTCGCATTGCGCATGCCGTCAATGACCTCCATGCCCTCGACGACATGGCCGAAAACGGTATATCCCTGGCTCTTTGCATCGGCCGCCGAGACGAAATCGAATTGCGGATTGTCGACGACATTGATGAAAAACTGCGCGCCGGCAGAATTCGGATCGTTGGCACGGCGTGCCGCGGTTACCGTGCCGCGCAGGTTGCGCAGACCGTTGTTGGCTTCGCTGCGGATGAAGCCGCGGTCCGGTTTGAGGCGGTAGTCCGGCGTGTAGGCACCACCTTGCACCAGCAGATTGCCGATGACGCGATGAAAAACGGTATTGTCGTAATGGCCCGCTTCAACATAAGCCATGAAGTTGCGCACCGTCAGCGGTGCTTTGTCCTCATACAGTTCAATGACGACCTCCCCGGCATCGGTGCTCAGTACGACCTTCGGATAATCGGCAATCGCCACTTCCTGGAGGGTGCGTTCACCTGCCGCCTCGACACCGGGAATGGCGACTTCCTGGCTGACTTGGGCGGGCTGTTTGCCGCAGGCGCTGAGTACGAACAGCAGAATGGCGACGGTCGGTAGAGGGCGTTTCATGGGTCTAGTTTAAAGCATTGCGGCATGCCCGGGCTTACTGGTAAGTCCGTCCCGCGTGTTGCAGCCAGCCGCCCGGATGCCGTCCGTCCGGATCCCGGTGGGTCCAATGCACGACGCCACCCTTGTCATTCCAGACATATTCGCCTTTGAAGGCGACCCTGTCGCCCGGCGCCAGGGCGTCAATCCGGGGTGCCAGATCGATGTTGTGTGCAATCAGCACGGTATGGCCGTGGCCGGTATCGAGCAGGAACCGCTGATGCCGGCTGCCTTGCTTGTCATCCGGCAACACTTTCACGACGCGGCCCTCGGCCTGGACCGGGACGTCATGCAGGCGCCGGTTGTAAGCTTCGGCAATGCTGTCGGCACCGGTTGCTGCGGGCAGAGGCGCTGCGGATTGCGCGGTGACACGGGTGGGGCCGGAGGTCTGCGGCGATTCGGTGGCGCTGTAACGGCCAAGCACGAAAACCGCGAATCCGAATACGGCAATCAGCGCCCATTTCTTCATGGCTCAGTCCGAAAGCGAACGGCTGAACACATGGAATTCGGTATCCCGGATCCAGCCATGTTTCCGGTACAGCGCCTGGGCGCCGGTATTATCGATGGCGGTTGAAAGCTCCAGGGCGCTGAGTCCGAGCTTACGGCCGAGGTCCTGCGAAGCCAGCAGCAGGGCAGCAGCTACACCGGAGCGCCGTGCCGGCTCGGCCACGAACAGATCATTGAGAATGGCAATGCGGCTGGTGTGGGTCGAACTGAAGCTCGGATACAGCTGGCTGAAGCCGACCAAGGACTCGCCGCGCTGGGCGACCAGGATCCAGGAATCGTTGCGCGCCAGGCGCTCTTCGATGAAGTCGCGGGCACGCTCGAGGTCGGCCGGTTGCCGGTAAAACTGGCGGTAGCCGTCGAACAGCTCGGCCAAATCGCGCAGATCGGAAGGGGTGGCCATCCGCACATTCACGGTGCTCATGTCCGAACCGCCCGAAGGCAGGGCCGATATCCGGCCATTGCCGGAGTTGAGGGGGAGTTTACGGCCATGAGCGGGTGTTCCGGAGCGTTGATTTCAGCCAACACTATGCCATAAAAGCATCCTGCAGTGCCCTCGGGCGCTTCAGATAAGCCGTGCCAAGCCCTGATTTTTCGGCAATAATGGCTGTTCGTGGCGGTCTTAACCTGTTTTGGCTGGCGCATTCGAACAAAAACAATGGAGTCCTTTCCCGCATGTGTCCCAGTCGTCCCCCCAAAGGCAAGTCGCGCGGTTGGATCATTCCCGTCGGCGGTGCCGAAGTCAAGGAAAACAACCCGCAGATCCTCAGCCGCTTCGTTGAATTATGCGGCGGCAAGAAAGCCCGTATCGCCATCATTCCGACCGCCAGCCGCCTGCTTGAAACCGGGCCGAAATACGAACGCATTTTCAGCGCGCTCGGTGCCAAATCGGCGGTATCCGTGGATTTCGAACAGCGCAGCGATGCGTCCGATCCCGCACGTCTGGCGGTATTCGATGGCGTCACCGGCGTGTTTCTGACCGGCGGCAGTCAATTGCGGCTGGCGACACTGCTCGGCGGTACGCCGGTGGCCAAACGCCTGCGTGAGCTCAATGCCCGCGGTGTGCATATCTGCGGAACCAGTGCCGGTGCGAGTTTCCTGAGCGAACACATGATCGCCTTCGGCGAGGAAGGTTCGACGCCGGTTGCCGGCAATGTCCGCCTGGCGCCGGGACTCGGTCTGACCAACCGCTTCGTCATCGACCAGCATTTCCGGCAGCGCGACCGTCTCGGGCGTCTGACCGCGGCCTTGGCTTACAACCCTTTCGCCATCGGCATCGGGCTGGATGAGGATTCCGCCGCGTTCATCAGTCCGGAAAACGTACTGGAAGTGGGCGGGTCGGGTGGCGTGACCGTGGTCGATGCCTCCGAACTGTCGTTTTCATCGATGGATCAGGTCGACGAAGGGCAGCCGGTATGCATGCTCGGCCTGCGTATCCACATTCTGGTTGCCGGCAGCACCTTCAATCTGCATACCCGCGTGGCCTCTCCCGGCACGCTGGTGACCGTCAAAAAATAGAGGATTACGTCATGCGCATCACGGCTCGTTCGGTTTTCGTCGGTCCCTCACAGTACGCCCATTTTCCGGTCATCCGCCTCGAGCTCGACCTCGGTATCCTCGAGCAATGGCCTACCGGCCGTCTGGGACCGGCGTTCGTCGATGCCCTGGTGGCGGCGCTGCCGGAGCTGAAGCAGCATGGCTGTTCCTACAAGGAGCCCGGCGGCTTCATCCGGCGCATGCAGGAAGATGAAGGCACCTGGCTGGGCCATGTGCTCGAACATGTCGCCATCGAGCTGCAGAACATGGCCGGCGAAGATGTGACGTTCGGCCGCACGCGTTCGATCCCCGGCCGTCCCGGGGTGTATTCGGTGGTCTATGAATATGCGCAGCGCGAAGAGGGCATCGAGGCCGGCGAGCTGGCCTTGAAACTGCTCGGTTCACTGTTGCCGGAAGAATTGGCGGAAGTGCGCGGCGTATCGGCGGACTGGAGCTGGCCGGATGCCCGCGATGCCTTCATCCGCTTCGCCCAGAAGCGCGCCCTGGGGCCGTCCACGGCGTCCCTCGTGCGCGCCGCCGAAGAACGCAACATTCCGTGGGTTCGCCTGAACGAACAGTCGCTGGTTCAATTGGGTCACGGCAAATATCAGCAGCGCATCCAGGCCACCATTACCGGAAAAACATCCTATATCGCCGTCGAGCTGGCTTCCGATAAGGAAGAAACCAACAAGATTCTGGCCGGACTCGGATTGCCGGTGCCCCGCCAGATTCTGGTCCAGCATCAGGACCGCGCCATCGAAGCCGCACGCAAGATCGGCTTCCCGGTGGTGACCAAACCCTACAACGGCAATCACGGCCGCGGCATCTCCATCGGCCTGCAAACCGACGAGGAAGTCGCGCTCGGCTTCCAGGCCGCCAAGGAACATTCGCGTTCCGTCATCGTCGAGACCTTTCTTGAAGGTGATGATCACCGCCTGCTGGTGGTCAATGGCGAATTGGTCGCGGCCACCAAGCGCACGCCCGGCCAGGTCATCGGCGATGGCGTACACACCGTTGCCCAGCTGGTTGATCAGGTCAATGCCGATCCGCGCCGTGGCGTCGGTCATGAGAAGGTGCTGACCCGCATCGAACTGGATGCGCAGGCCGACATGATGCTGGCGCGCCAGGAGCTTACCGCGGAATCGGTTCCGGAAGCCGGCCGGATCGTGCCGCTGCGTTCGACCGCCAATCTGTCGACCGGCGGTACCGCCACCGATGTCACCGACATCATCCATCCCGATAACCGCGACATGGCCGTGCGCGCCATCCGGGCCATCGGTCTGGACGTGGGCGGCGTCGATTTCCTCAGCAAGAACATCGCCGAGTCCTACCGCGAGATCGGCGGCGGCATTTGCGAGGTGAATGCCGCGCCCGGGTTCCGCATGCATGTGGCACCCAGCGAAGGCACGCCCCGCGATGCCGCAGGTCCGGTCATCGACATGCTGTTCCCGGCAGGTACGCCGTCACGGGTGCCGATTGCCGCCATCACCGGCACCAACGGCAAGACCACCACCAGCCGCATGCTGGCGCACATCTGCAAGATGGCCGGCTACACGCCGGGCATGACCAGCACCGACGGCGTCTACATCGACGGCCAGCGCACCATCGAGGGCGACATGACCGGTCCGGTATCGGCGCGCATGGTGCTGTCGGATCCGAAAATCGATCTGGCCGTTCTGGAAACCGCGCGCGGCGGGCTGCTGCGCTCAGGCATGGGCGTACGCAACTGCAATGTCGGTGCCGTACTCAATGTGCAGGCTGATCATCTGGGTCTGAAAGGCATCGATACCCTGGAGCAGCTGGCTGAAGTCAAGCGCATCGTGGTGGAGGTCGCCCAGGACTGCGCGGTGCTCAATGCCGACGATGCCAACGTCCTGAAGATGTCCGGCTACACCGATGCCAAGGTGATCTGCTACGTCACCATGAATCCCGATCACAGCCTGGTGCGCGAACACATCCGTGCCGGCGGCCGCGCGTGTGCGCTTGAGGCCGGCGTCAACGGCCAGATGATCACCCTTTACGACAAAGGCAGCCACATCCCGCTGATGTGGACGCACCTGGTGCCGGCCACGCTGGAAGGCAAGGCCATGCACAATGTGCAGAATGCGATGTTCGCCGCAGCCATGGCGTTTTCGCTGGGCGTCGGTCTGGACGCGATCCGTCAGGGTCTGCGCACCTTCGATACCAGCTTCTTCCAGGCGCCGGGACGCATGAATGTGTTCTCCGAGCATCCGTTCAAAGTCATTCTGGACTACGGCCACAATGCCCACGCGGTCGGCGTGATGACCGATCTGGTGCAGCGCATGGATGTGCAGAACCGCCGTCTGGTGGTGCTGGCCGCCCCGGGCGACCGCCGCGACGAGGACATCCTGGACATCGCCGATACCGTCAGCGGCAAATTCGATGCCTACGTGCTCAAGCGCGATGACGGACTGCGCGGCCGCGACGGCGATGAGGTGCCGAACATGCTGGCGGCGCGTCTGCGCGCCAACGGCATCGAGGACTCCCGCATCCATGTCATTCCGGACGAGCAGCAGGCCATCGACAGCGCGCTGCGCATGGCCGCCACCGGCGATCTGCTGCTGATCTTCGGTGACGCGCTGGCGCGCTGCTGGAAGCAGATCACCAAATTCAATCCCGACGGCGAGATGAGCCGGCAGGCGGCCGCCCAGAAACAGGTGCTCGACAGCAACGCCGCCATGGAGTCCTGGCTTAACCGCAACGTGGATGCCGTGTTGCCGGAGTTCGAAGGCGTGGCGCGTGACGAACGCGGCATCGTCATTCTGCCCGAGCAGGACGACTGAGTTCCTGCCGGATGGCTTTTACCGATTCACGCCGGCTGACCGGGCCGAATGTGTATTTCGCCGTGCCCGGCGTGGTGCTGGAGGCGCGTGCCGCGGATATCGACGAAGTGCAATGCAAGCAATGGATGCAGGCCGTGGCCGGCATGGCCGAACTGCTGGGATGGGCGTCGCCTGATTTCGTCAGCCGCTGCCACGCCAAGGGCGCCACCTTGGCCTTTACGGCGCCGATGGATCAGCTGTTCACCGCGACGGAAATCAACGAGTGGGCCTGGTCCACGGTGTGCGGGGATGCCGACATGCATGCCCCGGCGTTTCCGCTGATCGGCGATGTCGATGCCGCCGCCCGTATTTTCCGGAAATCCGCCGTGGCCGAATGCGAGCCGGCATTGATGCGTTTTTGCGCGGCAGCGCAAGATACCGGTTGGCCGGTACTGCTGGACGATGACAGCATCAGCATCGGTTTCGGGGCGCAGACACGGCTCTGGCCGCGCGCCGGCTTTCAAATGCCGGAAGCCGCGCTGACCGATCCCGTGCAGCGCTTGCCGGTGGCCATGGTGACCGGCTCCAATGGCAAAACCACGACCGTCCGTTTGCTCGCGGCCATGGCACGGGCCTCGGGTCTGGCCAGCGGCCATAATTGCACCGACGGGCTGTTCTTCAACGGCGAATTGATTGAAGCCGATGATTACGCAGGACCGGCCGGTGCCCGTGCGACCCTGCGCCATCCGGGCGTGCAGGCCGCCATTCTGGAGACCGCACGCGGCGGGCTGTTGCGCCGGGGTTTGGCCACGGACCAAGCTGATGTCGCGCTGGTCACCAATGTCAGCGAGGATCACTTCGGCGAGTATGGCGTTTTCACGCTGGATGATCTTGCACAGGTCAAGCTCTCGGTGTCGCGCGGCCTGAAATCCGGTGGTGTGCTGGTGTTGAATGCCGCCGATCCGATGCTGGTAAAGCACGGTACGGTTTTGGAAGTCGCCAAGGCTTGGTTTGCACGCGACTGGCATAATCCGGTTCTGGCTGAAATGCGCACCGCCGGCGCACCGGCCTGCGGCATCGAGGACGGCCGGTTGCTGCTGGCGATGGACGGCGTCGTGCAGGATTTCGGCGATACCCGCAGCATGCCGCTCAGTTTCGGCGGCAGGGCCGCCTACAATCTGGATAACCTCGCGGGCGCGGCATTGGCCGCGGCGCTTTTGGGCTTCACGCCCTCGGCCATCGCCGCTTGCCTGCAAGCCTTCGGCCTGCGCCATCAGGACAATCCCGGAAGACTGCAATCCTGGCAGTTCGGCGATGTCCGCGTTTTGATGGATTATGCGCACAACCCGGAAGGACTGCGCGGGTTCCTGGATATCGCCAAAGCCCTGCAGGGCGAAGGTCGCTTGGCCGTGCTGCTGGGTCAGGCCGGAAACCGGGAGAATGACGACATCGTCAAGCTGGCGGAAACCGTGGCGCACTATGTTCCCGGGCAGGTCGTGCTGAAGGAAATGGCCGGCTATGAACGCGGCCGCGCCCCGGGCGAGGTGCCGGCCTTGCTGCAGAGCGCCCTGTTGCAGAACGGCATCGCCGCCGACGATGTGCATGTGCAGCTGGATGAAGTCCAGGCCGTGCGCGATATCCTGCTCTGGGCCCGCGCCGGTGATGTGCTGGCGCTGCCGGTCCATGGCTTGGCCGAGCGCGAGGCCGTTCAGGGGCTTCTGGATGCCATGCAGGCGGCGGATTGGCAGGCGGGCAGGGCGCTGCCGGACTGGCCGGCGGTGCACCGTTCTGACGCGGACGTCTGAATCCGTTAAAATTAGGGTGATTTTTCCTTTGGCCTTCCTATGACCTGCCGTACCCGCTTCGCCCCGAGTCCTACCGGCTTCCTGCACATCGGCGGCGCCCGCACCGCACTTTACTGTTATCTCGAAGCCCGCCGGCGCCAGGGCATATTCGTGCTGCGCATCGAAGACACCGACCGTGAACGCTCCACCCAGGCGGCGGTGGATGCCATTCTGCATGCGATGGACTGGCTCGGGCTGGAATACAACGAAGGTCCGATCTATCAGACCGACCGGTTGCAGCGCTACAAACAGGTGGCTGAACAGCTGGTGGCCGAGGGCAAAGCCTACTATGCCTATGAAAGCAAGGACGAGCTCGAGGCGATGCGCAATGAGGCGCTGGAAAAAAATGAAAAGCCGCGCTACAACGGCGCCTATCGCGATGCCAACGCACCGTTCCGTGAAGATCCGAACCGGGTCATCCGTTTCCGCAATCCGCAGGACGGCACCGTCGCCTGGGATGACAGCATCAAGGGCCGGATTGAATTCTCCAACAGCGAGCTCGATGATCTGGTGATTTTCCGTTCCGACGGCTATGCCACGTACAATTTCGCGGTAGTGGTCGACGATCTGGACATGGGCATCACCGACGTCATCCGCGGCGATGATCACGTCAACAACACGCCGCGCCAGATCAACATCTACAAAGCCCTGGGCGATTTCATGCCGCGTTTCGCGCACATGCCGATGATTCTCGATCCGGAAGGCGCCAAGCTCTCGAAGCGGCATGGAGCGGCCAACGTCATGCAATACCGCGATGACGGCTATCTTCCGCATGCCTTGCTGAACTATCTGGTCCGTCTGGGCTGGTCGCACGGCGACCAGGAAATCTTCAGCCGCGCCGAAATGTTCGATCTGTTCAAAATCGAAGACGTCAATGCCAAGGCCTCGCGCCTGGATCCGGCCAAACTGAACTGGATCAACCAGCATTATCTGAAAACCGATGCGCCCTCGGATGTGGCCAAGCACCTGGTCTGGCACCTGCAGAACGCCGGCTATGACCTGACCAAGGGGCCCGATCCGGCCGAGGTGGTCGTGGCGCTGCGGGACCGTGTCCATACCTTAAAGGAAATGGCCGAGAAGGCCAAATGCTGGTTCAGCCCGCTGACCGAGGCCGACATCGACGCCGCCGCAGCGGCCAAACAACTTACCGCGGCCGTCCGCGAGCCGCTCGGCGTGTTCACTGCAAAGCTGGAAGCCCTGCCGGACTGGACGCTGAGCGGCGTGCATGAGGCCTTTGCCGGAACCCTGGCGGAACTGAATCTGGCCATGGGCAAAGTCGGCCCGGCGATCCGTGTCGCGGTCACCGGCTCGACGGCGTCGCCATCGATCGACCACACCGTGTATCTCTGTGGCCGGGAAACCGCGCTGGCGCGTTTGCATGCCGCCATTGGATCGCTGCCGCAATGAGCCCGAGTGCGCCGGCCTGCACGCATCCGCACCATCACGTGCATGATGCCGGCGCGTATCTGGAGGCCGTCAAGGCCGCCTGCGCCGAACGCGGGCTGCGTCTGACGCCGATCCGGGAGCAGGTTCTCCGTCTGATTGCCCGGAGCGGAAAGCCGATCAAGGCCTATGATCTTCTCGAGCAGATGCGTTCGGAAGTCGGGGCCAATGCACCGCCGACCGTTTACCGTGCCCTGGATTTCCTGATGGCCAATGGCTTCATTCACCGGCTGGCGTCCATCAATGCCTTCGTGGCCTGCCATCACCCGAGCATCCGCCATACCGTCCCGTTCCTGATCTGCGACCGCTGTCATACGGCCATCGAGCTTGAAGATGAATCCATCGCCAGATCGCTCGATGCCAAGGCGCAGGCGCTCGGTTTTTCGCCGGGTGCGCAGGTGCTCGAGGTGCACGGGCTATGCCGAAGCTGTCAGGCCGCCGATAGCGTCTGACCACAAAAAAACGCCGGCTTGCGCCGGCGTTGTTCTTTAACGGATGTGATGCTCAGTTCAGCAGGCGGAGGGTGAACGGATAGCGGTACTCCTGGCCGTTGAAGCCGGCCATGGCGGCCTTGATGGTGCACCAGATCCACACGATGGCCAGCACCAGTGCCGCCGGAATGACGAAAATCAGACCGATGCCCAGAGTCATGACCGTCAGGAACACCGCGATCAGCGTGTACAGGAACATGCTGAAATTGAAATTGAAGGCTTCCGTGGCGTGCGTCCGGATGAACGCCGACTCGTCCTTTTTCATCAGCCAGACCACGAACGCGGCAATCATGCCACCGACACCGGCCGACCAGGAGGTGAACAGCGCCAGCACGAAAGCGGCTACATGTACGCCGCCGGCCCAGTTGTTTTGATCTTTCACTGCGTTTTCTTCCACGGGGTGCTCCAATGTAAGGGGGGGACGGCTTTACCTTAGCGTAAATCCGCCGGATCTGCATCGTTTGGCTTACGGCTGAATCCGCAGATCCGCCAGCAGTTCGGCCTGCGCCAGTATCTCCTGCTCGTGACCGGTTTCGCGCCATGGCTCCTGCAGCGCCTTGTCGTACCAGTCACGCATGCCGGCCAGCGCCAAAAGCCGCTGTGCATAGCCCTGCGAGGCTTCGCTCAGGGGCAGGCCGTAACTCTGGATACGGAAAGCCACCGGGGCATAGAAGGCATCCGCTGCACTGAAATCCGAACCGGCCAGGAACGGTCCGCCGAAGCGGCTCAATCCGTCCTGCCAGAGGGCATCCAAGCGTTCAATATCCGCCTGCAGATCCGGCGTCATGGTGTGCAGGCGCAGCCGCAGTCCGCAGTTCATCGAGCACCGGTTGCGCAATGCGCTGAAGCCGGAATGCATTTCCGCCGCCGCAGCGCGGGCCCATGCCCTTGCAACGCGTTGTTGCGGCCAGACCCCGGGATGCGACTCGGCCAGGTATTCGATGATGGCGAGCGAGTCCCAAACCACCGTGTCGCCGTCATGCAGGCACGGCACCCGCGCGTTCGGCGAGAAGCGGCTGAACGTGGCATGGTTGGATTCCTGGAACGGCACCAGGGTTTCGGTAAAGGGAATCCGCAGTTCGGTCATCAGCAGCCAGGGCCGGAGCGACCAGGACGAATAATTGCGGTTGGCGATATACAGGGTGTAGTGGCTCATGCCGGTTCCTCGTCGATTTCCGATTTAGCGCCGCGGGCGAAGCGCGACAGGGCCATGCTGTTGGCCAGCAGGGTACCAATCACCAAGGCGGCGCCGGTGGTGGCCATCGTGGTGATGGTGCTGATGCCGGCCAGATTGTCCTGTTCCATCAAGGCATGCAGGCCTTTGAAACCGACGCTGCCGGGCACCAGCGTGATCAGGCCGGGAATCTGCACCAGAATACCCGGCTCGCCGCTGAAGCGCTGATACAGTTGACCCGCGAGCGCCACGCTGAAGGCGGCCGTAAAGGCGCCTGCAACCGGTCCGAACACGGCGCCGACGCTGCTGGCCACGGCAAAGGCCAGCAGGCAGGCGCCCATCATCACGTGCAGTGACCGAAGCGGCGCCTGCAGGAAGATCATCAGGGTGCCGCCGAGCAGGGCGATGGCCGGCCAGAGGGTCCAGTCCGGAAGTTTATCCAGCGCCGACAGGGTGCGGTAAGGAATCCATTCGGTGCCGATGCCAGTACCGATGGCGACGCCGGCACCCATCAGCAGCATGAGAATCGCGGCTCCGGACAGGCGTCCGGTACCGGCCAGCAGATTTCCGGTTGCCAGTTCGATCATGGCGATGGTGATGGTGAAACCGGGCAGCAGCAGCACGATGCTGGCCAGAATGACAACAAATGGCGAGGTGAGCGGAATCAGCACGCTCAAGAGATAAGCGCCGATGGCGGCAATGGCGCAGAGCAAAACCGGCATGATCGGCACCAAGCCGGGACGCGCGCCCAGATAAAGTAATGCGAGGATGAAAATAATGCCATTGAGGCCGGCGGCCGTCATTTCCGGCAAGGCACCGCCGAGCAAAAGCGCAATGGCGCCCGATAGCACGAAGCCGCTCAGCACCATTACCCAAGGTTTCCAAGGCAGCGGTGCGGCCATGATGGTTTCCAGCCGAAGGATCGCATCCGGCAGCTGTTCAATGCGATCCAGCTTGCGGAGCATGTCCTTCAGGGCAATCAGCCGGCTCATGTTGTAATCGTAGGCGGGCAGACGCAGC
>NZ_JAPDUI010000003.1 GCF_025980345.1 Arenimonas sp. GDDSR-1 | reverse complement strand
AAGCCGGAATACAGCTTCTTCATGTCGTCCAGGCTGGCGATGGACACGCCGGAGTTGCCTATTTTGCCGTAGATGTCCGGGCGGATGGCCGGGTCTTCGCCGTACAGGGTCACCGAATCGAAGGCGGTCGACAGGCGGATGGCGGGCTGGCCGACCGACAGGTAATGGAAACGCCGGTTGGTGCGCTCGGGCGTGCCTTCACCGGCGAACATGCGGATCGGGTCTTCGCCGCTGCGGCGGTACGGATACACCCCGCCGGTGTACGGGTAATGGCCGGGCAGGTTTTCCTTGGACAGCCGGTGAATTTCGGCGCGGCGATTTTCGGAATTTTCTGCTGCGACAACGACTCGCGGTAGTTGTCGACGCGGATGACTTTGTCGCGCACGCGGTATTCGTTGAACGCGTCGGTCACCGATTTCATTTTCTGCGGCCACTCGCGCAGCAGGTGCACGGCTTCGGCCGACAGCGCTTTGACCGACTCTTGGTAACGCTGGCGCAGCAGACGCATCGAACCGTCCGACAGCGAATCGTTCAAATCGGCCGGCTCGTACAGAGCCAGTGCCGGTGGCAGCTTGCCATCGCCGATGGCCTGCAGGGCTTGCCAATAGGATTGCGCCAGATCGGCCTGCGCTGCCTGATGGGCAATCGAACGGTTAATGCCACGGCCCTGCTCGGCGATTTCCGACAGATAACGCGTGCGGTTGCCGGGAATCAGCACGGTGGCACGCGGTTCCTTCAACGCGGTGTCCACATTCGGCTGCCAATCGCACTGCGGGCTGACCGGATGGAGTTTGTCGTTGAGCAACCGGCACAGATTGCTGAACATCCAGCTCACGCCCGGATCGTTAAACTGCGAGGCGATGGTCGGATACACCGGCACATCCTCGTCTTTCATCTGGAACGCCACGCGGTTACGCTTCCACTGCTTGCGCACGTCGCGCAGGGCGTCTTCCGCGCCGCGGCGGTCGAATTTATTCAGCACCACCAGCTCGGCGTAATCGAGCATGTCGATTTTTTCCAGCTGGCTGGGCGCGCCGAAGTCGGAGGTCATCACATACACCGGGAAATCGACCAGATCGACAATCTCCGAATCGCTTTGTCCAATACCGGCGGTTTCCACGATGACGAGATCGAAGCCCTGACCTTTCAGGCAGGCGATGGCGTCTTTCAGCACGGCATTGGTAGCCATGTGCTGGCGGCGGGTCGCCATCGAGCGCATGAACAGATTCGGCGAGCGCAGGCTGTTCATGCGGATGCGGTCGCCCAGCAGGGCGCCGCCGCTGCGGCGGCGGGTCGGATCGACCGAAATCACCGCGATGCGCATTTCCGGGAAATGCTGCAGGAAGCGGTTCAGCAATTCGTCGGTGACCGAGCTCTTGCCGGCGCCGCCGGTGCCGGTGAGGCCGATTACTGGGGTTTTAGCACCCGCCAGTTGCCATTGTCGGCGCAGGTTCTGCAGTTCGGTTTCGCTGAAGCCTTCCTGCTCGATGGCAGTCAGCAGACGGCCGATGGCGTATTCATCGCCGGCGCCGTCGCTGCGCCCGGGCTTGGCATCACTGGCGCGCTGGGTGCGGGCCACCAGATCTTCGATCATGGCCACCAGGCCCATGCTCATGCCGTCGTTCGGGTGGTAGATGCGCTCCACCCCGTAGGCTTCCAGCTCGGCGATTTCATCGGGCGTGATGGTACCGCCGCCGCCGCCGAACACGCGGATGTGCGAAGCGCCGGCTTCGTTCAGGCGATCGATGATGTATTTGAAGTATTCGACATGGCCGCCTTGATAGCTGGACAGTGCGATGCCATCGGCGTCTTCCTGCAGGGCCGCGCGCACCACGTCGTCGACCGAGCGGTTGTGGCCCAGATGCACCACTTCCGCGCCCTGGGCTTGGATCAGCCGGCGCATGATGTTGATAGCGGCATCGTGGCCGTCGAACAGCGAGGCGGCGGTGACGAAACGCAGCGGGGCTTTATCCGTCATCGGCTGACGGGTGGGCGCGGGAGAAGTGGACGACATGGGACACCTACGGCACGGAATCGAACGATGACAATTGTACCGCGATAGGCAATAATTAAGCGACTTAACGGTAAAATCGCCTGATGAACTCAAATCTCCAGCAAGAGCAATTGGCGCAGGCAAAACAGCTGCTGAGCACGAACCAGATTGCCGAGGCCAAGAGCCTGCTGCAAGTATTAGCAAACCAAGGCAATTCGATCGCGCATTTTGAATTAGCCAATATTTTGTTAATACAAAATACGGATCATTCCACACCCGATGCTACGCCTGCCAATCAAGGCAAAAATGCCTTGCCGGTGAAGGCCACCGAGAAGCGGCAGTTTTTCGAAAATCCTCCCGATGAGGATATTCAGCGCGGCATGCATCATCTGCGTCAGGCCGAGCAACTCGGCTATCCGCCGGCGGTCTACCGGCTGGCGTACACCAGTTTGACTGAAACGGCCGAAGCTCTGAATTGGAACACACTGGCTGAACGCATGGCCTTTTGTTGCCGTGCCGGACACCCGAACGCTTTATGCGACGCCGCGGTGTATTTCGGTCGCTATGGCAATCCGGAGCAGCAACGGGCGAGCACCGATATGCTCGAGCTGGCTGCACTGAACGGCAGTATCGTGGCCATGGCCCTGCTGGGTGAACGCCTTGCATCCGGGCGGCTCTGCAAGGCTGACCCTGCCCGGGCAAACAGCATTCTGGCACTGTCCCGGGACTGGAACATGCCGGTCCGGGAGCCCGATTTGCAGTACGGATTCACCGCCCCGGAGCCGAGCAGAGCCCCGGCCATCGGCACCCATACCGAATTCGATTTCAGTGATCTGCAGCAGGTCGAATACCTGACGGACGGGCAAATCCTGCACAGCGCCAATCAGCTGCTTGCCTTCAACAATGCCTTGAGCAGAGAAGAATGCCTCTACATCCAATGCCTTGGAGCGCCCAATCTGGAGCCCTCCATTGTTGTCGATGAAAACGGCAAAAGCCAGTTGAGTGCCGAACGCAGCAGCCATGACTTTTACTTCCTGCCCGAATTCGAGCAGGTTTATCTGAATCTCCTGCAGCGGAAAATGGCCCATGCCGCGAAGCTGCCACTGGCGAATTCCGAACAGCTGACCATGCTCCGCTACCTGCCCGGCCAGGAGTTCCGGTTGCATCGCGACAACCTGCCCCCGAACCATTTCATAGCCCTGGAAAACGGCGGTTCCGGCCAGCGCCTGCGTACGGTCATCGCATATCTGCAGGCCCCCGATTCCGGCGGTACAACCAACTTCCCGCTGCTTTCGCTGGAATTGAGGCCCGAACAGGGGCAAATCGTCTGTTTCGACAACCTGTTGTCCGACGGAAAACCCTGCGCCACCAGCCTGCATGCAGGCACTCCGGTAAAACAAGGCGTTAAGTGGATTTGCACATTGTGGATGCGTCAGGAAACCCACCGCGCGCTCTAGCCCCGCTCTGCATTTGACTTATAATACGCCGCGCCTTGGGCGTTTTGATTTTTCCCGGAAGCGGAGCTCGCCATGATTTTCGAAAGCATCAGCAAAACCGAACACGAGGAAGTCGTGTTCTGCCACAACAAGGATGCCGGCCTGAAGGCCATCATCGCCATCCACAACACCGTACTCGGCCCGGCACTGGGCGGCACCCGCATGTGGAACTACGCCAGCGAACAGGACGCCCTGAACGACGTGCTGCGCCTGAGCCGCGGTATGACCTACAAGGCGGCGGTGTCCGGCCTGAATCTGGGCGGCGGCAAGGCGGTGATCTGGGGCGATCCGGGCAAGGATAAATCCGAGGCGCTGTTCCGCGCCTTCGGCCGCTTCGTCAATTCGCTGAACGGCCGCTACATCACCGCCGAAGACGTCGGCATCGACGTCAACGACATGGAATACGTGTACCGCGAAACCGAATTCGTCACCGGCGTGCATCAGGTGCACGGCGGTTCTGGCGATCCCTCGCCGTTCACCGCGTTCGGCACCCTGCAGGGCCTGATGTCGGCACTGCAGGTCAAATTCGGCAACGAGGACGTGGGCAAGTACAGCTACGCCGTACAGGGCGTCGGCCATGTCGGCATGGAATTCGTCAAGTTGCTGCACGAACGCGGCGCCAAGATCTTCGTCACCGACATCAACAAAGACGCCGTGCAACGCGCGGTTGACGATTACGGCTGCGAAGCGGTATCCCTCGACGAGATTTACGACGTGGACGCCGAAGTGTATTCGCCGACCGCACTCGGCGGCACGGTCAATGAAGCGACCCTGCAGCGCCTGAAATGCAAAATCATCTGCGGCGCGGCCAACAACCAGCTGGCCAGCAACGAGATCGGCGATGAAGTGCAGCGCCGCGGCATCCTTTACGCGCCGGATTACGCCGTCAACGCCGGCGGTCTGATGAACGTGTCGCTGGAAATCGACGGCTACAACCGCGAGCGCGCCATGCGCATGCTGCGTACCATTTATTTCAACCTCGGCCGCATCTTCGAAATCAGCGCCCGCGACGGCATTCCGACCTACATGGCGGCCGACCGCATGGCCGAAGAGCGCATCACCGCCATCGGCAAGCTGCGGCTGCCGCATCTGGGCCAGCACGCGCCGCGCTTCCACGGCCGCCGCGCCGGTTGATGGCATGGCACTGACCGGACTCGGCGAGGATCTGGACGCCCTGCGCGACAGCGTACGGCGTTTCGCGGAAACCGAAATCGCGCCGCGGGCGGCGCAGATCGACCGCGATAACCAGTTTCCGTCCGATCTCTGGCGCAAGATGGGCGACATGGGTCTGCTCGGCATCACCGTTGCCGAGGAATTCGGCGGCTCCGGCATGGACTACCTTGCGCATCTGGTGGCCATGGAGGAAATTTCCCGGGCATCGGGTTCGGTCGGCCTGAGTTACGGCGCGCATTCCAATCTGTGCGTGCAGAACCTGCATCTGAATGGCACGCAAGCCCAGCGGACGAAATACCTGCCGAAACTGTGCAGTGGCGAATGGGTGGGTGCCTTGGCCATGAGCGAACCGGGCGCCGGTTCGGATGTGGTCGGCGGCATGGCCTGCCATGCCGAGCTGCAAGACGGCGTCTGGACCGCGAACGGCAGCAAGATGTGGATCACCAACGGTCCCGATGCCGATGTGCTGATCGTGTACATGCGCACCGCCGGCAAAGACGCCGGCAGCCGCTGCATGACCGCCTTTCTGGTCGAGAAAGGCATGCCCGGCTTCAGCACCGCGCAGAAACTCGACAAACTCGGCATGCGCGGCTCCAACACCTGCGAACTGGTGTTCGAAAACTGCAGAATTCCGGCCGAAAACGTCCTCGGCACCGTGCACGAGGGCGTCAAGGTGCTGATGAGCGGCCTGAACACCGAACGTCTGGTGCTTTCCGGCGGCCCGATCGGCCTGATGCAGGCCGCGCTCGACCTGACTCTGCCCTATGTACGCGAGCGTCGCCAGTTCGATGCCGCCATCGGCAGCTTCGGCATCATGCAGGCCAAAATCGCCGACATGTACACCGCGCTGCAGTCCTCGCGCGCCTTCGCCTATGCCGTGGCCCGCGCCTATGACGCCGGTGAACGCTCGCGCGTGGATGCCGCCGCCTGCCTGCTGCATGCCAGTGAGGCGGCGGTCCAGGTCGCGCTGGAGTGCATCCAATCGCTTGGCGGCAACGGCTACATCAACGACTACGACGCCGGCCGCATCCTGCGCGATGCAAAGCTGTATGCCATCGGCGCCGGCACCAACGAAATCCGCCGCATGCTGATCGGACGCGAACTGTTCGACGGCCGGCAATAACCCCGGAAAAGGAAACAACATGAGCTCGATCGTCATTCTCGGCGCCAAACGTACCGCACTTGGTGCCCTGCTCGGCCAATTCACCGGCGTGCCCAGCCCGCAACTGGGCGCCACCGCCATCAAGGCTGCCCTGGATCAGGCCGGCGTCAGCGGCGATGATGTCGATGAAGTGCTGATGGGCTGTGTGCTTCCGGCCGGCCTGGGCCAGGCGCCGGCACGTCAGGCCGCCATCGCGGCCGGTGTCGCCATGAAGGCCGGCGCCACCACGCTCAACAAGGTCTGCGGTTCCGGCATGAAGGCCGTCATGTTCGGCCATGACCTGATCAAAGCCGGTTCAGCGGACGTGGTCGTTGCCGGCGGCATGGAATCCATGACCAATGCCCCGCACCTGCTGATGGGTTCGCGCACCGGCATCCGCTACGGCAGCGCCGAAATGCTCGACCACATGGCCTGGGACGGCCTGACCAACCCATACGACAAACAGTCCATGGGCGTTTTCGGCGAACTGTGCGTGGCCAAATACGGGTTTACCCGCGAGCAGCAGGACGCGTTTGCCGCCGAATCGGTGCGCCGTGCCCTGAACGCCCAGCAAAGCGGCGCTTTCGATGCCGAAGTCGCGCCGGTGACGGTGATGGGCCGTAAAGGCGAAGTACAGATCGCCAGTGACGAACAGCCCGGTAAATGCAACATCGACAAAATTCCGACCCTGCGCGCCGCATTCAAGAAAGACGGCACCATTACCGCGGCCAGCTCGTCCAGCATCAATGACGGTGCCGCCGCATTGGTTCTGAGCTCGGAAAGCTACGCCGCTGCCCACGGTCTGAAACCGATTGCTCGCATCGTGGCCCAGGCTTCGTTTGCCCAAGCTCCGGAGTGGTTCACTACCGCACCGGTCGGCGCGATCCAGTCCGTTTTGGCGAAAGCCGGATGGAGTGCCACCGAGGTTGATCTGTTCGAAATCAACGAAGCCTTCGCCACCGTGGCGATGGCCCCGATCCACGAACTGGGGCTGTCCCACGACAAAGTGAACGTCAATGGCGGGGCTTGCGCACTTGGCCATCCGATCGGGGCTTCCGGGGCCCGGATTCTGGTCACCCTGATTTATGCGCTGCAAGCCCGGGGCCTGCGCAAAGGCGTTGCAAGCCTTTGTATTGGCGGGGGCGAGGCCACGGCCATGGCCATCGAACTGGCTTAACTGAACATTTATTTTACTTTTTACTCACAAATACTTGACTATTTCAGAAATACTGGCATGATTAGTTCTACGTGCGTGATAACGCACGTTTTTTTAATCAAATTCAATATTGAAACTTTGAGGAAATACCCATGTCCCTGAACAAAACCATCATCGCTCTGGCTTTCGCACTGGCCCTGACCGCCTGCTCGAAGCAAGAAGAAGCCACCGAAGCCGCTGCTGACGCCACCGCCGAAGCCGCTGCCGCCACCGAAGCTGCTGCTGACGCCACCGCCGCTGCTGCTGACGCTGCCGCCCCGGCCGTTGACGCTGCTGCCGACGCTACCGCCGCTGCCGCTGACGCCACCGCTGCTGCCGCTGACGCCACCGCTGCTGCTGCCGACGCTGCCGCTCCGGCCGCCGACGCTGCCGCTCCGGCCGCTGAAGAAGCCAAGAAGTAATAATCGCTCTGCGATTGTTGGAAAAACCGCCGGCAACGGCGGTTTTTTTTTGGGTAAACTAGACGGAAACGGGCGCGAAAACATTCCATGCCGAAACTGACCAGCACCATCGATACCGGCTCCGAGGAGTTCGCCGCCAATCGCGCCGCCATGCTGGAGCAACGCGACGCGCTGAATGCCCGACTGGCCGCGGTGGCTCTGGGCGGCGGCGAGGCCGCCTGCGCCAAACACACGGCACGCGGCAAACTGCTGCCACGCGAACGCATCGATGCCCTGCTCGACCCGGGCAGTGCCTTCCTCGAACTCTCGGCTTTGGCCGCCGACGGCCAATACGACGATCAAGCGCCTGCGGCCGGCATCATCACCGGCATCGGGCGCGTGCATGGCCTGGAAGTGGTGGTGGTGGCCAACGACGCCACGGTCAAAGGCGGCACCTACTTCCCGATGACGGTCAAGAAACACCTGCGGGCGCAGGAGATCGCCTTGGAAAACCACCTGCCCTGCATCTATCTGGTCGATTCCGGCGGTGCGTTTCTGCCCTTGCAGGATGAAGTATTCCCGGACCGGGAACACTTCGGCCGTATTTTCTACAATCAGGCGCGCATGAGCGCCCGCAACATCCCGCAGATCGCGGTGGTGATGGGTTCCTGCACCGCCGGCGGCGCCTATGTGCCGGCCATGTGCGATGAAAGCATCATTGTCCGCGGCCAGGGCACCATCTTCCTTGGCGGCCCGCCGCTGGTGAAGGCCGCCACCGGGGAAATCGTCGATGCCGAAAGTCTGGGCGGTGCCGAGGTGCACACCGGTATTTCCGGCGTGGCCGACCATCTGGCCGAAAACGACGAGCATGCCCTGGCGATTGCCCGGAACATCGTCGCCAATTTCAACCGCGATAAACCCGGAACCGTGGCCCTCAAAGCTCCGGCCGAACCGGCCTATCCGGCCGAGCAGCTGTACGGCATCGTACCGAAGGATGCACGGCGTCCGTTCGATGTCCGTGAAATCATCGCCCGCCTGGTCGACGGCTCCGAATTCCAGGAGTTCAAGGCCCGTTACGGCAAGACGCTGGTCACCGGATTCGCCCATCTGCATGGCTTTCCGGTCGGCATCGTCGCCAACAACGGTATCCTGTTCCCGGAAAGCGCACTGAAGGGCGCGCATTTCATCGAGTTATGCAACCAGCGCAACATTCCGCTGGTATTCCTGCAGAACATCACCGGCTTCATGGTCGGCCGCAAATACGAGCAGGCCGGCATCGCCAAGGACGGCGCCAAGATGGTCACCGCCGTGGCCTGTTCGCACGTGCCGAAATTCACCGTGCTGATCGGCGGCAGTTTCGGCGCCGGCAATTACGCCATGTGCGGCCGCGCCTATGGCGCGCGCTTCCTGTGGTCGTGGCCGAATGCGCGGATATCGGTGATGGGCGGCGAGCAGGCGGCTTCGGTGCTGGCCACGGTCAAACGCGATGGCATCGAGGCCAAAGGCGGCGACTGGAGCCCGGAACAGGAAGCCGAATTCAAGCAGCCGATCCGCGAACAATACGAACGCCAGGGGCATCCGTTTTATGCCAGCAGCCGGCTCTGGGATGACGGCGTGATTGATCCGGCCGACACCCGACGTGTTCTGGCCCTGGCTCTCTCGGCGTCGCTCAACGCGCCGATCGAACGCGGGCCGGCAGCCGTCTATCGGATGTAGAATAAACGGATGGGGGCGCAACTTCAGGATTTGGATATCACAACGCTTCTGGTCGTGCACCAGATGTTGGCGTTGATTTCAACGGTCGTGATTCTGGCCGGTGCCATCCATGCCAAGGGCCGTTTCGGTCTGTGGTTCTGGTTCGGCAGCTTCGCGGCGACGGCCGGTTTCCAGCTGCTGCGGGATTATGGCCCGACCAGTGAAACACCATCTACTGCCGCACTGATGGGCCAGTACGGCGTGCTGTTGAACGCCGCTTTCATCCTGCTGGCGGTCAAATCCTATCTCGGTCGGCCACTGCACTGGCGTCTAATTGGCGCCGTGACCAGCCTGACCGCCGCCATGCTCTGGATTCTGAGCCGGTCTGTGCCGGAGTATGCACTCCCGCTGGCCCTCACACTGGCGGTGGCCGCCGGTTTGACTGCGGTGGCGTTGTCGGATCTGTTGCATGCCTACCGCCGTGAACGCGGCTTTGCGCTTGGTTTCGGTACCTTTCTGATTGCGCTGCTGCTGGGGCGGCTGCTGCTGCGCGGAATGATTGCGATTTTTCCGACCGGCGATGGGCCGGTATTGGCCGTCAATTCGACCGCATTGCTGGTTTTCATCGCCGCGCTGGTGATGCAGGGCTTCGCCATTTTGCTGCTGATCAACGATGACCTGCAGAAGAAAATGATGGCCTTGGCCGAATTCGACGAGCTGACCGGCCTGCTCAACCGGCGCGGCATGGCCAACCGCTTCAAACGCCTGCACCAGCGCGCGCTGCGGGATGGGACGCCCGAGATCAATCTGGCCGTGATCGACATCGACCATTTCAAAACCATCAACGACCGGTTCGGACATGCCGTCGGCGATCAGGTGCTGACCGAAATGGCGCGGCGTCTGGAGAGCCTGGTGCGGCCGCATGATCTCTGCGTGCGGCTGGGCGGCGAGGAATTCGCGATGTTCTGGAACGGCGCGCCGGCAGACATGGCAGCGGCCATGGCCGAACGCATCCGGCTGGCCATCGGCATCCGACCGTTCGAGACCCGTGAGGGACTGTTGCGCTGTACGGTCAGCATCGGCCTTTCACGCATGCGCCCCGATGAAAATCTCGAAGACTTCCTCGACCGTGCCGATCAGGCGCTCTATGTGGCCAAACAGGGCGGCCGCAACAAGGTGGTCGCGCTCGCCGGCTGAATCTCAGGCGCAGCTCCGGCAGGAGGTGCAATGGCTGCTGCAGCCCTGCGGAATGACCACCGCCGGCCTGAGCGCGCGACCCAGCCGGCGGCACCACGCCGGCGTACGCTGTTCGAAAAAGTAACTCAGACGCGCCTGCGCCTGCCAGAGCGAATCCGGAAGATATTTACGCAACAGCCGCCAGCAGCACCAGATCACCAGCGCATACACCAGAAGCCATTGCCACACGCCGCTCATGCCAGTGCCGCCGCCGTCTGGTAGACCAGAAAGGAAAACAGATAGGCCAGGCCGAACAGGTAGAACACGGCGTAGCCGGTGTATTTCCAGGAATTGGTTTCACGTTTGATGGTGGCGATGGTGGAAATGCATTGCGGGGCGAACACATACCAGGTCAGCACCGAGAGCGCGGTGGCCAGGCTCCACTGCGCGGCCAGAATGCCGCCCAGCTGACTGATGCCGGCCTCATCGCCGGACAGCGCATACACCGTCGCCAGGCCCGAAACCGCCACCTCCCGCGCGGCCATGCCGGGAATGAGAGCCAGTACGATCTGCCAGTTGAAACCGATGGGGGCGAACAACGGTGCCAGGGCATGCCCGATGCGGCCGGCGAAACTGTAATCGATGGCCGGTCCGGTGAATCCCTCCGGCGGGGCCGGAAAACTGGACAGGAACCAAAGCAGCACGGTCAGGCTCAGAATGATGCCGCCGACGCGACGCAGGAAGATGCGCATGCGGTCCCAGAGGCCGATGGCCAGATCGCGTAAATTCGGCATCCGGTACGACGGCAGTTCCAGCAGCAGCGCATGCTCGGATTTCCGGCGATTGAGCATTTTCATCACCCAGGCCACCGCAAATACGCTGACGATGCCGAACAGATACAGCCCGAACAGCACCAGCCCCTGCAGATTGAACAGTCCGGCGACCTTGGTTTCCGGAATGAAGGCGCCGATAAGCAGCGTGTAGACCGGCAGCCGCGCAGAGCAGGTGGTCAATGGCGCCACCATGATGGTGGCCAGGCGGTCGCGCGGATCCTGGATCGACCGCGTGGCCATGATGCCGGGAATGGCACAGGCATAACTGGACAGCAGGGGAATGAACGAGCGTCCCGTCAGTCCGCACAGGAACATGAAGCGGTCGAGCAGGAATGCCGCACGCGGCAGATAACCGGTTTCTTCCAGCGCCAGGATGAAGGCGAACAGGATCAGGATCTGCGGCAGGAACTCCAGCACGGTGCCCAGGCCGGCCAGCAGGCCATCCTGTAGCAGGCTCAACAGTATGCCCTGCGGCAGCAGCGTTCCGGCAAAACCGGAAAGCCAGGCCACCGAGGCCGAAATGCCGTCCTGGAATGGCGCCGCCCAGGCATATACGGCCTGGAACATGAAAAACAGCAGGCTGAACAGCACCACGGGGCCTAACACCGGGTGCAACAGCCAGCGGTCAAGCCGGTCATCGGTCTGCGAGGTCGCGCGCGGCATGCTGACGCAATCGCCCAGGATGCGCCGGACCTGCTGGTGCATGTCGTCCCGGGCTCCGGCGTTCCATTCCAGCGGCGGCAATGCGCTGACATCCTTCGCGAGCGCGGTTTTCAGGGCGTCGGCACCGCGCGAGGATACCGCGATGGTGGGAATCACCGGCACGCCAAGCGCAGCGGCCAGGGCCGGCACGTCAATGGTGATGCCGCGCTTTTGGGCGGCATCCATCATGTTCAGCGCAACCAGCATCGGCTTGCCCAGGGCTTTCAACTCCAGCACGAAACGCAGATGCAGGCGAAGATTGGTGGCATCGACGACACAGATCAGGAGATCGGGGTGGAAGCCGTACTTGGCACTGCCAAGGCAGATCTCACGGGTAATTTCCTCATCGGGACTGGTGGCCGTAAGGCTGTAAGCGCCGGGCAGATCGAGAATGCGCACCGGTCGGTCATCCACCACGAATTGGCCTTCCTTGCGCTCGACGGTCACGCCGGCGTAGTTGGCGACTTTCTGCCGGCTCCCGGTCAGAAGATTGAACAACGCGGTCTTGCCGCAGTTCGGGTTGCCGACCAAAGCCACATTCAGGGTTTTCATGCGTCCACCGAAACCCTGACCCGCGCGGCCTCGGAGGCCCGCAACGCGAAGCGTGTGAAGCCGATCTGCACCAACATCGGATCACCGCCGAACGGCGCCAGAGCCACGCAGCGCACAGCTTCACCCGGGACAAAGCCGAGGTCGAGCAAGCGCAGGGCGATGCCATCCGCGTCGCTGGAGGGCGTCACGGAAACCACACGGGCCTCTTTTCCGGCAGCCAATTGGCTCAAATCCATGCCAGTTTTCCAAATGGGAATTATTCTCATTATAGCGCTAAGTGGTGAAAATGCTGTTGATTTCAGTCAAACCGCTGACGCATTCAGGCGGTCTTCACAAGCCGGGATTCCGGGGGTACGCTGAAACCACCCGCCGCCCACTGAACGGATTGACCATGAACCCCGATCGCCGCCATTTCCTGCAGTCCGGTGCCGCACTGGCTGCCGGCCTATTCATCGCACCCGACGCCTTGAACGCCAAAAGCCGGAAAACCGTCCGGATCGGCCTGATCGGCGTCGGTCTGCGCGGCCAGAACCACCTGGAATTGGCCTTGGCCCGTGACGATGTCGCCGTCGTGGCCCTGTGCGATATCGACGCCGGGATGCTGCGTGACGGCAATGCCCTGGTGGCCGCATCGGGGAAGAACGCGCCTGAAATCTACACCGGGGATGTGCATGCCTACCGCAGGCTGCTGGAGCGGCGCGATCTGGATGCCGTCATCATCGCCACCCCCTGGGAATGGCATAAACCGATGATCATCGATGCCCTGGAGCGCGGCATCCGCTATGTCGGCACCGAAGTGGTGCTCGGCCTGACCCTGCAGGACCACTGGGATGTGGTCAATGCCGCCGAAAAACACGGGGCGCAGGTGATGATGCTGGAGAATGTGTGCTACCGGCGCGACGTGATCGCCGTGCTGAACATGGTCCGCCAAGGCCTGTTCGGCGACCTGCTGCATCTGCAGGGCGGTTACCAGCACGATCTGCGCGGCGTCAAATTCAACGACGGCAGAACACCCTACGACAGCGGTGTGGAATTCGGTGAAAAGGGCTATTCGGAGGCACGCTGGCGCACCCAGCACGCCATCGACCGCAACGGCGATCTGTACCCGACCCACGGCGTCGGTCCACTGGCGATGATGGCCGACATCAACCGCGGCAACCGCTTCACCCGGCTGAGTTCCTATGCCACGCGCGCCCAGGGGCTGCACGACTATGTGGTCGCCAAAGGCGGCAAAGACCATCCGAATGCGGCGGTACGTTTCAAACTGGGCGATGTGGTCACGACCCAGATCGCCTGCGCCAACGGCGAGACGGTGCTGCTGCAGCACGACACATCCCTGCCCCGCCCGTATTCGCTCGGCTTCCGCGTTCAGGGCAGCAAGGGCCTGTGGATGGACCTCAACCAGTCCCTGCATATCGAGGGCGTCAGCCCGCACCACAAATGGGAACCGGCCGCGCCCTGGCTGGAAAAATACGACCATCCGCTGTGGAAGAAATATGCCGCGGATGCCGAAGGCGCCGGCCACGGCGGCATGGACTTCTTTGTGCTGCATGCGTTCATCGAAAGCGCCAAGCGCGGCATTGCCACGCCGCAGGATGTATATGACGCCGCGGCCTGGAGCGCGATTACCCCGCTCAGCGAACAATCGATCGCCGAAGGCAACCGTGCTGTGGATTTTCCGGATTTCAGCAAAGGCGCCTGGCAGACACGGAAGAACACGTTTGCACGCACCGACGCGTTCTGACGGGTTTGCACCGCCACCGGTCCGGCGGGATATCCGTTATCATTTCCTTTTTGGAATTCCCAGACCATGTCCGATACCGTCCTGCTCGAACGCCGCGGCACGCTGGCGACCCTGACCCTGAATCGGCCGGCCAGCCATAATGCCTTCGATGCCGGTCTGATTTCCGATCTGGAGGAAGCGTTGGCGGAAGTGGAAGCCACCCGCGCCCGCTGTCTGGTGGTGACCGGTGCCGGCAGCACTTTTTCAGCCGGCGCCGATCTGAATTGGATGCGCGACATGGCGCAAGCGCCGGAAAACGAAAATTTCGAAGATGCCATGGCCCTGGCCCGCTGTCTGCGCCGGCTGGACAACCTGCCGATACCGGTTCTGGCGCGCGTCAATGGCTCGGCCTACGGCGGCGGCGTCGGTCTGCTGGCTTGCTGCGATATCGCCGTGGGTGTGGATACCGCCAAATTCACCCTCAGCGAGGTCAAACTCGGCCTGGTGCCGGCGGTCATCTCCCCGTATGTCATTGCCGCCATCGGCACGCGTCATGCACGCCGTTATTTCCTGTCGGCGGAAATCTTCGATGCCGCGCAGGCGCTACACATCGGCCTGTTGCATGAGGCGGTACCGGCGGCCCGGCTCGACGAGAGCATCGACCGCATCGTGCACTGGATCGGCAAAGCCGGACCGAAGGCGGTTGCGGCCGCCAAACAACTGATCCGTGAATTCAGCCCGGCAGGAACGCAACTGCAGATGGAGAATCAGGACAAAGCCAACGCCGAGCTGATTGCCCGTCTACGGGTCAGCACCGAAGGACAGGAGGGCCTGAGCGCTTTTCTGGAAAAACGGCCAAGCGGCTGGATCGAACAATGAAACCTCCGGTCATCAGCGAAGGCCTGCGGTACCGCAACCGCGACAACCTCGACTCCCGGGATGGCGAATGAGCCTGTTTGACAAAATCCTCATCGCCAACCGCGGTGAAATCGCCTGCCGCATCATGCGCACCTGCCGGCAACTGGGCATCGCCACCGTGGCCGTGTATTCGGAAGCCGACCGCCATGCCGAGCATGTCCGCATGGCCGATGAATCGGTTTGCATCGGCCCGCCGGAGGCAACTCTCAGTTACTTGAATCGGCAGGCCGTTCTGGATGCGGCACGGGCCACCGGCAGCCAGGCCATCCATCCCGGCTACGGTTTTCTTTCCGAAAACGCCGAGTTCGCCGAAATGGTGGAAGCCGCAGGTCTGGTGTTCATCGGCCCGAAAGCCGCCAGCATGCGGGCCATGGGTTCCAAGGCCGGCGCCAAGGCCTTGATGGCCGCGCACGGCGTACCGGTCGTGCCCGGTTACGGCGGCGAGGACCAGAACGCCGCTCACCTGCAGCGCGAAGCCGACGCCATCGGCTATCCGCTGATGATCAAAGCCGCGCACGGCGGCGGCGGTAAAGGCATGCGCATCGTGCATGAGCCGGCGGCTTTCGCGGCGGCGCTCGAATCCTGCCAACGTGAGGCGCGCAACGCCTTCGGCAAGGACCGTGTCCTGCTTGAGCGCTATATCGAAAAGCCGCGCCATATCGAGTTCCAGATCTTTGCCGACAGCCACGCCAACACCATCCACATCGGCGAGCGCGAATGCTCGGCGCAGCGTCGATTCCAGAAGGTCATCGAAGAGTCGCCCTCGCCTTTTCTGGATGCCGATCACCGTGCACGCATGGCCGAAGCGGCCGTGGCCGCGGCGCGCGCGGTGGATTACCGCAATGCCGGAACCGTCGAGTTCATCGTGGCGCCCAACGGCGATTTTTACTTCATGGAAATCAATTCCCGCTTGCAGGTCGAGCATCCGGTCACCGAAATGGTCACCGGCCTTGATCTGGTCCGCTGGCAGATTGAAGTCGCCGCCGGCCGCCCGCTCCCGCTGTCGCAGGACGCCATCCGCCACCGGGGTCACGCCATCGAGGTGCGCCTGTATGCAGAAAATCCGGATCTGAATTTCATGCCCGGTAGCGGCACGATTCGCCAGCTGCACTTGCCTGAAACCGGCACCGGCCTGCGCATCGACGGCGGTTTCCGCGAGGGCGATACGGTCAGCGTTTACTATGACCCGATGCTGGCCAAGCTCATCGTGCATGCCGACAGCCGTGAAGCCGCCCTGCACCGCCTGCAGGACGCCCTGGCCGGCTGCCAGATCTTCGGTCTGCCCAGCAACATCGGATTTCTCGAGGATTTGGTCGCGCACCCGGCAGTACAGCAGGGCGACATCGACACCGGCTTTCTCGACCGGAATCTGGACGATGTCCTGAAAAAACCGGAGCAGTTACCCGACTGGCATGTCGCGGCAGCGGCTTATTTCAGCCTGAAGGCGGCGGAACACGCTGTGCCGGAATCTGCCGGCGACCCCTGGTCGCAACGCGATTTCTGGCGTCCCTACGGCCACGGCGCGTTCCGCGTCGCGCTGAAACATCATGCGGACTTCGTTCTTTACCGGCTCCGGCTGGTCGAGGGCCGCTTGACCGTTTCGGCTGAGGGCCGTGAATTCGCGGCGAAGGTGCGGGGCGGAAATGCAACAACCCTGTCGCTCGAGATGGAGGGACGCCACCACGATCTGCATTGCTTCCGCTGCGATAACGCCTTGGTCGTGCACGATGGCCGGCGGCGCTCGCATTGGCAGATCCGGATTCCGGGCAGCGACGTCAATGAGGGATCCGACCGTTCCGATGGATTTATCCGCGCCCCCATGCCCGGAAAACTGGTGCTGCTTAAAGCGCAGTCCGGGCAGAAAGTCGCTGCCGGCGAGGAGCTGGCCGTCATGGAGGCCATGAAAATGGAGCTCAGCATCAAGGCGCCGGGCAATGGCCGCATCACCGGCATTCTGGCCGAAGCCGGAAGTGTTTTGGATGCCGATGCCGGAATTTTCTGCTGGGATCCCGTGCATGACTGACCATGTCCGCATCGTTGAAGTCGCCGCCCGTGACGGCCTGCAGAATGAACCGGGCTTCGTGGCCACCGCCGACAAGGCCGAACTGATCCGCCGGCTGGCCGATTGCGGACTGCGAACGATTGAAGCCACCAGTTTCGTCAGTCCGAAATGGGTGCCGCAGCTGGCCGATGCCGAACAGCTGTTTGCCCTGCTCCCGAAGGACGATGGCTGCCGGTATCCGGTTTTGGTGCCGAATTTGAAAGGCTACGAACGCGCGCTGGCCTGCGGCGTCCGGGAAGTGGCGGTATTCGCTGCCGCCTCGGAGGCGTTCAGCATGCGCAACATCAACGCCAGCATCGATGAAAGCATCGCACGCTTCGAGCCCGTCATCGAGCGCGCCATGGCCGATGGCATCGCGGTGCGCGGCTACATCTCCACCGTGCTCGGCTGTCCTTACCAGGGTGCGGTCGACACCGCCGATGTGGTGCGCCTGGCCAGAACCCTGAAAGACATGGGCTGTTACGAAATCTCCCTCGGCGACACCATCGGGGTCGGTACCGCGCATGCCGCACGTGCGCTCGTGCGTGCCGTTGCGGGTGAAATCCCGATGGAGGCGATTGCCGTGCACTTCCACGACACCTACGGACAGGCCTTGGCCAATGTCACGGCCTGTCTCGAGGCCGGCGTACGCACGGTCGATGCTTCGGTTTCCGGTACCGGGGGATGCCCCTACGCCAAAGGCGCCAGCGGCAACCTCGCCACCGAAGATCTGGTTTACGCCCTGCACGGCATGGGCTTTGCCACCGGTGTGGATTTGGCTAGACTGGTCGATACCGGCGCCTGGCTGAGCCGTCTGCTCGGCCGGCCAAGCGCCAGCAACGTCAACCGGGCCATGCATCATGAAAAACCGTAACTGGAAAATCCGTCCGATCACGCCGCACGATGATTCACGCGTGGCTTACATCATCCGCAGCGTGATGCCGGAATTCGGTGCCGACGGCGAGGGATTCGCCATCCATGATCCGGAAGTGGACTGGATGAGCAAGGCCTACAACGCCCCCCGAAGCGCCTACTTCGTGGTCGAACTGGAAGGCCAGGTCATGGGCGGTGGCGGCATTGCGCCGCTGGAAGGCGCGACCAATCCGCGCATCTGCGAACTGCGGAAAATGTATTTCCTGCCGGCGCTGCGCGGCCTGGGCGCCGGCCAGGCGCTGATGGAGACCTGCCTGGCCAAGGCCCGCGATTTCGGATTCGAACTGTGCTACCTCGAAACGCTCGCCGGCATGGACAGCGCCATGGCGCTGTATCACAAAGCCGGATTCCGATCCTTGGACAAACCCATGGGCGATACCGGTCACGGCGGCTGCAACCGGTTCTTTTCGAAAAGCCTGTAACGGATCAGCGCGTTCTGCCGAGCTCGATGAAGATGTTGCTGTCGCCTTCGTTGCTGTGGCCGTAGCCCATCATCAGCAGTCCGAGCCAGGAATCGAAGCCAAGGTAGACGCTGCCGTGAGTCTGGTAGTCATCGAAAACGATGGCGCTGTCATACCAGATCTTGCCGCGCTCAAGCGAGCCGCCCAGCACCAGGGAACGGCCGAGCAGCTTGCCTAATTCAAAGTTATAACCGGCAAACACCAACGCGTAGTTCTCGGCAAACTGCTGCTGGGCCTGGTATCCGGCAAAGCGGGTTACGCCGCCAAGCCCATAATAGTTCTGGAAACCGGAATCACCGCTGAAGGTATTGTGATAGCGCAGTCCGGCGAAGCCGGAATGCTTGCCGAGGGCGCGGGCATGCAATAGGTCGAAATTGAACTGGCGGTAGTCGTCATCGCTGCCCCAGGCATCGATGGAGCTGACCACGGAGGCTTCCAGGACATTGCCGTTGCGCGGCAGGTAGAGCGAATCGACGGTGTCGATGGTGAATCCGAGCGCAAGCTCGCGGCGCTGGTAATCGTACTCGGGAAACGCCGTCGAGCCGATGTTGCGTTCAAGCCGGCCATTGGCGATGTTGGCCTGCAGGCTCAACTCGCCCCAGTTGCCGTAGGCGCGGCCGAGCTTGGCGCTCATGAACACCGTCGGCGCAGCGTACTCCACCAGCACATTCTCGTTGCCGTCCACCAGGGACAGCAGGGGTTTTTCGTAACCGACACGGATATCGGTGAAGAACGGCGATGCCGGCGCCAGCGGCTGATACCACTCGCTGGTCAGGCTGGGCTCGTCGCCGAGGGTCAACAGCGTGCGCAGCTCGCCGCCGGAAGGATTCATCGGCGTGATGGTGACACCGGTGGTGATATTGAACAGGAACTGTCCTTTCGAGCTGCCGCTGAAGTTCAAGCCGTACTCGCCGAAATACTTGCCGACCACCGGCGGGGTCACCGTTACTTTCAGGCCGGTTTCGCCCTGTTTCTCGACCACCTCATAGGTCACCAGTTCCAGCGGGTACTGGCCATAAATGGCATGGATATGATCATCGATGGCGTCCCGGTCGATGGGTTTCCCCTTCAACGGATTAAGATGCCGCGTGAACAGGCGGTCATCGTATTCCGTCCGGTTATCCAATTCGATGAACGCCACCCGCATCTGAGCATCGCGGATCGGCGTTGCCTGGCGTGCCGGCAACTCGGGGCGTGCCAGCGTCGCCAGACGTGGCGCTGCGGCCGCCGCGGCTTTGTCGCCGATTTCAAGCGCCAGTGCGGCTTTTTCGAACGAGCCCGTAGTGACTTCTTTACCCAGATCCGGCTGAATCAGGATGTCCTTCGGCCCAAGCGTCGCCAGTTGTGCCTGGGTATTGCCCACCGTCAGCAGTCCCATGACCTGGTCGCCGATGGCCAGCGCGCTGCTTTCTGAGGTGATGGCCGAGAGCGGCGTGCCGACATCCACGGCAATCACGATATCGGCTCCCATCGCGCGCACGACATCGACCGGCACCTGGTTGACCAACCCGCCATCGACCAGAATACGGCCGTCGATGGTGACCGGATTGAAGGCGCCCGGAATCGACATGCTGGCGCGCATGGCTTTGGCCAGACTGCCGGAATCCAGGACCACGGCTTTCCCGGTGTTGATGTCGGTCGCCACCGCCCGGTAGGGTATCGGCAGGCGATTGAAGTCGGTCACGCCCGAGGAAGCCGCGATCTGGCGTTCGAGGAACAGCTGGATGTTTTCACCGGCCAGCAGTCCGGAAGAAATCCGCAGTCCGGTCTTGCCGATACCGGGCTTGGCAGGCGCCAGGGATTCCAGATCATCCTGTTTACGCCGGAAACTGCGGTCCTGGCGGCCCACGGTATCTTTCATGACAGTGGTCCAGTCCATGGTCCGCAGCATGGTTTCCATATCGGCCGTACTCATGCCCGAGGCATACAGGCCGCCGACCAGTGAGCCCATCGAGGTGCCGGCGATGCAATCGATCGGAATGTGCTGGCGTTCAATTTCCTTGAGCACGCTCAGATGCGCGATGCCGCGTGCGCCGCCGCCGCCAAGAACCAGACCGATGCGCGGGCGCGGATTATCCGGATCCGCCGCCCGGCAGGGCAAAGGCGCATCGGCGGCAAGGGCTTGCCCGCCGGCCAGCAGGAGACACAAGGCGAATTTGATTTTCATGGGAGGGTACCCCTGAGAATATGCCGCCATTTTACGAGGTTTCCGGCGGATTTTTGCTAAAATGACACATTCCACCGAGGGTTTGCCATGAATCTTTCCGATACCCGCGCCATCGTCACCGGCGGCGTTTCCGGGCTCGGCTTCGCCGTCGCCCAGCATATCGTTGCCCATGGCGGCAAAGTCGCCCTGTTCGACATCAACAGCCTGAAAGCCGCCGAAGCCATTACCACGCTGGGCGCCGGCAGCGCCACGTATTTCAGCACCGATGTGTCCGACGAAGATCAGGTGGCCGGGAACACTGCCAAAGCCGCCGAGTTCATGGGCGGTCTGAACGCCGCCATCAACTGCGCCGGCATCATCGGCGCCGGCAGGGTCCTGGGCCGTGAGGCCTGCATGCCGCTGGCGCAGTTTGCCACCACCATCCGCGTCAATCTGATCGGGAGCTTCAACGTCGCCAAGGCCGCGGCCGATGTCATGCAGCACAACGTACCGGGCGAAGACGGCGAGCGCGGGGTCATCATCAATACGGCCTCGGTGGCCGCATTTGACGGCCAAATCGGTCAGGCCGCCTATTCGGCTTCCAAGGGCGGCGTGGTCGGCATGACCCTGCCAATGGCGCGCGAGCTGGCCCGCTTCGGCATCCGCGTGATGACCATAGCCCCCGGTATCTTCTGGACGCCCATGGTCGACGGCATGCCGCCGGCCGTGCAGGAGTCGCTGTCGGCATCGATTCCCTTCCCGGCCCGTCTGGGCAAACCGGAAGAATTCGCTGCGACCGCCGCATTCATTCTGCAGAACCGCTACCTCAACGGCGAAACCATCCGGCTCGACGGCTCGGTCCGTCTGGCCGCCAAATAACCTATTACGGATTTCCCCATGAAAGCTTCCGATGTCAAAAAAGGCAATGTCGTCGAATACAACAACACCGTGTACCAGATCCGCGATATCGAGCGCTCTGCACCGCAGGGCCGCGGCGGCAATGTCACCTTCCGCTTCACCATGTACTCGGTACCGGCCGGCAACAAATACGATCTCAGCCTGCGCGCAGACGATGATTTGAAAGAACTGGATCTGGTGCGCCGGGAAGCCAGCTTCTCGTACATGGACGGCGATGCCTTCGTGTTCCTCGACAGCGAGGACTTCACGCCCTACCAGTTGGATGCCAACATCGTCGGCGACATGGCCGGCTTCATCACCGAAGGCCTTGAGGGCGTCTACGTGCAGCTGATCGATGACGCCCCGGTCGCCATCCAGATGCCGCCGAGCGTGGTACTGGAAGTCGTGGATACGCCCCCCGAACTCAAGGGCGGCACCGCCACCAAGCGCCCGAAACCGGCCAAGCTCAGCACCGGCATCGAAATCCAGGTGCCCGAGTACATCAGCAACGGCGAAAAAATTCTGGTCTCCACGGTCACCGGCGAATTCAACGGCCGCGCCTGATGCGAACCGATTACGGCGTTCGGCTCGAGCCGCTGGCACAGCATCATGCCGAAGGCCTGCTGGCGGCAAGCGGGGATGGCGCAATCTGGCAGCTGAATTACACCACCGCGCCGGGCCCTGATCTGGAATCGGTCCGCAATTACATCGCCGTCGCGCTCGCCGGACAGCAACGTGGCGAATGCCGACCGTTTGCGGTTGTTGATACCGCCGGACGCGTGCTCGGCTCGACCCGTTTCTACGACATCGATGCCGCCACGCCGACGGTGGCCATCGGGTACACCTGGTACGCGGCCAGCGTCCAACGCACGCACGTCAACACCGCCTGCAAGCGGCTGCTTCTGGAAGAAGCCTTCGAGGGCATGGCGGTGACCGCCGTGTATTTCCACACCAGCCACCTGAATCTGCGCTCGCAGGCCGCCATCGAACGCCTCGGCGCCCGACGCGACGGTATCCTGCGCCAGCACAAACGGCACAAGGACGGCAGTCTGCGCGATACCTACACCTACTCCATTCTTGACCGGGAATGGCCGGCAATCCGGCAACGGCTGGACGCGCGTCTTTCCGCCGGCTGAATCAGTTCCTTTCCAGCCAACGCCGCGCCATGCGCCGGATGGAAGCATCCAAACCGGCATCGTGGGCCAGGGCGGCAATATCGAACCATCGCAGCGCCAGCGACTCGGCATTTCCGGAGAACTCTTGGCCGCCGGTTGCACGCACCACAAAACGGAGGTCGTAATGCCAGTGTTCCGGCGCCTCGCCGCGGGCCGGGATGCGGTGCTTGTCCAGATCGAAAATCGCCGGATCGACCTGCAGATCCGATAATCCGGTTTCCTCCCGGGCCTCACGCAAGGCCACAGCGGCCAGATTCCAGTCGCCATCGGCGTGGCCGCCGGGCTGCAGCCAGCGATCCAGCTTCCGGTGATGCATCAACAGCGCTTGCCGGCCATCGGCCGATACCAGCCAGGCCGAGCCGGTCAGATGCCCTTCCAGCCGGCTGCGCTTGCAGCAATCGGCGGCCGTGCCTGCCAGGGTGATGAACTCCTCACGAAGCACGGCTTCCGATGCCCCGGCGGCCCGATAATTCGCCAGCAATTCCAGTAAGTTGTCCCGCATTTCTGTCATGGTGGCGAATTATTCCCCGAATCGGCCGGAAAGGGCTTTACCCCTGCGTTCATCTAGCTTATGGTAATCGGGTTCGTCTGGATTACCCGGAACGATCATTATCCCAAAAAATAAAACCTACTCGAGGGCAGATTAATGGCCAATACTCCAAGCAATGGGCTTCTTTCGCGCATGCTCATGCGCAAGAGCGTTGAACAAGTCCAAAGGGAAAGCGAGACCAGCACGCTGAAGCGTACCCTGGGTCCGTGGAACCTTGTTTTCCTCGGCGTCGGCTGCATCATCGGTGCCGGCATCTTCGTCCGCACCGGCAATGCCGCAGCGCTGCACGCCGGTCCGGCGGTTCTGATTTCCTTCCTGGTCGCCGGCGTGGTCTGCGCCCTGGCCGGTCTGTGCTATGCCGAACTGTCCTCGACCCTGCCGGTTTCCGGCTCGGCCTACACCTACAGCTACACCACGGTCGGCGAGTTCGCCGCCTGGATCATGGGCGGTCTGCTCCTGCTCGAATACGGCCTGGCCGCCTCGGTGGTCGCGGTCGGGTGGTCCGGGTACGTGGTCAGCCTGCTGGGCGACTATGGTCTGGTGATTCCCCCGGAACTGACCGGCCCGTTCGGCCATGCCTTGATGCGTGACGGCGCCGCGGTCATCGGTGCCGACGGCAATGCGGTCACCACCCTGTTCAACCTTCCGGCCTTCCTGATCTGCCTGGCCCTCGCCGGCCTGCTGATCATCGGCGTGTCCGAAAGCGCGAAAGTCAACAATGTCATCGTCGCCATCAAGGCTTCGGTCATCATCGCCTTCATCATCATCGTCGGCTGGTATGTCATCCAGCATTTCGACACCCTGAAAGCCAACTGGGATCCCTTCATTCCGGAAGCCACCGGCAAGGAAGGCGAATACGGCTGGGGCGGCATCTTCCGCGCGGCCTCCATCGTGTTCTTCGCCTACATCGGTTTCGAAGCGGTTTCCACCGCCGGTCAGGAAGCCAAGAACCCGAAACGGGATATGCCGTTCGGCATCATCGGCTCCCTGCTGATCTGCACCATCCTGTACATCCTGGTCTCGATCGTGATGACCCTGATGGTCAACTACAAGATGCTGAACGTGCCCGATCCGGTCGCGGTGGCGGTCGATGCGCTGGGCCCGGCCTGGGGCTGGTTCGCCAAGACCATCAAGATCGGCGCCATCATCGGCCTGACCTCGGTCATTCTGGTGCTGATGTACGGCCAGACCCGCATTTTCTACACCATGGCCCGCGACGGCCTGCTGCCGAAAGTGTTCTCGACCGTGCACCCGAAATTCAAGACCCCGTGGGTCAACACCATTCTGGTCGGCTTCATCACCGCCGTCTCGGCCGCGTTCTTCGACATCAACACCCTCGGCGACATGACCTCGGTCGGTACGCTGGCGGCGTTCGGCATCGTCTGTCTGTCGGTGATCTGGCTGCGCACCACCCATCCGGAAATTCCGCGCGGCTTCCGCGTGCCGCTGTACCCGGTTCTGCCGGCTTTCGGCATTCTGGCCTGCTTCGCCCTGATCTTCACCGTCGAAACCCGCGTTCTGGTGTTCTTCGGCTGGTATGTACTGGCGGCGATCATTCTGTACTTCGTGTACGGCATGCGTAATTCGCAGCTGCAGAAAGGCCTGCAACAGCACGAGTGATCGTGAACATGCTTCATTGAAAACGGCGTCCCCGCAAGTGGACGCCGTTTTTTTATTCCGGATCGGATTCCGAGTCATCCCCGAGCGCGGGGAGATCGTCTTCCAACAGCGCAAACGGAACCGACTTGGCCGTCTTGGCGCCCAGAGCCTTGAGCTGTTCGGTCTGACGCACCAGATTGCCTTTGCCGGAAGACAGACGCTTCAGCGCCGACTCCTGGGCCTCATGGGCGGCAGCCAGCGCCTTGCTGACCTTGCCCATGTCGGTGCTGAAGGCCACGAACTGGTCATACAGCTTTCCGGCCTGCTCCGCGATCTTCATCGCGTTGCTGCTGCGCTTGTCGAGTTTCTGCAGGTGTGCGACGGTCCTGCAGGTGGCCAGCAGGGTGCTGGGCGCGGCCAGCACGATGTTCTTGTCCAGCGCGTAGGTGTAGAGCGCATCATCGGCACGCAGGGCGTCGATGAACGCCGACTCGACCGGAATGAAGATCAGCACGAAGTCCAGATTACGCTTGCCGGGAAGTTCTTCGTAGGCTTTCGCCGACAGCCCGTCGATATGGTTCTTCAGCGAGCGCACATGCTCTTTCAGGGCGACTTCGCGCTCAACGACGGATTCGGCATTGATGTAGCGGTCATAGGCGGTGAGCGAGACCTTGGAGTCGACGATGATGGCTTTGTTTTCCGGCAGGAAAATGACGCAATCGGGCTGTTTGCGGCTATTGCCTTCATCGACATAGGAAAACTGGGCGTGGTAGTCCCGGCCTTCAGTCAGGCCGGAGGCGTCGAGTATGCGGCCCAGCACCTGCTCGCCCCACCCGCCCTGGGCCTTGTTGTCACCTTTGAGCGCGCGCGTCAGGTTGGTCGCTTCTTCGGCCATGCGCAGATTCAATTCCTTCAGGGTATGGATGCCCTGATTGGTCTGCTGAACCGTATTCCTGAACTCGCCGATTTGGGTCTTGAGCGGATTCAGCATCGCTTCCAGATGCTCTTTGCTCTGGCTTTTGAAAGCCGTCGATTTTTCATCGAAAATGCGGTTGGCCAGGTTCTCGAAGTTTTCTTTAAGGCGATTTTCGGCTGACAAAAGCTGCTGCAACTGTTCGGCGGCGGCGGCTTCCCGCGCAGCAGCACCGGATTCCAGAGCCGCGTATTTTTCGCGGATGGCCGCCAATTCGGCGGATTGCCCGGAAAGCTTGCGGTTTTCATCCGCGAGAAATGCCAATTGCACGGCAAGGGCCGCCCTTTTCAGCATGAAAGTCAGCGCGGCAATGACTGCAGCCAGCAGCAGGAGCAGCAGGATCAGGTGAAGGGAATCAAAGGACATAAAAAAGCCAAGCTCGGAGGGAACTTGGCTTATCTTACGGCATGCCGGTCTCGTATTCCGAGACCGGAGCCATCTGAAGCGGTATCAGGCCTTCTTGGCCCAGGCCGAACACCAGCCGGCAGGTGCAACGGCGAAGCCCGCGAAAATGCCACAGCCTTTGGTTGCCGGCTGGAACAGCGCGCAGTTGGCGCAATTACTGCCGGGCTTGGCGCCCACGGCTTTTTTGGCATCGGCGACGTATTTGAGGGCGACCGCTTGCGGATTGGTCGCCGGCAGCGGCTTCAGGGCCTGGGCCGAAGCCGTGGCGGAGAGCATGGCGCCGGCAAACGGCAACGCCGCTACCGAAACCAGGCCGCGGATCAGGAATTGGCGACGGCTGTTATCTTGGGATTTCATGGTAAGGCTCCTGGAATCGTGAGAAAATGGACATGGGCTAATCATACCCTAGCGCACGCTACACTGACTTAATCCAGGTCAATGAAATGGCAATTTTTTTGGATCGATTTCAACCAATTGAGAATGACTCTTATTCATGAATGTTCCTGATACCAGCGCCGAACTGCAACGTCTTACCGCCTGCACGTCAAAACTGGCTGCTGCCAATCTGACGCCGGCGACCAGCAGCAACTTTTCCATCCGTGCGGATGCAAATAGCTGTCTGATTACCGTCAGCGGCCGGGACAAAGGCCGCTTGGGTCCGGACGATTTCATGCCCGTCGATCTTCAAGGCAAGGCACTGGAACCCGGGCGCACCGCTTCCGCGGAAACCCTGCTGCATACCCAGATCTACCGGGAACGGCCGGAGGCCGGCGCGGTGTTGCATACCCACTCCCTGGCGCAGACGCTGCTGTCCATGCGCTACGAACGGGATGGTTTCATCACCCTCGAAGGCTACGAACTGCTGAAGGCGTTCAATGGCATCAAAACCCACGAGACCGCCATCCGCATTCCGATCGTGGCCAATACGCAGGACATGCATGCACTGTGCACAGCCATCGCTCCCGCCTTCGTCGAATCGGCATTCTGGGGCTATTTGATTGCCGGTCATGGTCTTTACACCTGGGGCCGTGATGTTGAAGAAGCGCAACGTCACCTGGACGCCTTTGAATTCCTTTTAACCGCTGAAATGACCAAACTGGGGTTCCGCGCATGAGCCGTTTACGTATTTTTTCAGAATCCGCACCGGAAACCGTGCTTTTCGAAAGCCGTGATGCCGCTGTCATCGCGGAACGGCTCAACGCCGTCGGGGTCGGCTTTGAACGATGGGCGGTCCGCCCGATCGCCGACGATGCCAGCAACGAATCGATTCTGGCGGCCTACCAACCCGAAATCGACCGCTTGGTGGCGGAAAACGGATTCCGTTCGGTGGATGTGGTCAGCATCAATCCCGACCATCCCGAGCGCGACGCCATGCGTGCCAAGTTCCTGAGCGAGCACAGCCACAAGGAAGATGAAGTGCGCTTCTTCGTCCGCGGCTCGGGCCTGTTCACCCTGCATATCGGCGACCACGTCTACGAGGTACTGTGCCAGACCCAGGACCTGATCCGTGTTCCGGACGGCACCAAGCACTGGTTCGACATGGGCCCCGCGCCGCGCTTTACCGCGATCCGTTTCTTCACCGAAGCCGATGGCTGGGTCGGCTATTTCACCGACTCCGGACTTGCCGAGCGCTTTCCGCGCTATGAAGGCCGTGCATGAGCGCCATCAAGGCCATCGTCACCGATATTGAAGGCACCACCAGTTCCATCGCGTTCGTGCGGGACGTCCTGTTTCCTTATGCGCGTGCCGCCCTGCCGCGATTTCTGCAGGAGCAGCATGGGCGTGCCGATGTGACGCACTGGATCAAAACGGTGGCCGAAGAGAACGGCCTTCCGGCCAGCGACCTGGATGGCGTCACCGAAATCCTGCTGCAGTGGATCGATCAGGACCGGAAACACACCGCACTGAAAGCACTGCAAGGCATGATCTGGGTGGAGGGCTACGCCAAGGCAACCTACAAGGCGCCGGTCTACCCGGATGCCGAAGCGTCTTTGCGCCGTTGGCATGCCGCAGGCGTTCCGCTGTATGTGTACAGTTCCGGCTCGGTCCCCGCCCAGAAACTGTTCTTCGCCCATACCGACCACGGCGATCTGTGTCCGCTGTTTTCGGGGTATTACGATACCGAAATCGGTGGCAAGCGCGAGGCCGGAAGTTACGTCCGCATCGCCGGCGCCATCGGTTTGGCTCCGGAACATCTGCTGTTTCTGTCCGACATCGTCGAGGAACTGGATGCGGCAAGGGATGCCGGCTGGCAGACGGTACTGATCGATCGTCAGCAGGACTATCCGCAGTCGCGCACCGGCGAAGCCACGCACGGACATGCCCGGGCCGAACGCTTCAGCGACATTACCGCGCTTTAAGGCTGCCGCGCATCCAGGCGGTAAACAGCGTCCTGAGTCACCTCGCCGAGCCAATCATCGATGGCCCGCACGCGAATGCGGTGCTCGCCGGCAGGCAAATCCGTGGGCAGGGCAAAACGCCAGAGATGGCTGGAAACAGTGGCTTCCGGCGTCCGGTCATAGCCGGACAGTGCCGGGGCGGCGTCATCCCGAAGATTCAGCGCAAGCACGCGCGGATCGGCGCGGCTGACCCGTTGCATCGGTTGCCACGCAGCCTCGTCGATACGGACCTCGACACGGGTATCCGGACGCGCCATGAACACGTTCGCGTAAAGACCGATACCGGGATAGGCGCCCTGTCTGAGCACCTGTGGGACATGCAGCGCCATGGCGGCCTCCGGGCGGTTGCGGGCATTGAACCACTGCAGCCGGTAATCCCCGCTTGAGATATGCAGTCGGGCATAACCGTTCGGCGTACCGTCGCTCATCATGGCATCGGGCAGGCCCTCATTATCCTTTTCGCCGGCCCAATAGCCGCCGCAGGCCGCACCGGCATTGTATTCGAACAGACGGCCTGGGCCATGCCAGTCGCTGTCCGGTCCATGCCGGACGAGATTCTGGGCATGCGTGTGCGCGGTCAACAGCAGGACGTCCCGGAACGGCGCGAGCAGTTTGAACAGACGGCGGCGATCGGCGCTGCGGAAGGTTTCGGGAGCCTCCGCACTCTGGAACAAGGGGATGTGCGCGGACAGCACCAGCAGTTTGGTTTTGTCGGCTCCAGCCAGGTAGCGCGCCAGAAAATGGAACTGCGACTCCCGCAGGCCGCCGATATAGCCCGGCTTGAGGCCAGGCCGGTAGATCACATCATCCATGACGATGAAATTGGCCTTTTCTTCTTCCCAGGCGAAGGTGTCCGGCCCGAATTGGGCACGGAAGCTTTCCAGTGAACCTGCATCGCCGGCGGCATCGAAGTCGATGTCATGGTTTCCTGCCGCATACAGACGCGGCAGACCGAGCGCGCTGTCGGCCTTTTTGATTTCCGGCAGCAGCGTCAGATCATCATGCACGATGTCGCCGAGGCTGATGCCGAGCGTTGCTGCCGGATTGCCACGAAGCGGCGCGATGATGTCACGCCGGTAATAATCGACATCGACGGCCGACTTCGGCTGCGGATCGCCGAACACCAGAACCGACAGCGGCGCGTCAGCGGACTGCACGGACGGATGCAGGGCGAACGATTTGCACCCGGTATCGGAATCCGCCACGCCGCCGTATTTCAGGCCCTTGGCGTTTCCGGCCTGATTGGCAAAAAAATCCGGCAGTCCATCGCTGCGCCGGGGCAGCGCATAGCCTGCCGGCTTGATGATGAACAGGGTTTTGCCGGCCATCGCGGGCAACCGGTAACGGCCGTCACGGCCGCTGCGGACTATGTGTTCGCCATCGGAAACGCCGACACCGGAAATGCCCCGCTCCCCGGCATCGTAAACACCGTTGCGGTTGGCATCGATGTAAACACGGCTGTCACACTGCGCACGCAGCAGTGACGGAACGAGCGCCAGTGCCGCAGACAGCAGGATGCCGGCGCGCATGCTTATTGTGCGGCCCTCGCCGCCATCAGCAATTCGCCATGCTCGACCAGATCAACCATGCGCTGGACCTCGCCATCCATGGCGCGGTCGGCCGACATGAACGCGATATGCCGGCGCAAAGCGGCCAATGCCGCCGCCACAGGGCGCCCGGGAGTGAATTCACCGGCCTGGGCGAGCTCGGAACGCAGCGCTTCGACTTCGGCCATGAACGCGGCATGATCGGCATCGCCTTGCGCCGGCGCACCGTTGATTTTCGCTGCCAGTGCGCTGCAATCATGGCTGGCCGCCAGACGACGGGCGGCATTGATCATGTCCTTGCGGAATTCCAGCGCCTGGGCGGCGGTATAGATTTCCAGCGCGATGACCTTGCCCAGATCCTGGGCCATGTCGAGCACGTGGCGGGCCTCGTTGGCACCCATGGAGACATGGTCCTCGGCGTTGGCGCTGGTCGGAATGGAATAGACCGAGGCCGGATGGGCGCGGGTCGCCAGATCGTTGACGATGGCCGCCGCCGTGTACTGGACGATCATGAAACCGCTTTCGGTACCGTCTTCATTGCCGATCAGGAACGCCGGCAGACCGTCATTGGTGGCCGGATCGACCAGCTTGTTGAGCCGGCGTTCGGAAATGGACGCCAGGACCGGGATCGCGGCTTTGACATAACTCATCACCAATGCCAGCGGCATGCCGTGGAAATGGCCAGCGGAAACGATCTGATCCTCGATGTTGCGGGCGCCTTCCAGTCCCGGAAAAATCAGCGGATTGTCGGTAACGGCGTTCAGCTCGATTTCAAGCACCCGCCGTGCCTGGGCAATGGCATCGCGGACGGCGCCATGCACCTGCGGAATGCAGCGCAGCGAATAGCTGTCCTGCGGCTGGTGCTTCTTGCCGCCACGGAACGGTTTGAAGCGCTGATAGAATTTTTCGCGACCGTGGCGCTGATTGAACGGCACCCAATCCCAGGAAATATCGAAGTTCAACGCGTCCAGCGTTGCATCCGGCCAGCATTGGGGCAGCCAGGACCTGAAACGCGGCACCAGATGATAAGCGATGTCGGTCAGTTTGGATCCGGCCAGGAACTGTTGAAGATGCTTGGCCGTATGAACTTGCCCCGGGTGCGGCCGCAGCGCGTGCACATGATCGTCGAAAGCGCGCATGCGGCCGGCAAAGGCATCGAGCGTCATGGCGGCGGCAAGATCGGCGGTATCGCAGAGCTCCTCCAGCTTGGCCACGGCCAGCACGCCGGTCGCCAGCATCTGTGCGGTTCCGTTGTTCAAGGCCAGGCCTTCCTTGTGCGACAGCACAATCGGCTTCAGGCCGGCCTTGGCCAGTGCGTCGGCACCGGACAGACGCTCGCCGTCGTAAAACGCTTCGCCGCCGCCGAGCAGCACGATGGCCAGGTGCGACAGCGGGGCCAGATCGCCGCTGGCGCCGACCGAACCGAGTTTCGGGACGACCGGTACCACGCCGGCATTGAGCAATGCGGTCAGGGCCTGCAGCGTTTCCACCCGGATTCCGGAATGGCCGCGCATCAGCGTATTGATGCGGATGACCATCATGGCGCGCACTACTTCGGGTGCGAACGGCTCGCCCACGCATACGGCATGGGTGATGATCAGGTTGCGCTGCAGCTCCTGCAGAAGCGTTTCGCCGCTGCGCCGGCTGTCGCGGATCGGATGCGCGCCCAGCAGTTTGTCGGCATTGGACCCGAAGCCGGTGGAAATGCCGTAGAGCGGTTGCTGCTCGGTGACCTGCTCGGCCAGGAAATCGGCGGTTGCGGCCACTTTCGGCAGCTGTGAGGCCTCCAGAACCACGCTGGCGCCATAGGCAACGGCCACCACCTGCTCATGGCTGAGCGCGGTACCGGTCAGGGTGATTGATTTCATAAGCCCCACTCCTTGGCTTGGCTCAGGCAACGCAGCAGATCGGCACGGGCGATCTCGACCTGCTTGCCGGTCGCCAGATTCTTCAGACTGACCACGCCCTTGGCCTGCTCGCTTTCGCCGAACAGGATCATGTAACTGAAACCGACTTTGTCGGCATACTGGAACTGTTTGGCCAGTTTCTTGGCTTCCAGCTGCACTTCGCAGGCGATACCGGCAGCACGCAGCTCGGCGGCCATGGCCAGCGACTCGGGAAGATCTTCATCGCGCATCAGACCGATGAGCACCATGTGGCTGTGCGGATCGGGAGCGATCAGGCCGGCCTCGCGCAGCTGCCAGAACAGCCGGCTAGCGCCGATGGAAATGCCGACGCCGGGAAGTTTCGACTTGCTGTAGTGGCTGGCGAGGTTGTCGTAGCGTCCGCCGGAGCAGATCGAGCCGATCTGCGGATAGTCGTCCAGCGTGGTTTCATACACGGTACCCGTGTAGTAATCGAGGCCGCGTGCAATCGAGAAATTCAGGGCGTAGTTCTTTTCCGGAACGCCGAGGTCCTTGAGCATGGTCAGTACGGTCGCCAGTTCGGCAACGCCTTCGGCGGTCTGCGGATAACGCGCGGCGATATCGGCGAGCATGGCCTGTGCCGAAGCGTGGCTGCTCGAGCGCATGAGCACGAACCCGAGAATCTGTTCGATGACCGCGTGGGCCAGACCGAAGCCCTCGCCTTTCAGGGTCTGTGCCACGGCCTCGGCACCGCGCTTGTCGATTTTGTCGATTTCGCGCAATACCGCCGCCTGATGCGCACCATCGCCGATGCCGATGGCTTCGAAGAAGCCGCGCAGGATTTTCCGGTTGTTGAGCGAGATGGTGAACGGCCCGATGGCCAGCTCCGAAAAAACGGCATGGATGACGGCCGGAATTTCCGCATCGTAACGGACCGAGAGCGCATCCTTGCCGACCACATCGATGTCGCACTGATAGAACTCGCGGAAGCGGCCTTTCTGGGCGCGTTCGCCGCGATAGACCCGCTGGATCTGATAGCGGCGGAAGGGAAAGGCCAGCTGGTGTTCGTGCTCGGCTACATAGCGCGCCAGCGGCACGGTCAGATCGAAACGCAGGGCGAGTTCGGGAGCGCTGCCCTGCTCCAGGGCGCCGGTCGACTGCACGAAATAGACCTGACGCTCGGTTTCACCGCCGGTTTTGGTCAGCAGCACTTCACTCAGCTCGAACACCGGCGTTTCAATCGGCTGAAACCCGAAACGCTCGTAATTGCGCCGGATGACTTCCAGCATATGATTGAAAGTGCGTTGCTCGCCGGGCAGCAGTTCCAGGGTGCCGGCGGGGGTACGGGGCTTGATCACAATCGACTCCTACGTTCAGGCCCTTATTTTAACGGGTTGCCGGCGGTTTCGGAGATTCCCTGCGAAATAGCGGCACAGCACCCGAAAACAGGGTGTTATGCATCACCATCCGGATAAATTTCAAGCCAAGGCCTTTTCCTGAGGTGCCAAAATACGGTAAAATAGCGAAATCGGGGTGTAGCTCAGTCTGGTAGAGCGCTACGTTCGGGACGTAGAGGTCGCAGGTTCGAATCCTGTCTCCCCGACCAACTTTCACAGCGCCGCAAGGCGCTGTTTCAGTTTCTCAAGTCCGAGATTGATGCCTGAACCCTCGGAGGACCGGGCCGAAAGACTTTCCGCCGGGGTCCGGGCCTGCCAGTTCGACGGATCGGCAGCCTGCTGATACGCGGCCCTGAAAGGAACGCCGTTTCTGGCAAAATCCACCGCCAGATCGGTCGCCATCATCGATGGCTCCATGGCCGAGGCAATCCGTTCTGCATTCCAGTCCAATTTGGCCAACAGATCCGGCACCAGGGCCAGCGCTGCCAGCCCATGCCGGAAGCCGCGCATGACCGGCGCCTTGGTGTATTGCAGGTCTCGGTGATATCCCGATGGCAGGGACAATCCCTGCTCCAGTTCCGAACGCGCCCCAGAAACCACGGCATAGGAAGCGCGCAGCAGCTCGATCAGATCCGGATTGCGTTTGTTGGGCATCAGCGAACTGCCGGTCTGGTATTCCGGCGGCAGATGCACGAATCCGAACTCGCTGGTGCTGAACAAGGACAGATCCCAGGCCAGACGGCGCAGATCACCCATGGCCGACAGTAGCGCGTCGAGCGCGGCCAGTTCGAACTTGCCGCGCGACAGCTGGGCATAGGTCGCGATCTGCTGGGTGCGGGCGAAACCAAGCGCTTCGGAACAGAAGGCCCGGTCCAGCGGCAGATTGACCCCGAAGCCGGAAGCACTGCCGAGCGGGTTGGCATCGATCCATGACAGGCATTGCCCTGCCCGTTGGGCGTCGTCGATGTAGGCTTCCGCCCATGCGCCCCACCACATGCCCAAGGAAGACACCATGGCCCGTTGCAGGTGGGTGTAGCCCGGAAACGCGACCAGCGCTTCCGATTCCGCACGCTGCAGACTGACGTCGGCGATTTTCCGGCACAGCTCCGCCAAGGCCAGCAACTGGTCTTTCAACCACAGCCGCGAGGCAACCAAAACCTGGTCATTGCGGCTGCGGCCGGTGTGGATCTTGCGGCCGGTATCGCCGAGCGCCTCGGTGAGAAACCATTCGATGGCGCTGTGTCCGTCTTCGAAGCGGTCATCAAGGCTGAAATCCCCGGAAGCAAAGGCCTGATCCAGGCGGTCGAGCTGTTCGAGCAGCTGCCGGGTTTCTTCCCGGTCCAGAATGCCGATCCGTTCCAGACCACGGGCATGCGCCCGGCTGGCGCTGATGTCATAGGGAAACAGTGCGGCATCCAGCAGGATGTCATCGCCGGCCAGGAAGTTCTGGATGGCGTGATTGATTTCAAAGCCGGGCTTGGCCCAGATGACCTGATGATTCATAACACCCCCATGGTTTCGGGCAATCCGAGGCCCAGATTGATATTCTGCAGCGCCTGGCTGGCGGCACCTTTCAGCAGATTGTCCAGCACCGAAACCACCACCAGACGGCGGCCCTCGTCGGCCAGCGTGAATCCGCCGAGATGCGCCAAGACCGTTCCTGCGACCGCACTGGTCTGGGGAATGTCCCTACCAATCCGGATGCAGGGTTCATTTCCGAAGCGTTGCACGTATCGGGCCATGACCTGATCGGCACTGAAGCGCTGGTCCAAGATCATATTGGCCGTAATCGAGAGGCCACGGAAATGCGGGGCCACATGCGGCATGAACTGGACGGACGTTGCCATACGGGTGCTGACTTCACGCTCATGCAGATGATCTGCCAAGGCATACGGCATCAGATTGTCCCTGAGCTTTTCCGGATTATTTTTATCCGAGGGTGTGGTGCCGGCCCCGGAATAGCCGGAAACCCCGAAACAGTTGACCGGTCCGGAGAGCACATCCCGCATCGGGGCAATGGCCAGCTGCATGGCGGTGGCATAACAGCCGGGATTGCTGATGCGGCGCTGTCCGGCATAGCCGCTCCGGGTCAGCTCGGGAAGACCGTAATACCATTCGGGATCAAAACGGAAATCCGCCGAAAGATCGATCAGCAGCGACGGACTGCCGGCGGCATCGAAAGCCTGCGCCCATTGCGCGGCATGGCCATTGGGCAGGGCCAGAATCACCGCATCGGCGCCGGCCTCGATGGCCTGGCCCGGGCCGTAATTGACATAACGCAGACCGTCCGGCGCCTGCGGTTCGAAATCAGTCACTGCCTGCCCTTCGCGTTCCCGCGAGGACACAAAGGCAATCCCGAGTTGTGGATGCCCCGCCAGCAGACGGATCAGCTCACCGCCGACATGGCCGCGGGCGCCGATCAGACCGATGCGGTAAATGCGGTTGGCGGGGTTCATGACGGCTCCTGCTCGTGGAAACTTGCCGGTTTGCCGAGGCAATAGGACACGGCCTGCTCGATTTCCGCAAAGCCGGAAAGGCCATACCAGAATACCGTCCAATGCCCGCATTTCAGGCAACCATCGGCCGCCTGCAGATAAAAGGCATTGACCGGATTGTCGTGACGCGACCGCCAGAACAGTTTCGGCGTGTGCTGACGCATCACCGACCAGGCCGCCGCACCGAGGCCTTCGCCTTGGGCATCGTCGGCAACGGCGAATTTATCCAGATACATGGCGCCATCCACCGCCAGAAGCACCAACGCCGCCCGGTAGTCGGCACTGTAGTAGATTTTTGCTGGAACATTATCGCGGAAATAGCCCGCCTTCATCTTGCGTCCGAATCCGGATTCCATCAGTTTCTGCAAGCGGGTCTTGTCGATCTTCGACCAACGGTCGGCCGATAGAATACGTTGCCCTTTGCGCACCAATGTGCCGGAACCACGGTGGGTGAACAGTTCCTTGGCCAGCTCCGAGGGCTTGGTGATCGAGACCGAACTGTCGCTCGGCAGATCGGCCAGCAGCGCGGCAATCTGCTCGATTTTCACCTTCATGCCCGAATGCAGCCAGGGCTGCTGCATCAGACGCGCGTAGTCGGTACTGAGATTGATGGAGTCGATGATGTTGTCATCTCCGTCCAACAAACCGCCGGTATTGGTCAGGAAGATGATTTTATAGGGCTGCAGGGTCTTGACCACTTCGTTGGCGGCCCAGTCGGCATTGATGTTGACGATCTGTCCGTCGGCGGTTTCGCCGAGCGAGGAAATCACCGGTATCGATCCGGCTTTGATCGCGGAATACACGGCTTCGGTATGCACGGCGACCACTTTCCCGACCATGCCGTATTTCCGGGCATTCAGCAGTTTGGCTTCCAGCACCCCGGAATTGAGCGACACGGCGCGGATGCCCTGCACCTGCAGGGCCTCGACCAGCCGCAGATTTTCCTGCAGACACACGCGGCGCACCGTCTTCAGCACTTTCCGGGTGGTGACCCGCAGGCCGTCAACCGTGCGCTTGCGCACGCCTTCGGCGGCCAGCTCGGCATCCAGCTGCGGTCCGGCGCCATGGATGACGATCGGGGTCAGACCGACCTGCTGCAGGAACCCGAGCGAACTGACCAGCGCCTCGAGATCATCGCGCAGGATGGCACCGCCGACTTTGACCACGGCAAAGCGTGACGCATCGCGCTGCGAGAAACGCTTGAGGTATTGCTGGATTTCCTTGGCACTACCGATGTTGCTGAGCAGGCGCACGATGGTATCGCGGATGGGGCTGTCGTGGTTCATGTCATTCCAGGATGGTTTTATAGTGGTCTGCGGCCTTCTGCAGCTGCGCCAGCGCGACCCATTCATCGGCCGTGTGCGCCTGGGCGATATCGCCCGGCCCGAACACGATGGCATTCAGCCCGGCCTGGGAAAACAGGGCAGCTTCGGTCCAGAAATCGACGGCGTGGCCGATCGGAAGATTCAGGCCATCGGCGAAATCGCGGGCCTGCAGGCGCCGCTGTTCGGCCTGCGCGGTGTCACCGGCAGGCAGTGGCGGTCCGGCGAAAGTGATGTCGTAATCAGTGTCCGGCATCAAGGCCGCAAATCCGGCATGGAGCTCAGCGGCCGATTGCGTCGGCAACGGACGGAACCCCAGACGAAGTTCGGCCGACGCGGCAATCATGTTGGCTTTGATACCCCCTTCAATTTTCCCGATATTGAACGGCATGCCGGTCAAGCCGCCGAAACGGTGATGGGACTGGCTGGCGGCAAGGTCCAGAGCGGCACTGCCCCAGCGCAGTGCCTTGTGCACGGCGCTCTGCATCGGGTCGCTGATTTTCGAAGCATGCCCGGAGATTCCGATGAAGCGGACCATGGCCGCGCTGATGCCGCGGTGCGCCAGTACCGCCTGACATCCGGTGGGTTCGGACACGATGACATCGGTAAAGCCATGATCGGTTGCCAGGAATGCCGCGATGCAACGCGCATCATTGGCCTCCTCATCGCTGCTGAACAGGAATGCGGCGTCTCCTCTTGTCACTTCGGCTGCGGCCAACAGGGCCGCTGCGGCGCCCTTGATGTCGCAAGCCCCCAAACCGATGGCGCGGTGCTCATCGACCGAGAGCACGTGCGGATCCTGCGACCAGCCCGGGGCCGCCGGAACGGTATCGAGGTGCACATTGAACAGGGTTGTCGGCGTACCGCGCACGGCCAGCAGCGACACCGCCCCGGCGCCGTGATCGGTCAGCGTGCAGGTAAAGCCCGGAAGCTGCGCTTGCAGATAATCGAAAATGCCGCCGGTACCGATCCGGCGCGGCGGATTCTGGGTATCGAACGCCACCAAGGCCTTTAAATGCGTCAAGGTGCGCGACAGCAGGAGGTCATTCACTTGCGGTCACCGTTCACCTTCGCCCACAGATTCGAGCTCATGCCGAACAGACGGATGAAGCCTTCGGCTTCGGTCGCGCCCCAGTCGGCCGATTGCGCATAAGTGGCGCCTTTGGCCTGCAGGATGTGTTTGGAATCCACGGCGATGGCGGTGACCGAACCGCCTTCGGTACGCAGGGTGACGACACCATTGACGCAGGACTGGCTGGCCTTCAGATAGGCTTCCAGATCGGCTTTGAGCGGATCGAAGAAAAATCCTTCATAAACCAGCTCCACCCACTTGCGGCCGACCACCGGTTTGAAGCGGTTCTGCTGTTTGCTCAGGACGGCTTCCTCCAAGGCCTGATGGGCGGTCTGCAGTGCGGTGAGCCCCGGGGCTTCGAACACAATGCGGCCTTTGAGGCCGATGGTGGTGTCGCCGGTATACATGCCGCAACCGACCCCATAGGCGGCGAACCGGCGATTGAGCTCCTTGAGCATTTCACCGCCGGGCATGGCGTTTCCATCAAGACTCACGGCAACGCCGTTTTCGAAACCAATGCGCACTTCGAGTGCTTCGGACGGCCAATCGGAACGTTTGGCGCACCAGCCTTTGAGCTCCGGGCCGGGCGCCTGCCATTGATCGATTTCACCGCCCGAGAGGGTGATGCCGAGCACGTTTTCGTTGATGGTATAGGCTTTCTGCTTGGCCGGAACGGCAAAACCGCGCTGCTCCAGATAGTCCTGCTCGTACTGGCGGACGTGGGTATGTGCTTTCTGGATTTCGCGGATCGGCGCAAGGATGTCGTAATCGCCCAGCGACTGGATGGACACGTCGAAACGGACCTGATCGTTGCCCATGCCGGTACAGCCGTGTGCCACGGTTCGCGTTCCCAGTTCCGCGCAGCGGGCCAGGGTGTGCTGCACGATCAGATAGCGGTCGGAAACCAGCAGCGGATACTGATTCTGGTACTTCTCGCCGGACCACACGAAGGGCGTCACGAACGATTCGAACAGATCCTGGGCCAGATCAAGCGTGACATGGCTGGCGGCACCGAGTTCGGCGGCACGCCGTTCGATGTAGGCAAGCTCTTCGGCGCCGACGCCGCCGGTGTTGGCGAACACGGTATGCACCGCATAGCCCTGCTCCTGCAGATACGGGATGCAGAAACTGGTGTCCAGTCCGCCGGAGAACGAGAGAACGACATCTTTCGACATGGGGATTCCTTTAACGGATTTCAGGGTGGTTGATGAGGGTGTCCATGATGGCTTTCTGGACATGCAGGCGGTTTTCGGCTTCCTGAACCGCGATGCAGGCCTTGGAGTCCATGACCGCATCGGTGGCTTTGATGTTGCGGCGCAGCGGCAGGCAGTGCGAGAACACGCCGCCATTGGTCATCGCCATTTTCGCTTCATCGACGATGAAATGTTTGTACTGTTCACGCATCGGTTTTTCGGCTTCCCAGTTGCCGAAGTACGGCAGCGCACCCCAGCTCTTGGCATACACCACATCGGCACCGGCATAGCTGGCGGCGATATCGTGGCTGACGGTGAACGAGCCGCCGGAAGCCGCGGCATTGGATTCGGCCCAACCCAGGTAACGTTCATCCAGCAGATACTGTTCGTTCGGGCAAAGCAGAGTGACGTCCATCCCCATGCGCGTGGCGATGGTCAGTGCGGAGTTGGCCACGGCCGTATTCAGCGCTTTGGGATGATAAGTCCAGGTCAGCACGTACTTCCTGCCCCGCAGGTCGCGGGTGGCGAACTGCTCCTGCAGGGCGAGGATGTGCGCCAGCTCCTGACAGGGGTGGGTGATGGTTTCCATGTTGATGACCGGCACCGTCGCGTATTTGGCAAAGGCATTCAGCACCTTGTCCTGGCGGTCGTGCTGCCAATCCACGAACTTGGGGAAGGCGCGCACCGCGATCAGATCGACGTAGCCGGACAATACCCTGGCGACTTCGATGATGTGTTCTTCGGTATCGCCGTCCATCGCCGTGCCGAGCTCGAACTCGATCGGCCAGGCATCCTTGCCGGGCTGCAGCACCACGGCATGCGCGCCCAGCTGGAACGCGCCGAGCTCGAAGCTGGTCCGGGTGCGCATCGAGGGGTTGAAGAACAGCAGCGCGATCGAACGGCCCTTGAGCTGGTCGCCGAGCTTATTGGCCTTGAACTCGCTGGCCTTGGCCAACAGGTACTGCAGGCCGTCCACCGACCAATCCTGCGTGTTGAGAAAGTGCTGCATCATGGAATCCTTCGAGGGGTGCGGAAACGAAAAAACCCAGCCGGGGCTGGGTTTCAATGGAAAAGACAAAAAATCCGGAGACCCAGCTAACTTTTCGGCAACGGTCGGCGGGCACGCGACGTCATCGACGACGCAAGACGCGCGGACGAGAGCAGTTCAACGGCGGAGAAATCCGGATTCATCGCTTGATTATGGGCCAAATTCCCCGCTCCGGCAAGGGTTTGCGCTGAATTCGGGCTAAACCGCCGGCCAAAGCTTGCTAAAATAAGCCCATGAGCCTTCATTTATACAACAATCTGCACCGCCGGCTGGAAGCTTTCAGCCCTGCCGACGCGGCCAACGTCACCGTCTATCTGTGCGGCCCGACGGTCTATAACTATGTCCATATCGGCAATGCCCGCGGTCCGGTGGTGTTCGATGTCCTGATCAAACTGCTGCGCCGGCGCTATGCAAAAGTGACCTATGCGCGCAACATCACCGATGTCGATGACAAAATCAACGCCGCCGCCAAGGCCTTGGATGTACCGATCTCGACCATTACCGACAAATACACTGCCATCTACCGTGCCGACATGGCCGCGCTCGGCATCCAGCCGCCCGACATCGAACCGCATGCCACCGACCACATCCCGCACATCATCGCGATGATCGAACGCCTGATCGCCGCCGGTCATGCCTATGCCGCCGAAGGCCATGTGCTGTTCGCGGTCGACAGCTACGCCGAATACGGACAACTGTCGCGCCGCAGTCTGGATGAAATGATTGCCGGCGCTCGCGTTGAAGTGGCGCCCTACAAGCGCCACCCGGGCGACTTCGTGCTGTGGAAACCCTCTACCCCCGACCTGCCCGGCTGGGACTCGCCCTGGGGCATCGGCCGACCGGGCTGGCACATCGAATGCTCGGCCATGAGCGAGGCGCATCTGGGCGAAACCATCGATATCCATGCCGGCGGCGTCGACCTGCAGTTTCCGCATCATGAAAATGAAATCGCGCAGAGCACCTGCGCGCATGGCGGCAAGGTGTTCGCGCGCTTCTGGCTGCACAACGGCATGCTCAATTTCGGCGGCAGCAAGATGTCGAAATCGGTCGGCAATGTCAGCATCCTGCATGAGCTGCTGGAAAGACACCCGCCGGAAGCCCTGCGTTATGCCCTGCTGTCCGCGCACTACCGGCAGCCGCTGGACTGGTCCGATGCGCTGATCGAGCAGAGTGTGAAAACGCTCGACCGTCTGTACGGCACGCTTCGGGATCTGGGCGATGTCGAAGCCGGTACCATGGCCATTCCGGAAAGCATCGAAATGGCTTTGTGCGATGACCTCAACACGCCCCAGGCCCTGGCTGAAATCGCGAATCTGGCCGGCCAGGCCCGGCGCAGCGAGCATGCGGCCGAACGCGCGCACCTGAAAGCTCAGCTTCTGGGTGCGGCATCCGCGCTCGGTCTGCTGCAGCAGACTCCCGAAGCGTGGTTTGCCAAAGGCGCGGACGGCAGCGATGACGCCCGGATCCAGGGTCTGGTCGATGAACGCGTTGCTGCCAAGAGTAACCGGGATTTCGCCCGTGCCGATGCCATCCGCAAGCAGCTGGCCGATGAGGGCATTCTGCTGGAAGACACCCCTCAGGGTGTGCGCTGGAAGCGGGCCTGATGCTTTTGCCGACAGAGCCCACGGCTGCAGAGGCCCAAGACGCCATTGTCGAAGAATTCGCCTTCTTCGGCGATTGGTCGGAGCGTTACCAGTATCTGATCGATCTCGGCAAACGCCTGCCGCCCTTCGCCGAGGAATGGAAAACCGAAGCCAACCGCCTGCAGGGTTGCCAGTCGAAGGTCTGGATCGTGCCGCATGTCCGGGATGGCCGGCTGTTTTTTTCGGCGGCTTCCGATTCCAGCATCGTTTCCGGTCTGGTTTATCTGGCACTTCGGGTCTACTCAGGGCGTTCTGCTGAAGAAATCCGCGGCACGCCTGCGGATTTCGTCCAGACCATCGGTCTGAGCAGGCACCTGTCACCGACACGCAGCAACGGTTTTTCGGCCCTGCTGGCCTTCATCCAACAAACCGCGGAGTCCGCATGAATTTTCGCCCTGCCCTGCTCAGCACCGCCATTGCCGCGCTATTGGCTGCAACGCCCTCGAAGGCCTCCAGCCCCATGGGACCGCAGAACATTCCGCAACGCGCGGAAATCCCGGTTTCGCAGCATGCGCTGGCGTTTTTCATCCAGCGCTTCCAGCATGACCTGGACAGCACCGAACATACCTACGACATCACCGCTGGCATCGCCCGCGAAAATGCGCTGCGTAGTCTTTACTTGGGTTGGCAGGCCCGTCTCGGCGAATTCGACAGGGCTAAATTCTCCGCCGAGGACCGCATCGATGCCGCTCTGTTCCGGCGCGAATTGACGTACCGGCTCAGCCAACTGGATTTCGAGCACGCGCGCAATGCCGAGGCGTTGAAGCTCCTGCCGGAGGTGGCACCGCTGATTGCCTTGGCTGAGCAGCGCCGGGCGCTGATGCCGCTTGATGCGGCCAGAGCCAGGCAACTGATCGATCGCGCCGCCAGCGCCCTGACAGCCGAGGAAAGCCGATTGCGTTCCGCTCCCGCGCCGTCGCCGGTGATTGCCCTGCGCGCGTCGAAGCTGCTTTCCGCCTTCCGCGAGGATTTCAAGCAATGGCATACCTTCTATAACGGATATGATCCGGCCTATACCAAACAGGTCGCGAAATCCTACGAAGCGCTCGACAAACAGCTCGAGTCGACTGCCAAATTCCTGCGCAACGACATCGCCAAGGCCGCCGATCCGGAAACCATCATCGGCGACCCGATCGGCCGCGATGCCGTGGAAGCGGCATTGCGTTATGAAATGATTCCGTATACACCGGAACAAATCGTGCAGCTGGCCGAACGCGAATTGCGCTGGTGCCAGGAAGAGATGCGCAAAGCCGCCGCCGAAATGGGCTATGCCGACTGGCATGACGCGCTTGAACAAATCAAAAAAGACGGTCCGGCGGTCGGTGATCAGCCGCAGTACGTGGTCAAGCTCGCCGACGAGGCCATCGATTACGTGGAACGCAACCGTCTGGTGACCGTGCCCGAACTGGCCAAGCGCGACTGGCGGATGACCATGCTCAGCCCCGAATACCAGCTTCAGGCGCCGTTTTTCCTCGGCGGCGAAGACGTCTGGGTCGCCTACCCGCACGACAGCATGCCGGCCGAAAAACAGGCCATGGCTCTGCGCGGCAACAACCGTTATTTCTCACGGGCGGTCGTGCATCATGAACTGATCCCGGGTCATCATCTGCAGCATTTCTACAACAGCCGCTACAACAGCCACCGCGAGCTGTTCGGCACGCCGTTCTGGACCGAAGGCTGGGCCCTGTATTGGGAATTCCTGCTGTACCAGAAGGGTTTCGCGAAAACCCCCGAACAGAAGCTGGGCATGCTGTTCTGGCGCAGCCACCGTGCCGCCCGCATCCTGTTTTCGCTGTCCTTCCACATGGGCACCATGACGCCGCAGCAGTCCATCGACATGCTGGTCGAACGCGTCGGCCATGAACGGGCCAATGCCGCTGCGGAAGTCCGCCGCAGTTTCGCCGGCGATTACGGCCCGCTGTATCAGGCCGCCTACATGCTCGGCGGGCTGCAGTTCTGGGAATTGCGGCGGGAGCTGGTCGAATCGGGAAAAATGACCGATCGTGAATTCCACGATGCCATCCTGAAAGGAGGCCCCATGCCGGTCTCCGTGGTCCGCAGCCGGCTGATGGGCACGGATCCCGATCCGGATCTGAAACCGGACTGGCGCTTTTACCCGGCGCTTGATGCGAAATAAAAAAAGCCCCGGACATGCCGGGGCTTTTTTCAGGCAGGCGCGGATCAATCGCCGAGTTGCTTCTTTTTGTGTTCCCAGCGCTCCTGCGCATCCACGGTGCGTTCCGCCATCGGACGCCCTTCCAGACGCTTGATGCCGATTTCCTCGCCGGTATCGACGCAATACCCGTAGGTGCCGTCATCGATGGTGGCGATGATCTTGTCGATTTTATAAAGCAGTTTGCGGTAACGGTCACGGGTCCGGAGTTCGAAGAAGTTCTCGGTTTCGCGGGACGCGCGTTCGGCCTCATCGCCGACGTCGCGGGCTTCTTCTTTGAGCTCGTTGATGGTTTCCTGGGTCGCATTGAGCAGATTTTCACGCTCGGCCAGCAGCTTCTGCCGGAAGTACTCGAGCTGATAATCGTTCATGTACTCTTCTTTTTCGCTCGGCTTGTAGCCGGGAGGCAACTGCACGCGGCGCACGGATTTCTGCTTCAGGGCTTTCTCGGTAACCACTTCACGTTTGACATAGCCGGCTCGGGCGCCTTTGCGGACGGGCTTGGGAGCGGGCGGCGGGGGAATTTGTTTTTCGGGTACTTTTGCGGCTACAGGCACAGGTTTCTTCACTTCAGGCTTTTTGACTTCGGGTTTCTTGCTGACAGGGGCCTTGGCGATCGATTTGCTGGGCGTGACGGCGGCTTTTTTTACGGGTTTGGGTGCAGGCTTCTTGGCAATGGCCTTGGCCAACGGTTTTTTGGCCGGCTTGGCTTTGGCAAGTGCCGGTTTTTTGGCGGGTGATTTCTTTGCCTTGAGGACCGGTTTTTTGGCCGGTGCCTTTTTTACGGGAACCTTCTTGACCGGTGCTTTCTTGGCGGGTGCTTTCTTGACGGCGGATTTTTTCACCGGCTTGGCGGCCGCTTTCTTGGTCACCGGTTTTTTGGCTACGGGCTTTTTGACGGGCTTGGACGGTTTCTTCGCGGGCGCTTTGGCTTTGACAACGGGCTTCTTGGCTTTTGCCGGTTTGGCGGCGGCTTTTTTCACCGTCTTCTTCGCGGGCTTGGCGGCCTTACCGGCCGGCTTGCGGACGACCGGCTTTTTGCCGGGTTTTACCGTTTTTTTGCTAGCCACGTGGGGTGTTCCTCATTGGTTTAGGCTCAGGACATCTTTTATAGCCTACACTATAGTCCTTCGCAAGATGTTGCGGTGATATTTTATGCTGAAAACGCTGGCCCTATGGCTGCTGCGCGCTTACCAGGTGATGATCAGCCCCCTGTTGGGCCAAACCTGCCGTTTCACCCCCTCCTGCTCCAATTATTCCATGCAGGCCATCGAGCGTTTCGGATTTTTCAAAGGCGTGTATCTGACCGCCGCCCGCCTGCTGCGTTGCCATCCGTTCAATCCCGGCGGCTTTGATCCGGTACCGGACAAATGCCGCGGCCACTCCCACTCCTGAGCCCTGAATCAGCCATGACCGATACCCTGACCTTGACCCGCCCGGACGACTGGCACATCCATTTCCGCGATGGCGCCGCCATGCACAGCGTGGTGCCGGACACGGCACGCGTGTTCGGACGCGCCATCGTCATGCCGAACCTGAAGCCGCCGGTGCTGAGTGTGGCCGATGCCGATGCCTACCGGACCCGACTGCTTGAGGCTTCGGCAGGCACCGCCTTCCAGCCGTTGATGACCCTGTACCTGACCGACAACACCACCGCCGATGAAATCCGGCGCGCCAAGGACAGCGGCTTTGTGCATGCGGTGAAATATTATCCTGCCGGCGCGACGACCAACTCCGATTCCGGCGTTACGGACCTGGCAAAGGCCGCGGAAGCCATTGCAGCCATGGAGGCCTGCGGGATGCCGCTGCTGCTGCACGGCGAAGTGACCGATGCCGACATCGACATATTCGATCGGGAAGCCGTATTCATCGAACGCCATTTGGTGCCGCTGCTGCGCAGCTACCCGCAGCTCAAAATAGTGCTGGAACACATCACCACGCGTCAGGCCGCCGAATTCGTGGCCGCAGCACCGGCCAATGTCGCCGCCACAATTACCGCTCACCATCTGCTGTACAACCGGAATGCCCTGTTCCAGGGCGGCATCCGCCCGCACATGTACTGCCTGCCGGTACTCAAGCGCGAACCGCACCGGCAGGCCTTGGTGGCGGCTGCGGTCTCCGGCAGTCCGAAGTTCTTTCTCGGAACCGACAGCGCGCCGCACGCCACCGGCAGCAAGGAAGCGGCCTGCGGCTGCGCCGGAATCTATACCGCGCATGCCGCCATCGAACTGTATGCGGAAGCATTTGAAGACGCCGGCGCATTGGCCCGGCTGGAAGGGTTTGCCAGCTTTTACGGTGCCGACTTCTACGGACTGCCGCGCAATACCGACCGGATCACACTCAAACGCGAATCGTGGACCGTCCCTTCGCAACAGCCTCTGGGTGACTCGGCATTGACTCCGCTCAAGGCGGGCGAGAGCCTGCGCTGGAAAGTGGTTTAACCCTGATCAGCGGAAACGGCGGACGGCCCGCCAGGCATCCCAGGCATAAGCGGGCGTCAGCCTCGGCTGTTTGCCGGATTGCATCGCCGACAAACGTCGTCGGATGAACCGCCGTTGCGCCTCGCGGTAGGCATTACCGGCCGTCTGCTCCGGCAGCAGTGCACGCAGCTCGCCGAGCCAATCGTCCGAAAGTTTCTGCGTGGGTGCTTCCATGGCCTGATGGCGCGCCAGCAGATGCATCGGCACCATGGCCCGATCGAAGGCCTGCAATCCGCCGGGCAGGCGCATCAGCAGCAGCTGGACGGCAATGACCGTACTGTCGTGCCCGTTGCCGCCGCCGAACAGCGCCGCTTCGGTTCCGGCGAGCGCGGCGGTCAAGGGCAGCAATTGCCGATGCAGCGCTTCGGTATTTCCCGCCCTTAGGGGCACTTTGGCGGAAACAGCCAGCAAGGGGCCGGCGATGCGGTCATAACCGGCATCCTCGTCCTGCAAGGCGATGGTCAAGGGATGACGCGCCTGCCGGGATGCCATCCGCTGCAATTCATCGGCCCACCAGAGTGATTTCGGCGTACGCACGGCTTCCTGCTCGATGGCGAAAGCGCAGTCCTGCAGCTCACACAGCAGCGCGCCCCATGCTGAAGCCAACGGCCGGCATCTTTCCGGCAGGAATCCCTGCAACAGCGACAGCTCCGGCCATTGCGCCTGGTATTTTCCGGTAAAGCTCTGCAGGGCGTCGGACGCGGACATCAGCGGCTTCGCAGCAGTCCACGGACGATCAGCTCCAGCGGCGTTTCAGCCAGAGCATCGGCCTGCCAGCGCTCCGGATCGTCATCATCGGGACGGTAACCCCAGAGTGCTCCGATGGAACGCATGCCGGCGGCATTGGCGGCCTGCACATCCCGCTCGTCGTCACCGACATACACCACCCGTTCCGGAAGCTCGCCCAGTACCGCGCAGGCATGCAGCAGCTGATCGGGGTCCGGTTTTTTGCGCGGCAAACTGTCGCCGCCGAGCAGAATGGCGCTGCGTTGCGACCAGCCCAGCTTTTCAACCAGAGGTTCGGCCAGATAGAAGGGCTTGTTGGTGACGATGCCCCAGCGCGCCTGCCGGGATTCGATGTGCGCAAGTACTTCCGCGACGCCCTCGAACAAACGGCTGTGGGCGGCGAGCGCACCTTCATAGTGTGCGAGGAATTCCGGCAGCAGGGCCTCGCGCTGCTGCTCGTCGGCGGCCACGAAGCTGCGTTTGAGCATGGCGCGTGCGCCTTTGGACACCACGGGACGGAATACCTCGAAGTCAACCGGCGGCTCGCCCTTTTCGGCCAGCAAGACCGCCATGGCGGCGTGCAGATCGCGGGCGCTATCCAGAAGCGTGCCGTCCAGATCGAACAGAACCAGCGGTGCAATCGACTCAGACATCGGGCTTGCGCGCCGTCATCAGGTAGTTGACCGAGGTGTTGCTACCGATTGATGCCTTGCGCGTCATCGGGTTGTAATGCAGGCCGCTGACGTCTTCCAGAACAAACCCGGAATGTCGAAGCGCGGATGCCAGCTCCGAGGGTTTAATGAAACTTCGGTAATCGTGGGTACCTTTGGGCAAAAGACGCGCCACGTATTCGGCACCGACCACCGCCAATGCGAATGCGGCCGGGGTGCGGTTGATGGTGGACAGGAAAAGTGTGCCGCCCGGCTTCAGGACATCGAAACAGGCCTGCACGATGGCCTGCGGATCGGGCACGTGCTCGAGCATTTCCATGCAGGTCACTGCATCGAAAGCGCCCGGCTGTTGGGCGGCGATGGCCTCGGCGGAAACCACGCGGTATTCAGCCTGCAAACCCGACTCCAGCAAATGCAGACGGGCGATATCGATTAACTGCTCCGACAAATCAATGCCGGTTGCGCGCGCGCCTGCAGCGGCCATGGCTTCGGTCAGCAGGCCGCCGCCGCAGCCGACATCGAGTACGTGCAGACCGGACAGCGGCCGGATACGGCGGACGTAATCCAGGCGGACAGGATTGAGTTCATGCAGGGGACGCTGCGGGCCATTGGCGTCCCACCAGCGGCTGGCCAGCGCGCCGAATTTTTCGATTTCCTGCGGATTGACATTGGCGTTCATGCGCGCGGTATCTCCCGGATGGTCTGTTGCCAGCGGCGAGCGCTGGAAAGAATGCGCGTCTCGTCCATGTCCTGCAATTCGCGTTTGAGCATTTTGGCACGGCCGGCGATCCAGACATCCCCGACCCAATGCCGGGCACCAGCGTAGACCAGCTGGGAAACCACATCATAAATAGGCGCGGCTTCAATCCGGTCCAGATCGATGGCAATGATATCGGCCTGCTTGCCCGGTTCGAGGGAACCGATGAGCTGCTCGAGACCCATGGCACGCGCTCCTGCCAAGGTGGCGGCATGCAGGGCCTGACCGGCTTTGAACATGGTGGCGTCTGCGGAAACCGCTTTGGCCAGCAGTGCGGCCGTGCGCAGTTCGTCGAACATGTCCAGATCGTTGTTGCTGGCACAGCCGTCGGTACCGATGGCCAGATTGACGCCGGCCGCCAGCAGATCGCCGGCCGGACAGAAGCCTGAGGCGAGTTTGAGGTTGGATTGCGGACAATGCACCACCGACACGCCGCGGGCCGCACACAGGGCGATTTCCGCCGGCGTCAGCTGGGTCATGTGTACGGCGGTCAGGCGCTCATTGACCAAACCGAGCCGATCCAGACGCGCCAGCGGACGCTGGCCGTACTGATTGAGCGAATCGGTGATTTCCTGCGCGGTTTCATGGATGTGGCAATGCACCGGCAGATCGAGCTGTTCGGCGTAGCGGCGGATGCGCTCGAAGCTGGCATCGCACACGGTATAGGGCGCGTGCGGGGTCATGCTGAAGCTGAGCAGCGGATGCGATCGGTATTGATCATGCACGGCCAGGCCTTTGTCGAAGTACTCGTCCTGGCTGGACGCCCAGGCCGAGGGGAAATCGATGACCGGGATGCTGATGGCGGCGCGGAACCCCAGACGGTCGTAGGTGCGCGCCTGGGCATCGGGAAAGAAATAGTTTTCATTGCAGCAGGTGGTGCCGCCGCGGATCATCTCAGCCACGGCCAATTCGATGCCGTCGGCGATGAAATCCGGCGTCATCACCGCGCGCTCGATCGGCCAGATGTGTGCATTGAGCCAGGGCATGAGCGCCAGATCATCGGCAACGCCGCGCATCAGGCTCATCGGGTTGTGGGTGTGGGCATTGACCAGGCCGGGCATCAACACCGAGCCAGGGCGTTGCACATGGGCTTCCGGGGCGTAACGGGCACGCGCCTCGGCAATCGGCAGGATGGCGGTGATGCGGTCGCCGTCGATGACCACTGCATGCGATTCCAGCACCTGCCCGGCCGGTTGCACGGGGATGATCCAACCCGCTTCAATCAGCCAATCGCAGTGGATGCGCTCCATTGCCCGCGCGCCATCATGCAACGCCGTCATTGATGCACTCCAACGTCGGGAAACGGCAGTTGATCGCAGACCTGCGTGGACAGGCCGACACCATCAAATTGCGGATACGGGACTATCGCCACGCGGAAAGCATCGACTGCCGTGCGCTGATAGCGGATCAGGTAAGTTTTGCCCGCTTCGATGTCTGCCGACACGTCGGCCTTGCCGTTCCAGCTGCTCCAGATATCGCTGGCCGGGGCCATGAACTCGAGACTCAAACGGTGATGGCCGGGGGCCAGCTCAAGATAGGTCGGCCAGGTTTTGCGGATGCGGATGAGCTGCCCATCCACCTCCAGAAAATGAATCTGGCCGCGACCCTGCCCCGGACAGAATTCCCGGATGACCTTGGCAAACCCCTGACCTGGCGTCCTGGCAATCGCCGGATCACGGTAGATGTTGGGATTCGGATACACCGCCGGGTCCGGCTTGGCCGCATGCGCAAGGGATGCGGCCGAAACGATGAAGATGAATCCGAGGATGCGCAAGGCCAAAGCCTTATTTGACGCGACTGAAGTATTCGCCGGAGCGGGTGTCGACTTTGATGATTTCATCCTGCGCCACGAACAGCGGAACGCGCACGGTCGCGCCGGTTTCCAGCTTGGCCGGCTTGCCGCCGCCGCCCGAGGTATCGCCGCGCACGCCCGGATCGGTTTCGACGATTTTGAGCTCAACGAAATTCGGCGGCTGGACCGCGATCGGCAGACCGTTCCAGAGCGTGACCACGCAGTCTTCTTCGCCTTTCAGCCACTTCCAGGCATCGCCCATGGCATTCTTGTCGGCCTGGACCTGCTCGAAGGTTTCCTGCTGCATGAAGTGCCAGTACTCGCCATCGGCGTACAGGAACTGCATGTCGGTATCCATCACATCGGCGGCTTCAACATTGTCGGTGGCCTTCATGGTCATTTCCACCACGCGGCCGGATTTGATGCTGCGGTATTTGACACGGGTAAAGGCCTGACCCTTGCCCGGCTTCACATATTCGGTTTCGGTGATCACGCACGGGTCGTTGTTGACCAGAATCTTCATGCCGTTCTTCACATCATTCATGCCGTAAGTGGCCATTGCCTGCTCCTGAAATTCACCGGCGGACCGGCCGCGGGTTACAATACCGTATTGAAAACACGGCCTTTCCGGCCGTTCCAGCCTTCTATGATACCCGTCAAACCCCTCCCCGCTCAAATCCCGAACTGGCAGCAGCTCTGGCGCGACAGCCTGCGTGACCCGCTGGAACTGCTGGAATTGCTCGGTTTGACGGGGTTTTCGGACCGGATATCGGCCACGGCCCGGGCCGGCTTCGCTTTCCGGGTGCCACGCGGTTTCGCGGCCAAAATGCGCCACGGCGACATCCACGACCCCCTTCTGCGGCAAGTGCTGCCCCTGTTGGAAGAGGACGTCCTGTCTCCGGGCTTCAGCTTCGACGCGGTCGGCGATTTGATGTCGCGCGGCGCTGCCGGGGTTCTGCACAAGTACCGTGGCCGCGCGTTGCTGGTGGCAACCGGCTCCTGCGCGATCAATTGCCGATACTGTTTCCGCAGGCATTTTCCCTATGCGGAAGAAACGGCGGCAGCGGGCCAATGGCGGGAGGCCGTCGATTACCTGCGCAACGATGCCGGCATCCATGAGCTGATTCTTTCCGGCGGCGATCCGCTGTCTTTGGCCACCCCGAAACTGGCGCAGTTGACCGATGCATTGAAACACATACCGCACCTGAAGCGTCTGCGCCTGCACACCCGCTTGCCGGTGGTGCTGCCGGAGCGCGTGGACGCGGAACTGCTGGAATGGCTGTCGGACCTGCCCTGGCCGGTCACGGTGGTGATCCATGCCAATCATGGCAACGAACTCGGACCGGATGTCGGTGAGGCGCTCCAGCGCCTGCGGCAGACAGGGGCGACCCTGCTCAACCAGTCCGTGCTGCTGGCCGGCGTCAACGATGACGCCCTGAGCCTTCAGCTGCTGTCGGAGGGATTGCACCAGTTCGGCGTGCTTCCCTATTATCTGCATCAACTGGACCGGGTTCAGGGCGCTGCGCATTTTTCGGTTCCCGACGCACGGGCCATTGCCCTGCACCGGGAACTGATGGCGGCCTTGCCGGGCTATCTGGTTCCGAAACTGGTCCGTGAAATCGCCGGAGAGCCGAACAAATCCCCGCTTTACTAGCCCGTAAGCGCCATTTTTTGCTATTGTTATCAAAAGCAAGGACGGACTTCTTATGTCAAAACCTGAACAAGCGCTACGCCTGCTGCTGGTCGAGGAGCAGCTCGAACAGGCGGAGTTCCTGATCAGTCACATCCGGAACGGCGGTATCGCCGTCCGTCCGGAGCGTGCGGATGACAGCGAGCATTTCGAACAACTGCTCGATGGCAGCCGCATCGATCTGGTCATGGTCGATGCCGCAGGCACCCTTTTGCCCTTGCCCGCCGTGACCGACATCATACAGCGCAGGGGCAAGGACATCCCGGTCATTGCCGTTCTGGCGCATCTGGACGACGCCGGCGTCCTCAACGCACTGGCCGCAGGAGCCGCCGACACGGTCATCCGGGATGAGCCGAAACAGATCCAGCATGTCATCCGCCAGCAGTTCCATGCCCTGCTCAACCGCCGTCAGATCCGGCATTTCGAAGCCGATCTGCGCGAGTCGGAACGCCGTTGCAACAATCTGATCGAGTCATCACGCGATCCGATCGCCTATATCCATGAAGGCATGCACATCCATGCCAACGAATCCTATCTGCAGATGTTCGGTTACGCCAATTTCGACGATCTGGAAGGCATGCCGATTCTCGATCTGATCGATGACAGCCAGCAGAAGGATTTCAAGGCCATCCTGAAGGATTTCGCCAAAACCAAGCAATGCCCGCCGTCCATCCGGGTGATTCTGCATCCGGAAAAAATGCCGCCCTCGGAAGTCGAGCTGGAGATGTCCCCGGCGAGCTATGACGGCGAGTCCTGCCTGCAGCTGGTCGCCCGTCCGCAGATGGCCGACAGCCGCCTCAGCGAACAGCTGAAGGAACTGAAGGACCGCGATCCGAACACCATGCTGTTCAACCGCAAGTATTTCATGAACCAGCTGGAGGCCATGGTCGCCAAGGTTTCCAGCTCGGGTTCAGGCGGCCAGGCCATACTTCTGGTTGAAGCCAACCAGTTCGAAATGCGCACCAAGAATCTGGACATGACCGTTGCCGACCAGGTTCTGGTGGAATTCGCGGCACGGCTGTCGACCCTGGTGATGAACGACGGCATCTGCTGCCATTACCGCGACCAGACGCTTGCCGTAATCTGCGCCGAAAGCCGCTATGAACATACCCTGGCGCTATGCGAGAAAATCCATGTGGCGTTCGACAATCTGCTGATGGAAGTCGGTGAAAACGCCATCACCTTCAGCGTCAGCGTTGCCGGCGTGCAGATTACCGAACAGAATGCCAGCGTTCCGGAGATCCTGAACCGCGGCAACCATCTTCTGCAATCCATGGACGGCCTCGGCGGCAACCGTTTCGAAGTGTTCGACCCCGGTGCCGGCGAACGCGCCGATGTCGAACTCGACAAGGCCTGGAAGGACCGGCTCGAAAAGGCGCTGGTCAATGGCGAGTTCATTCTGAATTACCAGCCGATCATCAATCTCAACCAGGACGAACTGATCGACAGCTATGAACTGCTGATCCGGCTGCAGTCGGCCGATGGCGAGGCGATCCTGCCCGACCATTTCCTGCCCATCGCGCAGCGCCACGGCCTGAGCGACGACATCGACCGCTGGGTGGTCAGTCAGGCCATCAGTCTTCTGGCCGAAAAACAGTCGCGCAACATCGACACCCAGATTTTCGTCAAGATTTCGCCGGAGTCGCTGCAGGACAATACCCTCATCGATCTGGTCGCGAAATCCCTGATGGCCAACGCCGTCGAAGGCTGGCGCCTGATTCTGGAACTTCCCGAATCGCAGATGATCACCCGGCTCAAGCAGGCGCAGAGCTTCAAGTCGGCGATGAGCGCACTCGGCGTGCGCATCTGCCTGACCCAGTTCGGCACCAGCGTGGACTCGGTCAAGATGCTGAGCCATTTCGACGCCGATCTGATCAAGATCGACCGAAGCTTCGTCGAGGATCTCGACAAAAACCCGGATCACCAGGCCAAAATCCGCGAATTCGTGCAGAACGCGCGCAACCTCGACAAATCCACCGTGGCCGAGTTCGTGTCCGATGCCAATACCGTCAGCCTGCTGTTCAGTGCCGGCGTCGACTGGATCCAGGGCAATTTCCTGTCGCCGCCTCTGACCCAGATGAATTTCGATTTCAGCACCTGAAAAAAAACCGCCTTACGGCGGTTTTTTTCCGGATGCTGGATATCGCTCAGCGCGTGACCGCTGAACCGCTGCTGCGCAGGGCTTCGATACGGACTTCCAGCGGCGGGTGGGTCATCATCAGGGCGCCGATGCCCGACTTCAGACCGCCGGAGATGCCGAACGCGGCAATCTGGGTCGGCAGCGTGCTCTGACCGTGGTTCTGCGCCAGGCGCTGCAGCGCCGCGATCATCTTTTCCTTGCCGGCCAGGCTGGCACCGCCGGCATCGGCCCGGAATTCGCGCTGACGGCTGAACCAGGCGGTGATGAATGAGGCGAACAGGCCAAACACCATGTCGAGCACGAAGACCACGATGTAATAGCCGAAACCCACACCATCACGGTTGCCGAACACCACCGAATCGACCACACGGCCGACCACGCGCGACAGAACGATGACGAAGGTATTCATCACGCCCTGCAGCAGGGCCATGGTCACCATGTCGCCGTTGGCGACGTGACTGACCTCGTGACCGAGTACGGCTTCGGCTTCATCGCGGCTCATGGAGCGCAGCAGGCCGGTGGACACCGCCACCAGTGAGTTGTTACGGCTCGGGCCGGTGGCGAAGGCGTTGATTTCCGGGGCGTCGTAGATGCCGACTTCCGGCATCTTGATGCCGGCTTTTTCGGATTGGCGACGGACGGTGGACACCAGCCACTGTTCCAGTTCGTTCTGCGGATTTTCGATCAGATGCATGCCGGTGGTGCGTTTGGCCATCCACTTCGAAATCATCAGCGAGAACAGCGAGCCGCCGAAACCGAAGATGACCGCAAACACCAGCAAGGTGCCGTTGTTGCCGAGATTGATGCCGAAGCTCTGCAGCACGCTGAGCACGATGCTGAGCAAAGCCAGCACGGCCATATTGGTGGCGAGGAACAAAGCAATGCGTTTGAACATGGAAAACCCCTTTCAGGTTGGTCAGTGTTGCGTGATAATGAATTGTAGCCAGTTTTCCGGATTTCAAGTGAATTTTCCGTGACCCCGACACCCCCTGCCCGCGGCCGTTTTGCGCCCTCGCCGACCGGTCCACTGCACCTCGGTTCATTGACGGCAGCTCTGGCCAGTTATCTCATGGCGAAAAGCCAGCACGGGCAATGGCTTATCCGCATCGAAGACATTGATCCGCCGCGTGAAATCACCGGCATGGCCGAAATGCAGCTGAAAACACTGGCCGACTTCGGCCTTGTCCCGGATGAACCGGTGCTGTATCAGTCCGAACGCGCGGCGTTTTACGATGCGGCGCTGACGAAGCTGCTGCGCGAGGACAAGGCGTTTTACTGCAGCTGTTCACGCAAGCAGCTGGCCGATCAGGGCGGCATCCACCGCCGCTGCGTGACGGCCGCCGATCCGGCACGCGCCGCCATCCGTCTGCGCGTCGCTGACCGGACCATCGCATTCACCGACGGGGTGTATGGATCGCAGAGCCAGAACCTGGCCGCCGAAACCGGTGATGTCGTGCTCCGGCGTGCTGATGGATTTTATGCCTACCAACTGGCCGTGGTCGTGGATGATGCCGCCCAGAACATCACCCAGGTCGTGCGCGGCGCCGACCTGCTGGCTTCGACCCCGCGGCAGATCTTTCTGCAACAGCAGCTCGGCCTGCCGACACCGGCATACTGTCATATCGGCCTGGTATGTGCTCCGGATGGCCGGAAGCTGAGCAAATCGCAATGGGCCGCGGATCTGGATGCCGAAGACCGGTTCAATGCCCTATGCCTGGCCTACGGGCATCTGGGGCAGGATGCGCGGATCCTGCAACGGAATCTGGCTCCCGAAGCCAATCTGGCGCGGGCCTTGGGAGGCTTCGATGCAAGCCTGCTGCCGGCGCTTACAGTTCCCGAACCAGACGGAAGCCCAGACGGGCATTAGTGCGTTCGGCCGGCATGGCCATGCGGAACGAAGACCGGGATTGCTCCATCGAGCTCAGCCAGGCGCTGCCGCGGATGACCCGGTGCGTGCAGCCTTCATTGACCCAGGCCTCGCCGCTGGCCGGAGCGCGCCGGTAATTTTCGTGCCAGCAGTCCTCGACCCACTCCGACACATTGCCGAGCATATCGAAAGTGCCCCAGCCTTCACTGGAATAACGCCGAACCGGAGCAAGCGCCCAATACCCGTCGCTGTAGCCGGTGATGGCATTGCGCCAGTTACGGCCGTTCGGGAAGAGGTCGCCGTTGCCGGTGAGGTTGCCTTTATCCAGCTGTTTGGGTTTGTTGCCCCAGGGAAATACGGTATCCGTGCCGGCGCGCAGGGCATACTCCCACTCGGCTTCGCTGGGCAGACGGTAGTGCCGTCCGGTCCGCCGGCTCAACCATGCCGCATAGGCGAAGGCATCGGCATAGGCGACATGGACGACCGGATAATCACCGCGGGCCGGTTTGCCGATATGGTCCAGACGCCAGTTGACGCCCTCGGCACGGATGAGGCGACCGCTGGCCAGATCGAAAATCTCGCTGCCGCCGGTGCGTTCGGCCAGGCTTCGGTAACCGCTGCTCGCGATGAATGCCGCGAATTCGTCGACCGTGATTTCGGCACGGGTCATGGCGAACGGGCGCTGCAATTCGACGGCATGCGCCGGTTTCTCGGACGCCGGGGCGTTGCGGTCCTTGCCGACGGCGCCCAGTTCGAAGCGCCCGGCGGGAATGACGATGAGTTCAGGGCCGTAGTCGGCGCGGGCAAGCCGGTCTGAAAAAATATGGCCGGGCTGCAGGCCTTCGGTGCCGGATTTGACCGCCATTGCGGGGGCCGGCAAGGGATCCCGTGCCTTGCAGGCCGCCAATGCCAAAACCATTCCGAGCGGAATCAGGCACTTCATCGATGCGGGCAGGCGTGGAATCATGAAATGTCTGGGCAATCAGGGCGGCGGCAAGTTAAGCTACCTTATCCCAAGATGCAAGAAACCGCTATGATTTGGCTGGACACCCCGTCCGATTTAACCCGCTTTTTACAAACCCATGCCGACGCCCGACTGATCGGCATGGACACCGAGTTCATCCGCGAACGCACCTACTATCCGCAGTTGGCGTTGGTCCAGATCGTGATCGGCGAAGAAATCGCGCTGATCGATGCCGGCAAACCGGAAGTGGCCCTGCTGCTCAAACCGCTTCTGGAAAATCCGGATGTGCTGAAGATCATGCATTCCTGCAGCGAAGACCTGCAGGCGTTCAAGGCCGGTTGCGGCGCGGTCCCCACGCCGGTGTTCGACACCCAGACCGCCGCGGCACTGTGCGGTCTCGGCGCCAGCCTGAGCTATCTGAAACTCGTGGAACAGCTCTGCGGCGTGACGCTTGAAAAAGGTGAAACGCGCTCCGACTGGCTGCAGCGGCCCTTGACGGAATCCCAGAAGCACTATGCCGCCGATGATGTCCGCTACATCCTGCCGATGCATGCGCAGCTGGCCGGGCGTCTGGATGGACTGCAACGCCGTGCGTGGCTGGATGCCGACTGTGCACGTGCGGTCAATGCCGCGGCCGATGAGCAGCCGGAAGCCCATCCACACCTGAGCATCCGCAGCAACCAGCCGCTTGACGCCGAGGCGCAGCTGCGGCTGCGGCGCATCCTGCGCTGGCGCGATGCCCGCGCCATCGAGCGCAACAAACCGAAACGCTGGATCATCGACAACGATGCCGCCTTCGCGCTGGCGCGCAATCCGATCGCCGCAGTCGAAGACATCGACGCCATCTTTTCGCGTTATCCCAAATCGCCGAAAAGCGCCCGCCAGCACCTGTTCGCCCTGCTTCAGAAGCCCTTCGATGACGAAGAGCGCCGCGCACCGCTGGCCCGCGAGCCCGATGCCGTGGCCAAAGCGCGCCTGAAAGCCCTGCAGCAGGCGGTTCTGGCCAAAGCCCAGGAGCTGGAGCTTCCCGAAGGCCTGCTGTGTTCGCGCAAGCATCTGGAATTCCTGCTGGAAACCGGCACCTGGCCAAGCGCCCTGCAGGGCTGGCGTCAGACGCTGCTGGCCGAACCGTTCAAAGCCGTTCTTGATCCGGCTTGAAGCCCGGAGCTTCTTGGATTAGCATAGTCGCATGGGTCTGTAGCTCAGCTGGGAGAGCGCGTCGTTCGCAATGACGAGGTCAGGAGTTCGATCCTCCTCAGATCCACCAATTTTCAGTGATGTCCATGAATCGAATTCTGCCCGCGTCCATCGCGCTGGCCCTTCTGCTTTACGCAAGCGCAGAGGCCGCACCAACCGCCGCCGAGCCCGCAGCGGTCAACATCACGCAAGGGCGCTTTTACTACAAGGTCGGCGCCGCCAAAGCCACCGTCCTGATCGTTTATGTGACTGACGATTTCTACGGTCTCTATATCTGGGAAAAGGAAGCACTCCTGTCCCCGGTTTTCGAAGAACACCATGCCAAAAACCCGGCGCTATCGACCATCGCCGTGCGCGATGCCAAGACCGGGAAGACTGTCGGTACGTTTGCCCCGAAAGCGGGGCTCAACCTGCTCTGAGGAAATACTCAGAACCCCGGGGTTTCGATGAGCGGATCCAGATTCGGATCCAGCGCGATGCGGTCGTCAAACACGAAACAACGGCCCTGATAGTGCTTGCCGCCCATTTTTTCGAAATAACCGAGAATGCCGCCCTCGAGCTGATAGCAGTCGCTGAACCCGTCGGCCTGCATGCGCAGCACCGATTTCTCGCAGCGGATGCCGCCGGTGCAGAAACTGACCACGGTTTTTCCGGCCAAGGCCTCTTTTTGGGATTCGACGGCTTCCGGCAATTCGGTGAACTTGGCGATCGGGAATGTCAACGCGCCCGCGAAGGTCCCGTACACGACCTCTTCGGCATTGCGGGTGTCGAGCAGGACCACTTCGCGCCCGGCATCATCGCAGCCCCGATCAAGCCAGTGCGCCAGTGTTTCCGGAGTCACACTGGGGGCACGTCCATTTTCCGGAGCCAACCGTTCATCGCGGTAGGTGATGATTTCCCGTTTACGCTTGACCCGCAGCCGTTTGAACGGCACGAAGCTGCTCCGGCTGTATTTGACGCCGATATCCCGGAATCGGACATCGGCCTGCAACGCCTCCAGAAAGCCGCGGATCGCCGGATCCGATCCGGCCAGAAAAACATTCAGACCTTCGGGCGAAACCAATACCGTCCCCTTGAGTTCGAGCTGTTCGCACAGGGCCTTGACGCGCACGGCAACGGCATCGACGTCGACAATGGTGACGAAACGGTAAGCGGCGATATTGAGGATATCCGACATGCGTTCTATTTTAACGCAGCGCTCCCCTGCCGAAAACCCACTGACTGCCTGCCTATGATTAAATGGACGCATTCCATTCAGATAACAGCACGGACTTTGAACGATGGCGGCCATTGCAATTCTTTCCCACGCACTTGACCGCATTCTCTGGCCACGGCAGGACGGAAATGGCTATAACTGCCCTTACCTGATCGGCCGAATGGCCATGGAACTGACCCACCGGGGCCACCAGGTCGAAATCGTCCATGGCCTTGAGGCGAAGAACCCGGGGGCCGATTTGGCCATATTGCATGTCGATCTGACCTGCGTGCCTGCAGACTATCTGGATTTCGCGGGATCTTTCAGGCGTTGCTTGAATGCGCGGGTGGCCGATATCCGCAAAACCACGGTCAGCATGGCGCAACTGAGCTTGCATCCGGAATGGGATGGGCCGGTCATCGTTAAATCAAATCTGAACTGCAACGGCAGTCCGGAAGTCCTCAAGAATGATCGTCTGGC
>NZ_JAPDUI010000059.1 GCF_025980345.1 Arenimonas sp. GDDSR-1 | reverse complement strand
CGTGTTGAATGTCATGCGTGCGCTGCCGCGGCATGCCTTCATCGATGAAGGATTGGCCTCCCGCGCCTATGAAGATACGGCCTTGCCGATCGGCAACGGACAGACCATTTCCCAACCCTGGGTCGTGGCACGGATGACCGAGGCACTGATTGAAACCGGAATGCCCGCCAGGGTGCTAGAAATCGGCACCGGCTCGGGCTACCAGACCGCCGTACTGGCTGCACTCGGTGTGCAGGTCTATACGGTCGAGCGCATCGAGGAACTGCTGCGCAGCGCGCGTCCGCGCTTCCGAACCCTGAAACTGCACGAGCAGATTCGCTCCAAACATGATGATGGCAATCTGGGTTGGCCGGAGAACGGTCCGTTCGATGCCATCCTGCTGACCTGCGCCGCCCCGGCACTGGTCACGCCGCTGACCGAAGCCGGCAAGCAGAAGCTGCTGCGGGTGATCAAAGCCGACGGCGCGGTCAGCGAACAGGATCTGGGTCCGGTCAGTTTCGTGCCGCTGTTGCCGGGAGTGCTCTGATGTCGCTGTTCAAAGGCCTTTACGAACGCGCCATTCTCTGGGCGGCCCATCCGAAAGCACCGTGGTATCTCGGTTTTCTGAGCGTCATCGAAGCGATCTTCTTTCCGGTGATGCCGGAAGTGATGATGGCGCCGATGTGTCTGGCAAAGCCGAAGCAGGCCTATCGTTATGCCACCATCAGTCTGGTCAGCGGTCTGCTCGGGTCCTTGCTCGGGTATGCCTTCGGGCATTACGCCTATGAGGTGTTCAGCCCGTTGCTGAGCGAGGGCATGCGTGCCGGCATCGATGGCTGGGTGCAGACGCTGCGGGTGCAGATGAACGAGCACTGGCTGACCCTGCTCGGCGTGCTGGTGGTGGCGGCCTTGCAACCGGTCATCCCGATGAAGGTGGTGGCCTGGGCGTCCGGCATCGTCGGCATCCCGATCGGCCCCTATCTGGCCTGCATGGCCGTTGGCCGCGGCAAGCGCCTGTATCTTCTGGCGGCGGCGATCCGTTGGGGCGGTGAACGCGCTGAAGCCGCGCTGCGCCGCAATATCGAACGTCTGGGCTGGGCCGTGGTGGCCTTGGTCATTGTCGGCGTTGCCGTCTATTTGGTGTGGAGATGAGCATGATGGACCGACGCCTGCTTGCCGGATTGTTCATCCTTGTTTTGGCTGCCTGCCAGTCCGGCTACCAAACCACCCAGAACCGACAGCGCGCTTCCGCCAAACCGGCCAAGCCAGCTGTCCAGCAGGCCCCGAAATCCCAGGAATCCGGAAGCGTCACCGTACAGCCGGGTGACACCGTATTCGGCATCGCGTTCCGCGCCGGACTGAACTACCGGGATGTGGCGGCCTGGAACGGCATTGAAGAGCCCTATACCATTCAGGTCGGCCAGAAACTGCGCCTGAGTCCGCCTTCAGCGGCAATACCTGCGAAAGCATCCAAAGCGGTTCCAGCCCTGCCGAACCAGAAAACCGTGCTGAGCAAGACCGTTCCGGTCGCCGAGGCGGCACCGGTCAAGCCGGCTACGCCGGTGCTGTCCAACATCGCCTGGCAATGGCCGGCCAAAGGCGAAATCATCGGCCGATTCATCGCCGGGGATAAAACCAACCAGGGCATCAACATCGCGGGCAGCAACGGCCAGGACATTACCGCCGCCGCGGACGGCACGGTGGTCTATTCCGGCGCGGGCCTGATCGGATACGGTGAACTGCTGATCATCAAGCACAGCAATGAATGGATTTCCGCCTACGCGCACAACAGCAAACGTCTGGTCGCCGAAGGCGTCAAAGTGAAAGCCGGCCAGCACATCGCCGAAATGGGCCAGACCGGTTCAGTCAAGACCATGCTGCATTTCGAAATCCGCCGCAACGGCAAACCGGTCGATCCGCTGCTGTATCTGCCCCGGCCCTGAACTCAGAACTCATAGCCCAGATGGCGGATATCCCGCGCGAAGTGGCGGGCGATGATGTCCCGGCTCTGCGCGGAATAGTAATCCCGATAGTGTCCGTGTGACGAGGGCTTGAGGTGCGGCAGCGGCACGCTGTTCCGGCCGATACGGCGGCAGACTTCATCGAAATCACCCTGCAGGTTCTCAAAGCGCCCGACGTAATCGACCAGGATGCGGTCCTGCGCATCGCCGATCCAGTCCATCTGCACCGCGAACATCAGCGGCTGATCGTGATAGAGCGGGTGTTTCTCGGCATAGGCCAGACGGACCCAGTCGTCGAAGCCCGGCGCATCACCGCGGAAGCCCGCCTGTCCGGTCTTGAGCCGGTAGTGGTAATGCGATACCACTTTGTCCCAGGGATTCCGCACGAAACTGAAGGTGAATTTGCGTTCCCAGGCGTCGCTGCCGATGGCCGCGATTTTCTCCCGTGCACTCCGGTGGTCGAACTGCATGCCGAGGGCCTTTTCGATGCTGCTGCCCCCGGTCTTGTTGATGTGGATGAAAATCCAGTCCTGCAGATAGCGGGACTGGAGATCGGCCAGAGTGCGCCGCAGTTTACGGCGCAGCTGCTTGATCATTTTCCGCTCTGCGCCTTGATCCAGCGGTCGATTTTCGCTTCAAGCACCGGCAGGGGCACGCTGCCGTCTTTCAGCACTTCCGCATGGAAGGCGCGCGGATCGAACTTGTCGCCGAGCGCGGCCTGCGCTTTGCGTTTCTGTTCCTGGATCTTCAGTTCGCCGATTTTGTAGGCCAGTGCCTGGCCCGGAATCGCGATGTAGCGCTCGGCTTCGGCTACGGCGTCGGTATTTTCCACGGCCGAGTTGGCTTTCATGTAATCGATGACCTGTTCGCGGGTCCAGCCCTTGCTGTGCAGGCCGGTGTCCACCACCAGGCGGATGGCGCGCCAGAGTTCGCCCTGCAGACGGCCGAAGTACTGGTAGGGGTCGGTATACACGCCCAGATCCTTGCCCAGCGATTCGGCATACAGGCCCCAGCCTTCGGCGAATGCGGTCTCGCCGCCGAAACGGCGGAATGCCGGCACGTCTTTCAGTTCCTGCTGGATGGCGATCTGGAAGTGATGGCCCGGAATGGCCTCGTGCAGGTACAGGTCTTCGGCATCCCAGGTCTTGCGGCTGGGCAGATCGAAGGTGTTCACGTAGAAGATGCCGGGGCGGGTACCGTCTTCGCTCGGCGGGAAATACTGGCCGCCGGCCATGGATTCGGCGCGGAACGGTTCAACCGGACGGATCTCGAAACCGGCCTTGGGCAGCAGCGAGAACTGTTCCGGAATTCGGGCGTCGATTTTGGTGCGCAGGGCGTTGTAGGCGGCCAGCAGTTCCGCTTCGCTTTTGAATTCGAACTGTTTGTCGGTGGTCATGAACTTGAAGAAGGCCTGCAGGTCGCCTTTGAAACCGACCTGCTGCATCACTTGGCGCATTTCGCCGTGGATACGCTCGACCTCCTTCAGTCCGATGTCGTGGATCTGTGCCGGGGTCAGATCGGTGGTGGTCTGGGTCTTGGCATTGAAGGCATACCAGGCGTCGCCATCGGGCAGGGCGCTGAGCGAAACGGTATCGCGGCAGGCCGGCAGATATTCTTCGGCGATGAACGCACGCATGCGCTTATAGGCCGGCATCATGCCATCGGCAATCATCGCGCGGTAGGCTTCGGTCAGACGCTTGCGATCGGCGTCGCTGAATTCCTTGGGCATGTTGGCGATCGGTCCCCAGAACGTGGTCTGGGTCGGATCATCCTTGATGATGGCATCCAGCTGCGGCAGCACTTTGGTCATCAGCACCTTGGGCTGAACCACGCCGGCTTTCATGCCTTCGCGCATATTGGCGATGGCCTGGTCGAAGATGGCCGGCGTTGCCGCGCCGCGCTTGAGCCAGTTGTCATAATCCTGCACGGTCGCGAACGGCTGTGCGCTGCTGCCGGAACCGAGCATCGGCAGAAAGGCGGCGAAGCTGCTGAACTGGTCCATCGGCAGCATCCAGGTCGGGAAGCGCTCGCTTTCCAACGACAGCTGCCGTTCACGGATGAAGATGTCGTAGCTGATTCGGGCCGGACCCTCCAGACGACTGCCATCCAGGGCCAGGGCCTTGTCCAGCCAGGCCTGGTTGAGGTCATGTGCCTGTTTGCGGAAATCGGCAGTGAAGAAATTCGGCATCTGATCGTTGTAACGGGTGTCGCCGATGAAGGTGGCGTTGATCGGATTGAGCTTGAGGTTGGCCTCCCAGTAATCGGCGTAGACCTTTTCCAGCTCGGCAGCCAGCTTGGCCTGATCGACGGCAGCGGCTTCAGTGGCCGGTGCTTCGTTGGATTTATTGCAGGCGCCGAGGCTGGCGGCCAGGGCGATGGCGATGACGAGAGGACGCAGTTTCATGGGAATTCCTTCAGTGGGTTTCGGAATGGGCATTGCGGTGCAGCTGTTCGGCGTGTTCATGGCCGAGGTACCAGTGGATCACTCTGCGGACGCCGTAAAGTGCCGGAATCATCAGCACGGCGGCAAGCATCTTGTAGCCGTAGTTCAAGGTGGCGACCGCCAGGAACAGATCATAACTCCATTGCTGCGGTCCAAGCACAAACGCGATGTAAAGCACCACGAAGCTGTCGACCAGCTGCGAAACGGCGGTGGAGCCGGTGGCGCGCAGCCAGACCCGGCGCGGACCGGTAAGCCGGCGGATGCGGGCGAAGACCGATACATCGATCAGTTGGCCGAGCCCGAAGGCGATGACCGATCCCCAGATGGTCCACAGACCCTGGCCGAAAATGGCGGCGAATGCGGCCTGCAAATCGGGGACGCCCTGGTCGGTATTAGCGCCCACCCACCACGAGGCCGGTGCCAGATGGATGGCCGCATAGGCAAAGCCGAAGCCATAAAGAATCAAGGCTACGGCGGTCCAGCTGATGAAGCGTACGCCGCGTTTGCCGAAGTATTCATTGACGATATCGGTCATCACGAACACGATCGGCCACAGCAGGGTGCCGGCGGTGAAGTTCAGCGAGCCGGTCTGGCCGAACAGATTCCATTCCAGCGGCGCGATGCCGAGGGTGGCCTCCAGCGCGAAGATCTTGACGCCGATGAACTCGGCCAGCACGGCGGTGACGCAGAAGAACGCCGCGAGAAAAACATACAGCCGCTGCGGCTTGTCGAGCTGCACCGGTCAGGCCCTGGAGAACGGTATCTTGTCCGGCGCGACCGCGCCGCCGGAAATGATGAAGGACATGGCCTGATCGGCGGTCCAGTCGGTCGGGATCAGCTGGCTGACCGGGACGATTTCCAGATAGCCGGAGGTCGGGTTGGGCGTGGTCGGAACGTACACCGCCGCCAGCTCCTCGCCGGTGTGTTCATCGGTGAGGATGCGGGTCACGAAGCCGACCGATTTCATGTTCTCGTGCGGGAAGTTGATCAGCACCACGCGCTGGGTGCCGTCCGGCTTGGTCTGCAGCATGTCGAGCAGCTTGCGGGCACTGCCGTACACGGTTTTGGCCAGCGGGACTTTGTTGACCAGGGCTTCGAACCAGCCGATGAAGCGCTGGCCGATGACGCGCCGGGTCATGAAGCCGACCGCAAGTATGAAGCCGATGGTCACCGCGATGGCGATTCCGGTCTGCACCCAGGGCTCGTTGAGCCAGCCGAACACGGTCGGATTGCCGGCGGAAAGATGCGCGCTGAGTGGGCCGATGACCGGTTGGCTGATGTCGGACAGCAGGCCGAACACGAATTTGAACACGATGATGACCAGCCAGATCGGGGTCAGCGTCAGTAAGCCGGTGAGGAAATAGGCCTGGAGTCGGTTCATGCCGACAGTATAAACGCTTAATTCAGCAGGCTGGCCATTTTACGCCGGTACTGACGGACCAGATCCTCATCATCGACCATGGTGAAGGCCTCGATCAGCAGCTTGCGCGGCAAGCCATCCTGGTAATCCCGGTTAATCCGGAACAGTTCCAGCAGTTGCGCCAGACCGGCTTCGGCCTGTCCCTGCACCAGATACTGCAGGCCGAGCAGACGGTGCGCTTCGAAATCCCCGGGATTGGCGGCAATCGCAGCACGCAGAACCTCGATGGGCGGTGCGTCCTTGACCCGTTCGGCCAGATCGATCCGGGCGCGGGCTTTCGCGATGCGCTCGTCCATGGCCAAATTGGCCGGCAAGGCATCGAACAGGGCTACGGCCTCGGCATAGGCGTGCGTGGCCGCCAGTGCCAGGCCCAACTCCAGCTTGAGGCTGTCATCCTCCGGAGCTTCAGCCACGGCATGGCGCAGTCGGACGACCTCCAGATGCGGGTCCACGGCTTCCGGTTCGCGGTCTTCGGCGGGCGTTTCGGCCAGTGCCGGTTTGGCGGTGATTTGATGGTGGCCGAGGAATTCGCGCAGCTGGGCTTCCGGCAGGGCGGCCGAAAAACCGTCCACGATCTTGCCGTCCTTGAGCAGCATCAGGGTCGGGATGGACTTGATCTGGAAATAACCGGCCAGCTGCTGCTCTTTGTCGACATCGACCTTGGCCAGCAGGAAACCGCCGTTGAATTCGAGCGCCAGCTTTTCCAGCAGCGGTCCGATCTGTTTGCAGGGGCCGCACCATTCGGCCCAGAAATCGACCAGTACCGGCGTTTCCTTGGAAGCGTTGATGACATCCTGTTCAAAGCTGTCGAGTTTGGCGTCGAAGACGAAAGCGTTCATGGCGGTTTCCGGTGGGGCTCAGGCTTTGATGTGCGGCAGCAGATTGGCCATTTCAAGGGCGGTCATCGCGGCATCCCAGCCCTTGTTGCCGGATTTGCCGCCGGCGCGGCTGATGGCCTGCTCGGTATTCTCGGTGGTGACCACGCCGAAGATGACCGGAATGCCGGTTTTCAGGCCGGCGGCGGCGATGCCTTTGGCGGCTTCATTGCAGACATAGTCGTAATGGGTGGTATCACCGCGGATCACCGCACCCAGGCAGATGACGGCATGATAGCGTCCGGTTTCGGCCAGGGTCAGTGCGGCCAGCGGCAGTTCGAAGGCGCCGGGCACGGCCACGGTATCGATGGCCTCATCGGCCACGCCATGGCGTTTGAGGCCATCGAGTGCGCCGGCCTGCAGGCGTTCGGTAATGAAATCATTGAAGCGGGCGGTGACCACGGCAATGCGCAGCGCAGCGCCGTTCAGGGATCCTTGGTAAGTCATGACATGCTCTCGATGGCGGGCGGTAAATCGATGTGGTGACCGAACTTGCGGCGTTTGGTCAGCAGGTAATGGTGATTGTTGCCGTTGGCCGGAATCGACAGCGGTTCGCGCAGGATGCGCCGGTGCGCATAGCCCTGCAGGGCGTCCAGTTTGTCGGGATTATTGGTCAACAGACGCAGATCGTCGATGCCGAAGTGGTCGAGAATCTGATTAGCCATGGTGTAATCACGGGCATCGGCTTTCAGACCGAGGCGCAGATTGGCTTCCACCGTGTCCAGGCCGGCATCCTGCAGTTGATAGGCGCGCACCTTGTTGAACAGACCGATGCCGCGGCCTTCCTGGCGCAGATAGATGACGATGCCGGAGCCGGCCGCTTCGATCTGCGCGATGGCATCCTGCAACTGGCTGCCGCAATCGCAGCGTTGCGAGCCGAGCACATCGCCGGTGAAGCATTCGGAATGGATGCGCACCAGCGTGCCGGGTTCGGCCAGGCGTTCCGGCGGCCCTTTGACCATCGCCATGTGTTCCTCGCCGAGCAGTTCGGATCGGAATACGTAGAAGCGGAAATCGCCGGCATCGGTCGGCATCGGGGCGGATTCGACCGCGCTGATCAGGTTTTCATGGCGTTTGCGCCAGGCCACCAGATCGGCGATGGCGATGATTTTCAGACCGTGCTCGGCGGCAAAGCGGCGAAGATCCGGCAGGCGTGCCATCTCGCCGTCGTCTTTGATGATTTCGCAGATGACGCCGGCGGGCTGGAAGCCGGCCAGCCGTGCCAGATCGACCGCGGCCTCGGTATGGCCCTGACGGCTCAGCACGCCGCCGTCGCGGGCGATAAGCGGAAAAATATGCCCCGGTTTGTTGAAGGCGGCGGCCCCGATGGCGGGATTGGCCAGCAGATTCAGGCACAGGGCACGGTCGGCGGCGGAGATGCCGGTGCTGGCATTTTCGGCGGCGTCGATGCTGACCGTAAAGGCGGTGCGCATGGCTTCGGTATTGCGTGCCGCCTGCAACGGCAGATCCAATTGATCGGCGCGCTCCTGGGTAATCGGTGCGCACACCAGACCGCGGCCGTAGCGGATCATGAAATTGATTGCTTCCGGCGTCGCGCATTCGGCCGGCATCAGCAGGTCGCCCTCGTTTTCGCGATTCTCATCGTCAACCACGATCAGCATGCGGCCTTGTTTCAGTTCGTCCAGAGCCTCTTCGATGCTGCTCAATTCGAATTCGTTCATGCGTCGGATTCCAGGTGTGTCCACGCCTTGCCCAGCGCGGGGTCGGCCCGGAGCAGGCCTTCGATGGTTTTCGCCAGTACATCCACTTCAATGTTCACCGCATCGCCGATGCGGCGGGCGCGCAAATTGGTGTGGGTCAGCGTATGCGGGATGATGGAAACACTGAGGCCTTCGGCGTCGAGTGCGGCGATGGTCAGACTGATGCCATCGATGGCGATGGAACCTTCCAGAATCAGGTAGCGCCGCAAGGCGGCCGGCACGTCCACGCTGATCCACCAGCTATCGCCGCGCTCCGCGATGTCGCGGATGCGTCCGACGCCATTAACGTGGCCCTGCACCAGATGGCCGCCGAGGCGGTCGCCGAAACGCAGGGCCAGCTCCAGATTGACCGGCGCGTCTTCGCGCAAATCGCCCAAGGCGGTTTTTTCCAGGGTGACCGGCATCACGAAGGCGCTGAAGCCTTCGGCATCCACGGATTCCACCGTCAGGCATACGCCATTGGTGGCGATCGAGTCGTCCACGGCAATCTTGCCCGCCAGATCCGGACAGTGGACCTGCAGGCGGGTGCCGTCGGGGCGGACCGTCAGCTGCGAGATGCGACCGACGGTTTGAATCAATCCGGTGAACATAGGGTTATAACCGGCCGGTGAGGACCATATCATCGCCAAGAGGGCTATATTCTACGTGCTTTAAGTGAAGGCGATGGCGTAATTCGGTTAAACCGTAGCCCGACAGGGCGGGTAGGCCTTCGCCGAGATAACTCGGATTCAGGTAATGGCTGACGCGCTGGACCAGCCCGGCCTGCAAAAAGGCAGCCGCCAGCCCGGCGCCGCCTTCCAGCAGCAGATTGCAAATGCCGTCCTCGGCCAGCATCGCCAGCGTTTCCGGCAGCGGCGTGCCGGCGAACACCCGTGTCCGCGCGGCATCGGCATCGGTGAACACATGGGCGTCGGCCGGCAGTTTGCCACTGCGGCTGAAGATGATGCGTTGCGGTTGCTGCCGATCAAAACCAGGAAGACGGACAGTCAAGCGCGGGTTGTCGGTACGCAAGGTGCCGGCGCCGACTGCGATGGCGGAATGCTCGGCCCGCAACTGGTGGGCATGGGCGCGCGCGGCCTCGCCGGTAATCCATTGCGATTGTCCGTCCGGCATGGCGATGCGGCCATCCAGGGTGCTGGCCAGCTTCAAATGCACGAAAGGCAGACCGCTGCGTTGCCGGTGGAAGAACACTTCGTTCAGGCGTTCGCCGTCCTCGGCCAGAATATCGGTGATGACTTCGATGCCGGCTTCACGCAGCAGCGCGATGCCGCCGCCGGAAACGGCCGGGTTGGGGTCGATATTGGCGATGACCACGCGCGCGATGCCGGCACGGATCAGCGCCTGGGCGCAGGGCGGGGTGCGTTTGCGGGTATGGCAGCAGGGCTCGAGATTGACATACAGCGTGGCGCCGTCAACCGGTTCCGAGGCGCGGGCGAGGGCATCGGCTTCGGCGTGCGCTTGACCGGCTTCGGCGTGGAAGCCTTCGGCCAGAACACGGCCGTCCTTGACGATGACGCAGCCGACCATCGGGTTCGGCCAGGTGCGGCCACGGGCCTGGCGCGCCAGTTCCAGCGCGCGCCCCATGTATCCGGCATGATCCATCAGGGTTGTTTGTAAATCACGCCGTCCTTCATCACGAAGGCGACGCGTTCGGTGACATGGATGTCATCGTTCGGGTCGCCCGGCATGGCCACGATATCGGCGTAATAGCCGGTTTTGATCTGGCCGACGTCATCGGCGCCCAGAACCTTGGCGGCATTGTAAGTCGCGGTCTGCAGGGCGGCATTGACCGGCATGCCGGCTTCGACCATGAAGCCGAACTCACGGGCGTTGTCGCCGTGGTAACCGACGCCGGAATCGGTGCCGAAGGCAATCGAAACGCCGGCTTTGTAGGCCTTGCCGAAGGTGCCTTGGATCTGCGAACCGATGCGGGCCGCTTTCGGACGCACCACTTCGGGGTAGAAGCCGTCGATCTTGGCTTTTTCGGCGACGAACTTGCCGGCAGCGATGGTCGGCACGTACCAGGTGCCGTTCTGCTTCATCAATTTGAAGATTTCATCATCCATGTAAGTGCCGTGCTCGATCGAGGTGACGCCGCCGAGGATGGCGCGTTTCATGCCTTCCTTGCCGTGGGCATGGGCCGCCACGCGGAAGCCGTAATCCTTGGCGGTTTCCACCACCGCCCGCACTTCATCGACGGTGAACTGCGGCGCATCGCCGCTTTTGGCGTAGCTCAGCACGCCGCCGGTGGCGGTGATCTTGATCACGTCCGAACCGTCCTTGTAGCGCTGTCGCACGGCCGCACGGCCTTCTTCCGGGCTGTTGATGACGCCTTCGGCCGGGCCGGGCGTGCCGAGTGCGTCGGCCAGCATGTGATTGAGGCCGTTGGTTGGATCGGCATGGCCGCCGGTGGTGGCGATAGATTTGCCGGCCGCCCAGATGCGCGGACCCTCGACCAGCCCCTGATTGATGCCGTCGCGCAGGGACAGTGAATTTTCACCGCCGAGATCGCGCACGCTGGTGAAACCGGCAAGCAGGGTTTTTTTGGCATAGCCGACCGAGCGCAGGATGGTGAATTCCGGATTCAGACGGAAGCCTTCGGAATAGCTCTGCGGGCTGGACTGCTGGCCCAGATGCACGTGCAGGTCGATGAAACCCGGACTGCAGGTCAGGCTGCGCAGATCGACCACCGCGGCCCCCGGCACGCTGACCGCACCCGGCAGAACCTGGCTGACCTTGTTGTTTTCAACCACGATGGTGCTGGCGCCGTTCATCCGGCCCGAGGCCGAATCGAACAGTTTTCCGCACTGCAGCGCCTGCGTCGCGGCCATGCCGGCCGGGGTCACGCACAACGCGCCGAGGGTGAATGCAATGCCGGCCTTGATTTTCATGGTTTCGCCTAAAGATTATGGGAGAATCAAAAAAGTGTACCGTTTTTATCCCACTGGGTCGAATTCTTGGAGAATTGCATGTCCGTTACTTTGTTCGATGCCCTGCGCATCGGTCCGTATACCCTGAAAAACCGCGTCCTGATGGCGCCGCTGACGCGCATGCGCGCCGGCCAGCCCGGCGATATCCCGACCGCACTGATGGCCGAATACTACCGGCAGCGTGCCGGTGCCGGTCTGGTGATTACCGAGGCCACCCAGATTTCGCCGGAAGGCAAGGGCTATGCCGATACCCCGGGGCTCTACAGTGCCGCGCAGACGGAGGGTTGGAAGCAAAGCACCGCCGCCGTGCATGCCGAAGGCGGGCTGATCTGCATGCAGCTCTGGCATGTCGGCCGGGTGTCGCATACCAGCCTGCAGGTCGACGGCCAGGCGCCGGTATCGGCTTCCGATAAACCTTACGAGAACCGCACCACTATCAAGGACGCCGACGGCAAACTGATCCGCGCCGCCTGCAGCACGCCGCGCGCGCTGCGCACCGATGAAATCCCGCGTCTGCTCGAGGAATACCGCGTGGCCACCCGCAATGCCCGCGAGGCCGGTTTCGACATGGTCGAAATCCATGCGGCACACGGATATCTGCTGCACCAGTTCATGTCGGAGGAAAGCAATTTCCGCACCGACCAATACGGCGGCAGTCTGGAAAACCGCGCACGCCTGTGTCTGGAAGTGGTCGATGCCGTCATCGGTGAATGGGATGCGGCCCATGTCGGCATCCGCATTTCACCGCTGGGTATCTTCAACGGTCTGGATGATCTGGCCGGGCAGGCTATGGGCCTTTATTTGGCTGCCGAATTCACCCAACGTGGCTTGGGTTATCTGCATCTGTCCGAACCGGATTGGGCCGGCGGCCCGGCGCTGGATCTGGAGTTCCGCGAAAAACTGCGTGCGGCGTTCCCGGGCGTGATTATCGCGGCCGGCAATTACACGCTGGAAAAAGCCCAGCCCTTGCTGGAAGCCGGCCTGATCGATGCGGTCGCATTCGGGCGTCCGTTCATCGCCAATCCCGATCTGCCGGAGCGCCTGCGTGCGGGGCACTCGCTCAATCCG
>NZ_JAPDUI010000058.1 GCF_025980345.1 Arenimonas sp. GDDSR-1 | reverse complement strand
ATCGGCGCTGGCGAAGCCCGGGCCGCAGCCGATATCGACCACGCGCATGCCGGGCGCGATGCCGGCCCGCTGCCAACAGTCCCTGACCCGCTCCCGCCACACACCATGTTGCAGCTGCAGACGGCCGATTTCGGCATCGTGCGTGCCGAGGATGTAATCCTGTTCTTTACTGTCCATGCCTTCGTTCCTAGGGTGCAATCAGCAGGCGCTTGATGCGCGCGCCGGCCCCGGATTTGATGGTGATCTGGTTTTTGCGCAGGCTAAAATGCGCAGCAACCAGGGCGATCAGCGCGTCATTGGCTTTGCCGTCGACCGGTTGCGCCTTGAGGCTGGCCAGCCAGACGCCGTCATCGCCCGGCACGAAGCGGTCTTCGCGGGCATTCGGTTTGACTTTGACCTGCAGGGAACTCGGTACGGACACGGGCGGCTCGCATGGAACGGACCGGTTTAGTTTACTCCAGCGTTTTCCAACGCGCCGGCCAGCGCCGGGAAGCGGAAAACGAAGCCCCGGGCCAGCAGTGCCGCCGGCACGGCACACTGTCCCCCGAACAGCAGCAGGCTGCGCTCGCCGAGGACGGGCTTCAGGGCCCATTCGGGCGTGACCAGCACGGCCTTGCGGTGCAGGCTCCGGGCCAGCGCATCGGTGAACGCACGGTTGCTGGCCGGCGCAGGGGCGGTCAGATTGAAGGCGCCCCGGCAGTCCGGATGATCGAGCACAAACAGCAGCGCATTCAGATAATCATGCCGGTGGATCCAGCTCATGATCTGCCGGCCATCGCCGAGCCGGCTGCCCAGCCCGAGTTTGAACGGCAGCCGCATTTTTTTCAGCATGCCGCCGTCGGCATGCAGCACCAGGCCGGTGCGCAGCAGGCAGACGCGCACGCCGAGCGCCTCGGCCGGCAGTGCGGCCTGCTCCCATTCAAGGCACAGGCGCGCGCCGAAATCCGCCGCGGCCGGTGCGCTTTCGTCGCGTTCCGCGCTTCCGGCATCGCCGTAAATGCCGATGGCCGAGCCGCTGAGAAATACCGCCGGCTTGCGTTCGGCGCTTTGCATGGCTTTGATCAGTTGATTCGTAATGCCGATGCGGCTGTCGCGCAGGGCCTGTTTGCGCGCGGCGCTCCACGGCCGGTCGATGATCGGTTCGCCGGCAAGATTGATGACGGCATCGAAATGCCGGTCGGGCGTCCACGCCGAAAGACGGCTCCAGGCCTGCACGGCGTCGCCGAACTTCGCCTTCACCGCCTCCGGGCGGCGGCTGAGCACGGTGAGGTCATCGCCGCGCTGCAGCAACCGGTGCACCAGCGCCGTGCCGAGAAAGCCGGTGCCGCCGGTGACCAGAATGCGCATCAGCCCTTGACCCGCAGGCTGGAGCGGCCGCCATCGACGCCGAGGATCTGGCCGGTGATCCATGCCGCCTCGGGCGACAGCAGGAATGCCGCGAGCGCGGCCATGTCATCGGCGGAGCCGAGCCGTGGAATCGGATGCAGGGCGGCGATGCTCTGCGCCATGGCTTCGTTCTGCCAGAGATTTTTCGACAGCGGCGTCTGCGTCAACGACGGGGCGATGGCATTGACCCGCACCGCCGGCGCCAGTTCCGCGGCCAGACTCAGGGTCAGCCCCGAGACCGCGGCTTTGGCCATGCCGATGGAGGCATGCATGCCGAAGCCCTGGCTGGCGGCGATCGAACTGAACAGTACCACCGAACCGCGCCCGGAGGCTTTCAGGGCCGGCAATGCGGCCTGCACCGCCAGCGCCGCCGACAGCGCATTGAGTTCGTAATCCCGCAGGAAATCGGCACGGCTCAGCCGCGGCAGGGCTTTCAGGGTGATGCTGCCGACGGCATAGACCAGGCCATCGAGGCGCTCACCGGCATCCTGTGCGGCTTGGGCGATGAAGCCGTCATCGAGCACATCACCGATGCTGCAGCCGGCGCCGAGTTCCGCGGCAAGGCCGGTGATGGCCTCGGCATTGCGCCCGGCCAGATGCAGATGATGGCCGCGCGCCGCCAGCAGACGGGCCGTGGCCGAACCGATGCCGCCGTTGGCGCCGAAGATCAGGATGCTTCCGGACATGGGCGATTCCCGCATAAAAAACCAGTATGCGGCGGCAGGCGTGATGGAAATGTGGTGCTCCGGCCATGAAAAAACCCGCCGGTGGGCGGGTTTTTCCGTTGCAGCAAGCCGGGGCTTACTTGATCTTGCCTTCCTTGTACGGGACGTGCTTGCGCACGACCGGATCGTATTTGGAAATTTCCATCTTGTTCGGCGTGGTCTTCTTGTTCTTGTCGGTGGTGTAGAAGTGACCGGTGCCGGCGGTGGAGATCAGGCGGATTTTGTCGCGTTTCGATGCCATGTCAGGTGCTCCTTAAATTTTTTCGCCACGGGCGCGCAGTTCGGCCAGCACGGAATCGATACCGCGCTTATCGATGGTACGCAGGCCATGGGCCGAGACCTTGAGTTTGATCCAGCGGTCTTCGCTGGCAACCCAGAAACGGCGCTCGTGGATGTTGGCATGGAAATGCCGGCGGGTTTTGTTGTTGGCATGCGAAACGTTGTTGCCGCTTTGCATGGCCTTGCCGGTTACTTGGCAAATACGACTCATGGCGTACCTCGTGGAGTTTTAAGGATCACCCGTAGCCCGGGTGAATTCGGCCCCGCGGAAATTCCGCACACAATGGGGTGGTGCCCGATGACGGCGTGCGTATTGTGGGCCGCACGGCCAGCAGTGCTTCAGGCGAGCCCGCTATTATGCCAAAGTTTTCCTTGTGGCGCAAATACTTAGCTGAATCCGGCCGGAATTCCGGGCTAAGCCCTTGATGCCCAAGGCCTAGTGCGAGGCCTTGTCGCGGTGCCAGCCGCGGTGCTTGATGTCCAGATACAGGCTGTACAGGGCGGTGAAGGCCGGAAACAGGTTCTGCAGCACGCCCACCGAATCCTGTTTGGAGGAGAACAGGAAGTAGCTCAGGGTCATCAGGCTGCCGACCACGCTCATGTACCAGAACACGCGCGGGATGACCGGTTTTCCGGCGCGCTTGGAGGCGATGAACTGCACCAGCCAGCGGCCGCCGAACATCAGCGCGCCGGTGTAGCCGATCAGTTTCCAGGGCGTGATGACCAGCCCGGTCCAGGCCAGCCACTCGATCGGCAGATTCATCATAGTTCGGCGGTTCCGGTGATCTTGCTGCGCTTGATCAGCCAGCTTACGCCGCGCAGATCGGCGATGCCGACCCAAGCGCGGCCCAGATTGTTGTATTTGGAGACGCCGGTGCTGCGTTCGCGGTGGTTGACCGGCACGCTGACCGACTGCCAGCCCGCGCGCTTGACCAGGGCCGGCAGGTAGCGGTGCATGTGGTCGAAGTAGGGCAGGTCGAGGAACAGCGCGCGCTCGAACAGCTTGATGCCGCAGCCGGTGTCCGGGGTTTCATCGCGCAGCAGGCGCGAACGGATGGCGTTGGCCGCCTTCGAGGCCCAGCGCTTCGAGCCGGTGTCCTTGCGTTCGACGCGCCAGCCGGCGAACAGCTTCACCGTCGGATCGGCGGCATCGCGGGCCGCCAGCAGTTTCGGTATGTCGGCCGGATCGTTCTGGCCGTCGCCGTCCAGGGTGGCGATCCATTCGCCGCGCGCCAGTTTGACGCCGTTGCGGATGGCGGTGCTCTGGCCGCTCTGCCGGGTGTGGCCGAACACCCGCAGTTCGGGCACCGTTTCCCGGAGCTGTTTCAGCACCTCGCGCGAGGCGTCCTTCGAGCAGTCATCGACGTAGACGATCTCGAACGGCAGCAGACCGCGCAGGGCGGCGGTGATTTCATGCACCAGCGGCGCGATGTTGTCCTGCTCGTTGAATACCGGAACGACCACGGAAACCTGCGGCACGGCGGCGTTGTCCAGCGTCATGGGGTGGCCTCGTCGGCTAGGGATCTGCCGCTATTGTAGCGCGTCAGCGCCGCAGTTTTTCCAGAATGCCGTCGAGCGTGTCGAGGCCGTGGTAGTGGATGACCAGTTTGCCGCTGCCTTTGCGGCCGTGATTGAGCTGCACTTTCGCGCCCAGCAGATCGGCGATTTCACGCTCCAGGGTTTCGATGTCGGCATTGCTGCGGGCCGGCGCCGAACCGATTTTCGCCGGCGGTTTGGTCTTGCCGGCCTGTTGCGCACGCCGCTCGACTTCGCGCACCGAGAGCTGCTCTGCGGCGGCGGTCTGCGCCAGCGCGATGGCCAGATCGGCCGGCAGGGTCAGCAGGGCGCGGGCATGGCCCATTTCCAGCTGCCCGGCTTCGACCAGTTTGCGGATGGCTTCCGGCAGTTCGAGCAAACGCAGCAGGTTGGACACCGCGGCGCGCGAGCGGCCGACCGCTTCCGCGGCCTGCTGGTGGGTCAGGTCGAATTCATCGATCAGCCGGTGCAGCGAGGTCGCTTCTTCCAGCGGGTTGAGGTCTTCGCGCTGGATGTTTTCGATCAGTGCCATGGCGATGACCGCGCGGTCGTCGACTTCGCGCACCACCACCGGCACATCGCGCAGTTCGGCCAACTGGGCCGCGCGCCAGCGGCGTTCGCCGGCGATGATTTCGAATTTGCCGCCGCCGATGTCGCGCACCACGATCGGCTGGATCACGCCCTGGGCGCGGATGGAGTCGGCCAGTTCGGTCAGCTTCTCGGTTTTCATATCGCGCCGCGGCTGGTACTTGCCGGGCTGCAGCTTGGTGATCGGCAGCCGGGTCAGGCCTTCCTTGCTCAGATCGGCGGGCGCCGCCGCGGCTTTCAGGTTGCCGCCGAGCAGCGCATCAAGACCGCGTCCGAGTCCGGTTTTCTTGGCGGCCATCAGCTGCTCCCTTTGGTTTTATCGTTGCGGCGGATCACTTCGCCGGCCAGGCCCATGTAGGCCAATGCGCCGCGCGAGCTGCGGTCGTAGCGCAGGATGCTCATGCCGTGGCTGGGCGCCTCGGCCAGACGCACGTTGCGCGGCACCAGGGTGCGGAACACGGTGTCGCCGAAATGCTGGGTCAGCTCGTTGCTGACCGCATTGGCCAGATTGTTGCGCACGTCGTACATGGTGCGGATGATGCCGTCGATTTCCAGCGCCGGGTTGAGCTTCTGCTTCAGCGCGTTGATGGTGTTGATCAGCGAGCTCAGTCCTTCCAGCGCGAAATACTCGCACTGCATCGGCACGATGATGCCGTCGGCGGCGGCCAGCGCGTTCAGGGTCAGCAGCGACAGCGAGGGCGGACAGTCGATGATGATGAAATCGTAATCGCCGCGGATCGGTTCCAGGGCCTGTTTCAGGCGGCTTTCGCGCGCCGGCATGTCCATCAGCTGGATTTCGGCCGCAGTCAGGTCGATGTTGCCGGGAATCAGGTCGAAGCCTTCTTCGCTGCGGCGCAGGACCTGTCCGATCGACGATTCACCGAGCAGCAATTCGGTGATGGCATGTTCCAGTTCGCGTTTGTCGAAGCCGGCTGCCATGGTCGCATTGCCCTGCGGATCGAGATCGACCAGCAACACTTTCTTCGGCGCGGCGGCCAGTGCGGCCGCCAGATTGACGGCCGAGGTGGTCTTGCCCACTCCGCCTTTCTGATTGGCGATTGCGATGATGCGGCTCATTCAGCTTCCAGTAACCGGCGACTTCCAGCCCTCCATTATGCCCAATGACGGCGGCGTTTGGCGGGGCAAGGGTAAATTTTTATGGAAGTGCGGCGCGTCCGACCACCACCAGCTGGCGCTCGGCATCCAGTCCCGGTACGTGCAGCGGGTGGCAGGCGATGACCCGCCAGCGGGCATCCAGCTCCGCGATTTCATCGGCGATGCGCGGTCCTTTCATTGCCAGCAGCACGCCATCGGGCGCCAGCAGGTGGCCGCCGACCGCCAGAATGCCGGCCAGGCGGTCCATGGCGCGCGCGGTGATGGCGGCATAGCGGCCCGGCTCGGCCACGGCCTCGGCACGCGATTCGATGACCCGGGCGTTGTCCAGACCGAGCTGGCGCACCGCTTCGCGCAGGAAGCGGGCTTTCTTGCCGTTGCTTTCCACCAGACTGACCGCGGCTTCCGGCCGGATGATGGCCAGCGGAATGCCGGGCAAGCCCGGCCCGGTCCCCAGATCGGCCAGCGTGGCCTGGGTGAAATACGGATGCATGGCCAAGGAGTCCAGCAGGTGCTTGCCCAGCATGTCCTTCGGATCGCGGATGGCGGTCAGGTTGTAGGTCTGGTTCCAGCGCGCCAGCAGATCCAGATACTGCAGCAGCCGGTCGGCGTGGTCGCGCCCGAGTCCGAGCGCATCCAGGCCCTGGCAGAGTGCGTCATGCAATGGATGGCGTTCGGCGTTCATCGGTCTATTGTCGCAAATACGGCGCGACTGCGCATACACTAATGAAAACCACAGGGAGTAGCGCATGGCCAATGTCCTGTTGACCGGTGCCAGCGGATTCGTCGGCGGCCATCTGTTGCGCGAACTGCTCGCCAACGGCCACCGCGTGCAGGCCTTGTCGCGCGGCGCGGCTTCCGATGCGGTACTGGCCGATGCCGGCGCCGTGCCGGTGCGCGGCAGCCTCGGGGACCAAGCCGCGCTGAATGCGGCGGCGCAAGGCGTGCACGCGGTGTTCCACTGCGCCGCCAATACCAGCGCCTGGTCGAGAGACCGCGAGGTCCAGAACGACACCAACATCGAAGGCACGCGGCGCCTGTTGGCCGCCGCCGAAGCCAACGGCGTCGAATGCTTCGTGCATACCTCCAGCGTGTCGGCGTACTCGCATCTGGTCGAAGAGGTCCTGACCGAAACCCTGCCGCAGCGCGGCGGCGAAAGCTGGATCAATTACGAACGCAGCAAGTTCCTCGGCGAGCAGGCGGTCCGCCAGTCGGCATTGCCCTATCTGGTGTTCAATCCCTCGCACGTGCTCGGCCCGGGCGACCGCAACAACTGGGCGCGTCTGGTCAAGATGGTGCATGACGGCACCCTGCCCGGCGTTCCGCCCGGTTCCGGCGCCTTCGCCGATGTCCGTGAAATCGCCAAAGCACAGGTCAAGGCCTGGCAGAGCGGTCTGCGCAATGAATCCTTCCTGCTCGGCGGCAGCCATGCCAGCTTCCTGGAGTTCGTGCAGCTGGCCGCGCAGCTTTCCGGACGGCCGCCGGCCCGGCGCGCGATGCCGCAGGCCCTGTTGCGCGTGGTCGGACAGTTGAGCGAAATGGCGGCGGCGGTGACCGGCAAAATGCCGCAGATCACCCCGGCGGCCGTGGCCATGACCTGCCATCACCTGAAAGTGAATTCCGCAAAAGCGATGGCCCAGCTCGGTTACCGGGAAACGCCGCTGCCGCAGCTGATGGCGGACACCCTGGCCTGGATGCGGGCCGAAGGCATGATCACGGCGTCGCCAGTTTGAGTGCTGCGCCGATTTCCTCGATGGCATAGGAGGGCATGAACAGGTGCCCTTGTCCGGTCTTGACCCCGATGGCCATCAGGCATTCGCGCTGGGCTTCGGTTTCAACGCCCTCGGCGATCACGTTCAGGCCCAGCGACAGCGCGAGCGCGTGGATGGCGTGGATCAGATGGTAGGTCTTGTTGTTGGGGTTGTCGGTCAGCGTGGCGATGAAGCTGCGGTCGATCTTCAGGCAGTCCAGCGGGTATTTGTGCAGATAGGAAAACGAGGAATAGCCGGTGCCGAAGTCATCGAGGTTGATCTTGAATCCGGCATGCTTGAGCTGGGTCAGCAGCTTCAGGCCGAGTTCCGGATGCTCGATCAGCGCATCTTCGGTGACCTCGATGGTCAGGTTGTCCGGTGACACGCCGTACTCGGCCAGCAGCGCCAGCAGCCGGTTGGCGAAGTTCTCATGGCCCAGATGGCGCGGCGATACGTTGATGCTGACATACTCCGCGGCACCGAGCAGGACCGGCAGATCGCGGCAGACCTGTTCGTAGATGCACCAGTCGATCTGTTCGATCAGTCCGGTTTCCTTGGCGATGTCGGAGAAGTCGGCCGGCAGCAGGATGCCGCGCTCCGGATGGCGCCAGCGCATCAGCGCTTCGAAACCGAGCGTGCGGCCGGTGGTCAGATCGCTGATCGGCTGGTAATGCGGGAACAGTTCGCTGCGCGCCAGGCCGCGGCGCAGATCGCCCTCGATCATCAGGGTTTTCAGCGCGGACTGGTGCAGGGCGTCATCGAAGAAGGTGAAGCGGTTGCGGCCCAGTTCCTTCGAGCGGTACAGGGCGATGTCCGAATCGCGCAGGATTTCATCGGGATCGTGGTGGCGTTCATGCGAGATGGCGATGCCGATGCTGGGCGTGATGAACAGCTCCTTGCCCTGGATGAATATGGCCTCGTCGAACTCGTTGAGCATGCGCTCGGCCACCAGCCGCGATTCGTTGACGTTGCGGATGGAGTTCAGGATCACCGCGAACTCGTCGCCGCCGAGCCTGGCCACCAGATCCGGTTTGCGCACGCAGCGCTGGATGCGTTCGGCCACGGTTTTCAGCAGCTCGTCGCCGACCCAGTGGCCCATGGAATCGTTGATGATCTTGAAACGGTCGAGGTCGATGAAGAACACCGCGAACATGCGTGCCGGGTTGTTCTGGTACAGGCTGAGCGACTGCTTCAGGCGTTCGTACAGCTGGTTGCGGTTGGCCAGCCCGGTCAGCTGGTCGTGCATGGCATCGTATTTCAGCTTCTGCTCGGCTTCCTCGCGCCGGCCGATCTGTTCGCGCAGGGCCTGGTTGCTCATCTCCAGTTCCTGGGTCCGGCGCAGGATGTTCGATTCCATCTCGGCATAGGCCTGCTTGAGCCGGTTCGAGGATTCGATCTTCTCCAGCGCCTGCGCGATATGGCTGCTGACGAACATCAGCAGCTCCTGCTCCTTGCTGGAGTAGGCGTCGTGGCTGTCGTAGCTCTGCAGCGCGATGACGCCGATGGCACGGCCCCGGATCAGCAGCGGCACGCCCAGCCAGCACTGCGGCACCGCGCCCTTGATCACCGCCAGTCCGTCCTGCTTCAGGCGCTGGATGTCGCGTTCGCTGAGCAGCACCGGCGCCTGTTTGTGCAGCACCCATTCGGTCAGTCCGTTCGAGACCGGACGCGCCACCACGGGGTCGTTGCTGCGTTCGTCGATGTAGTACGGGAAGTGCAGGGTCGCGCCGGTGCCGTCGATGAACGCGACGTAGATGTTCTTGGCGTCCAGCAGCTGGCCGACGATCTCGTGCATGGCCGGATAGAACTGCTCCAGGGTTTCGCTCTGGCTGGCCAGCCGGGTGATGTTGAACAGCGCCGACTGGATCATCTCCGAGCGTTCGCGTTCACGGATTTCCTGGCTCAGTTTGGCGGTGCGCTCATCGACCATGCGCTCCAGCTCCACGGTCTGCGCGCGCCGGGTCAGCGACTGCCGGATGTGTTCGGCCACGAACGACATCAGATTGAGGTCGGCCTGGGTGTAGCGTTTGTCGGGCAGATAACTCTGGATGACCAGGCCGCCGACCACCACGCCGTTGTCCAGCATCGGGATGCCCAGCCAGTCGACGCTTTCCGGCCCGAGTTCGTTGTCGCGGGCCAGGCCGAAGCGGTCGAGCAGGGCCTCCGAGCTGTCCCAGGCGAAGCGCTTCGACTGCAGCATGGCCAGGGTGACGCTGTTGGCCAGCATGCTTTTGTCCCACTCGATGTCGGGATCGACCGGTTCCTTGTCGATGCTGTCGGCGTAATACAGGAACTGCATCGTGCCCTTGCTTTCGTCGAAGTTCACGATGAAGAAATTTTCGGCATAGACCAGGCCGGCGATGATGCCGTGCAGTTTCCGGAACAGCACGGCGGTGTCGTGTTCGGTGTAGGCCAGATTGCTGATGTCGAACAGGGCCTGCTGCAGTTTTTCGGATTTCATCAGCTGCTGTTGCTGCAGATCGCACTGGTGCCGCGCCATCAGATAGGACAGCATGGCCGATGCCGCCTGGAGCTCTTCGTCCAGGGTCTGCCGCGTTCCGGCCCCGCAGTTGACATCGAGGATGAACAGGGAGCTGCGGTGCCGGGCCAGAATCACCGGGGATTCGGCCCAGTCGCCAGGGTGTTCCGAGGCCGAGGTTTCCAGACGCTTCATGTCCTGCATGCTCATGGCGGGCAGGGACTGATGGCCGAGCGCCTGGTAATGCGGCGAATGCAGATGCCACAGGCAGCGCGGATGTTCGGAAATGCCGCGCGCGCGCAGATAGGCGCACAGCACTTCGGCCGCCGCCACAATGTCGGATGCTTTTCTAAGATCCTGATAAAGTTGGCTTTTAGTCGCCACGACCATTTCCGTTCAACGCATCCCCTCCCCGTGTCGAGGATTCTATCAGCTGGGCTCCGGCCACGCCATGACCCCTATTGGGATTAAAATAGCGGCATTGCCTCAGGAGCCGCCCATGTCCTTTCCGATGTCACGCCCGCGCCGCATGCGCGCATCCGTGTTTTCCCGGCGCCTGATGCGCGAACATCGGCTGGATGTCAGCGATTTGATCCTGCCGGTGTTCGTGCATGAGTTGGATACGGTAACGCCGGTGGCCTCGATGCCGGGTGTCGAACGCCTGTCCATCGATGCCCTGGTGCGCAAAGCCGAGCAGGCGATGAGCGCCGGCATTCCGGCCATGGTGCTGTTTCCGGTCACCGCGCCGGAGGCCAAGTCGCTGGATGCGGTGGCGGCCTACGATGAAAACGGTCTGGCCCAGCGCGCCATCCGCGCCATCAAGTCGCGCTTCCCGGAGATGGGCGTGATCACCGATGTCGCACTCGATCCCTACACCAGTCACGGCCAGGACGGTTTGATCAATGACGCCGGATACGTGCTCAATGATGAAACCGTCGAGGTGCTGGTCGCGCAGGCGCTGTCGCATGCCTTTGCCGGTGCCGACGTGGTCGCGCCGAGCGACATGATGGACGGCCGCATCGGCGCCATCCGCGAAGCGCTGGAAGAAGAAAACTTCGTCAACACCCAGATTCTGGCCTATTCCGCCAAATACGCCTCGGCGTTTTACGGGCCGTTCCGCGATGCGGTCGGTTCGGCGTCGGCGCTCGGCGGCGGCAACAAGTATTCCTACCAGATGGATCCGGCCAATTCCGACGAAGCCCTGCGCGAGGTCGCGCTGGATATCGAGGAAGGCGCCGACATGATCATGGTGAAACCGGGCATGCCCTATCTGGACATCCTGCGCCGGGTCAAGGACCGTTTCGAAATGCCGACCTTCGTGTATCAGGTCTCCGGCGAATACGCGATGATCAAGGCCGCCGCGCAGAACGGCTGGCTGGACGAACGCGCCTGCGTGATGGAGTCCTTGCTGGCGTTCAAACGTGCCGGCGCCGACGGCATCCTGACCTACTACGCGCTCGACGCCGCCCGTTACCTGAAGGACTGAGGCGTGCCGCTGCGCCAGCCGCATGCACGCTTCGCGGTGATCGGCCAGCCGGTCGATCATTCGCTGTCGCCTTACATCCATAAGCATTTCGCCGGCCAGTGGTCGGTGGATCTCGATTACGACCGTCTGGAACTGGCGCCGGATGCGCTGGCATCCGGTTTAGCCCGCTTCGCGGCCGAAGGCGGTGTCGGCGCCAATGTGACGCTGCCGCATAAACGCGCGGTAATGGACCTCTGCGCCGAACTGACGCCGCGCGCGCGGCGCGCACAGTCGGTCAATACCCTCAGTACTATTGACGGCGTCTGGCACGGCGACAACACCGATGGCGTCGGCCTGGTGAATGATCTGTGCCTGCGCCGAAACATCGATCTGCGCGGACGCCGCACGCTGCTGCTCGGCGCCGGCGGTGCCGCCTTCGGCGTGGCGCCCGCCCTGCTGGATGCCGGCATCGGCGAACTGGTGGTCTGCAACCGCAGCCCGGAGCGCGCCGATGAACTGGCCGATGCCCTACAGGAACCCGGGCGTGCGCATACCCGCTATTGGCAGGATCTGCCCGAGCTCGGCCATTTCGACCTGATCCTCAACGCCACCTCCGCCGGGCGCGGCACGCAGCCCTTGCAGCTGCCGTTCCGGCTGGCCGGCACGCACACCGTGGCGGTGGATCTGAGTTACGGCAGGGCCGCCATCGATTTTCTGGCCTGGGCCAA